>JAJZSW010000036.1 GCA_021849505.1 Pseudomonadota bacterium
TGGGCCACTGGTGGGCCATGAATGGGCCAGAGGTTTGGCTGAATTCCAAATGAATAAGGCCAACCACCGCTAAGTAGTTGGCCTTATTGAGGTATTTCTGGTTGCGGGGGCAAGATTTGAACTTGCGACCTTCGGGTTATGAGCCCGACGAGCTGCCAGACTGCTCCACCCCGCGGCAGGCCGCCATTATGCAACAAATGCTGCAGGTGCGTCAATGTAGTTGACGAAATTAGTGGTGAAACAGGCTCAGCCTGCCAACACGCGATTCTTGCCGGCGCGCTTGGCGAGGTACATGGCTTTGTCGGCGCGCTGGAGGGCAGCGGGTGCCGTCTCGTCGGCACCGAGTTCCGCGACGCCGCAGCTGAAGGTGATGAGTACCTTGTCGTTGTTGTGCAGGAAGAAGCGCCGCGTAAGTTCGCGCTGCACGCGCGTCATGGCCGTGATGGCATCTTCGAGCGCGGTGTTGGGCAGGAGCACGACGAACTCTTCTCCGCCGTAACGCGCCAGCGTGTCCTCGGGACGGATGGTTTCCCCGACCACCTTGGCCAGATGCACGAGCGCGGCATCGCCGACGGCATGGCCGAGCGAATCGTTGAGCTTCTTGAAGTTGTCGATGTCGAGCAGGGCCAGGCAGAGCTGGCTGCCATGGCGTTTTGTCCGTGCGACCTCGGTGTCGAGCGCGTCGTCCATGCCCTTGCGGTTGAGTGCGCCGGTGAGCGGATCGTGCCGCACCAGTTCGCTGGCGCTGGCGAGTTCCTGCTGCAGGCGCGCCACTTCACTTTCGGCTGCCTCGACCTTCTTGCGCATTTCCTGCAGCTCGTCATGCGTGCGTTGTGCGTCGAGCTGGACGGCGCGGGTTTCGTGCATCACCTCGTCGAGTACCGCGGTCAGCTCGGAGATGTCGCTGGCCTTGCTGATCTTGTCGGCGCACTGTTCGATCTTGTCGTGATAGTTGCCGGTCGAGGCCGAAAAGCCGGCGAGGCGGTCGACGAAGGTGGCGAGCATCGCCTTGAGCTGATCCTGCGCATCGGTCAGGCTTTTCTTCAGCGCGCTCTGCTTGTAGATCACGTCCTTCATGCGCCGCTCGACTTCGTCGAGCTGCCGCAGGTTGAGCGGCTGGCCGAAGAGTTCGAGCACGGTGGCGATCTGGCCCTGCAGCCACTGGTCGTCGATGACCAGTTCGTTGATGTTGTCGATCACCAGGTGCAGCAGATGCAGCAGCGACGCACGCAATTCCGCCTGGTCCTCGGCGACGAAATGCAGGCGGTAGCCGAAGCGCTTCATCTCGGCGATCAGGGCGGCGATCTCGGCCGGACTGCGCGCACTCCGTGCGGCCTGGGCAAGGCGCGCGGCCTCGGCGGCCATCTCGGGGCTGTCGGCGAGTACGATGCCGATGGCGGTTTCCAGCAGCTGGGCCAGCAGATCGAGCAAGTCCGCCGTCGTGTTGCCGGCCGGCGGGGCGGCGGGCGATGCAGAAGTCGGCGCTGGCGGGACGGCACCCGAACTGTCGGCGGCGGTTTCGGCAGGGGGGGCGGCCTCGGTGGCGGTTTCCAGCGCCCCGCCCTGAGCCCAGTTTTTCAACAAACCCTGCAGGCGCGTGTAGAGCAGGTCGGGCGCGGTCGAGGAGCTGAGCACATGGTCGAGCGCTTCGCGCTTCCTGGCCGGCGTCAGGTCGGCCTGGCGCGCTTCGAGTCTCAGCACCAGGTCGCGGATTAGCGCTGACCAGTTCGGCGGCTCGGCGGCGTGTTTGTTCAGCAGGTCAGCGAGGGCGGACTTGAGTCCATCCCAGTTGCGGTCGCCGATGGCACCGTCGAGCTGGCGCGCGAAGCGCAGCTGCTCGGGGGTGCCGCGCGGCAGGCTGCCGGCCAGCGCCTTGAAGGACTTTTCCGGAAAGGTTTCGTGCTCGACTGTTCCGGCGATCTCGTAATAAAGCGAGCGGTAATTGTCGGGCGTCGGGGGCGTCCGCTGCTGGGCGAGCCGCTTCAGGGTTTCGCGCGCGATTTCGAACGGGTTCATCGGGACGGTTTATTCGACGAGGCCATGGCGCAGGCCATAGTGGATGAGTTCGGCGGTGCTCTTGAGCCCCATCTTTTCCAGCAGGCGGGCACGGTAGGTGCTCACCGTGGCGACGCCGAGATTCAGTTCGTCCGCGATCTGGGTGAGCGGCTTGCCCTTGGCGATCAGCACCAGCACCTGATACTCGCGATCGGTGATGCGCTCGTGCGGCAGCTTCTCGGTATCGTCGGCGATGGCTTCCACGAGCTGCTGCGCGACGCCGGGGCTGACATACTTCTTGCCGCGCGCGACCTGGCGGATCGCCGTGACGAGCTGGTCCGGGGCGCTTTGTTTGGTGAGATAGCCGGAAGCGCCGGCCTTGAGCGCGCGCAGGGCGTATTGCTCCTCCGGATGCATGCTGAGGATCAGCACCGGCTGCTTGGGGAACTCGCGCTTGAGCTGCTTGAGGGTATCGATGCCGTTGCGGTTGGGCATCGAGATGTCGAGCAGGAAGACATCCCATTCGTTCTGGCGGGCGACCTGCAGGGCATCGACGCCGTCGTCGGCCTCGCCGCAGACGACCAGATCCTCGGTCTCGGAAAAGATCTGCTTGAAGCCCTGGCGCACGATGGCGTGGTCGTCGGCGATGAGGACACGAATTTTTTCCGACATGTCAGAACAGATCCTGCTGGATGGCTTCCTCGGGTTCGCTGGGGGCGGTTTCGTCGCTGCGGCGGTCCGGTACCTTGAGGATCAGAAGGGTACCGCCCTGTTCCGCCGTGGCGATGTGAAAAGCGCCGTCAAGACTTTGCACTCGTTCGCGGATGCCGCGCAGGCCGAAGGATTTCGGCTTCTCCATGTCGCGCTCGGCGATGCCGCGACCGTTGTCGCGAATCTCGAGCGCGATATTACCGTTTTCGCGTTTCATGCGCACGACGACGAGCGAGGCGCGCGCGTGCTTGGCGATGTTCGTCAGCGCTTCCTGCACGATGCGGAACAGCGCGAGCGAGGTATCGGCGTCGAGCTCGATGCCCTCGTCGCATTGCGTGCGGCAGGTGATGCCCGTGCTGTGGGCGAAATCGTCGGCCTGGCATTCGATGGCCGCGGCGAGGCCGAATTCCTTGAGGATGCCGGGACGCAGCTGGCGCGCGACCCGGCTGGCCGTGCCCATCGCCTGGTCGAGCAGTTTCTCGATCGACCGGGCCTTGCCGCTCAGGTGGTCGGGCAGTTTGCTGGCCAGCAACGCCGCCTCGATCTTGAGGCGGACGAGGATGCTGCCGAGTTCGTCGTGGATGTCGCGGGCGATTTTTTCCCGCTCCTCTTCCTTGGCGGCCTCGAGGTGGAAGGACAGGGCGGCCAGTTGGGCGCGCGATTCGCGCAGGGCGGCCTCGGTGTTCTTGGTGCGCGAAATGTCGGTGGCGATGCCGGTCCACAGCACCGTCCCCTCGTCGTTGCGATGCGGCAGGGAACGCATGTCGATCCAGCGCTCGCCGTCCTTGAGGCGGCCCTCCCAGAGCAGCGGGTTGCCGCTGCGGGCGGATTCCTCGAGTGCCTCGGTCAGGGAGCGGCGATCGGCGGCGAGCAGGGTGTCGAAGAAGCGCCGTGCCGCGCCGCGCAGTTCATGTTGCGGAATGCCGAGCAGGCGCACGCAGCCTTCGCTGACGTAGAGGAAGCGATAGCTGCCTTGCGTATCACGCTGCAGGTTGAAGACGAGGCCGGGCAGGTTGGTCGCCAGCGCGCGGAAGCGCGCCTCGCTGTCGTGGAGCATTTCCAGCGCCGCCCGGTGGTCGGCCCGCTGGCCTGCCTCGCGGACTTCGCGTTCGACCGCGGCGGGAAGACGGTTGAGCCGGTCGAGAAACACGATGTCGTGCGCCCCGCCACGCAGGGCCTTCATCGCCGCGCGCTGGTCGGTCGCCTCGGCGACGACGATCAGGGGTGTGTCCAGATTGCGGTCGCGCAGCGTCTTCAGCGTGGCCGCGGGGGTGCAGGCCGTGTGGTTCAGGAAATGCAGTACCGCGTCCCAGGGCTGCTCGCGCAGCTTCGCACGCAGGGGGGCGAGGCCGGGGACGGCAACGCAAACCGGTTGTGGCCCATCCCACTGCCAGCCGGCCGTCAGCTGCTCGACCAGCGCGGACGAACTGCACACCAGCAACAGGTGCAGCGCGATGTCTCGGTTGTGCTGGGTAGCTTGCATCCGGAATGAATCGGTCGGCGGAGCGATCGATTTTAGAGGAATGCGAACGGGGTGGTCAGTTATAATTCGGCCCGCGTGCCGGCATAGCTCAGTTGGTAGAGCAACCGCCTTGTAAGCGGTAGGTCCCCAGTTCGAGTCCGGGTGTCGGCACCAGAAATAATCCCACGAACAGCGCAATGCGGAACGGCAGTATTTCATGAGCGCAAGGACACGCTACATTCTGGCGATTGCAATTCTGGTGCTGTTGATGACCGCCCCGTTTCTGTTGACGGCCGGCATCGTTTACAGCGAACTGCAGGGCGAGGCGCGTGCCCATTTCCTGGAAGCTGTGGATCGCTGGCTGCCGATCGGCGGCATGATGACCATCGTCGCACTATTCCTCGGCGTACAGCTGCTGCGCAATCTGTTCAAGCAGTACGTGCGCGGGCTGATGGCGATGGCCGAGACGCTGCGCCTGATGCTCGGCGCCAACCGCAACTTCCGGGTCACCCTCGACGGGCCGCCTGAGATTCAGGAACTCGGCCGCGCCGC
Source organism: Pseudomonadota bacterium (assembly GCA_021849505.1). Lineage (GTDB taxonomy): Bacteria > Pseudomonadota > Gammaproteobacteria > Burkholderiales > Rhodocyclaceae > Sulfuricystis. The sequence continues at coordinate 4,721 of JAJZSW010000036.1, forward strand.
GAATGATCTCGCCCAGCAGCGCGACGCCCTGCTCGCCGATGTGGAGGCGCGCATCGCCCATGCCAAGGCGGCGGTCGAGGAGGAAAAGAACCGGCTCGCCGCGCTGGTCGCCGAATTGCCGATGCCGGTGATCGTCTGCAACCTCGACGGCCGCATCCTGCTCTACAACAACCGTGCCCGCCTGCAGGCGCGCGCGCTCGTCCCCGACGCCCATGCCGCCGGTGCGCTGATCGGCCTGGGGCGCTCGATCTATGGCGTGTTCGACCGTTCGCTGATCGGCCATTCGCTGGAAACCCTGCAGCACCGGCTCGAGCGCGAGGGCAGCCAGCCGCTCGCGAACTTCATCACCACCACGCGTGCCGGCCAGTTGATCCGCGTGCAGATGGCACCGGTGATCGCCGTCGCGTCAGCCCGGAGCGAAGCGGCTGCCGAGCCGCAGCGCAGCATCGGGGGCTACGTGCTGGTGATGGAGAACATCACCAAGATGCTCGAAAGCGGCGCGCAATGCGACCGCACCGTGCAGATACTGGCCGACGACACGCGCACCGCGCTGGCCGGCATCCGCAGCAACCTGCAGGCGCTGCAAGGCGCTGCCGGGGCCGCGCAGGCGCAGGCGGTGGCCGACGCGATCCATGACGAGGTGCAGATCCTCACCGTCCGGCTCAACCAGTCGGCGCAGGACTATGCGCGCACGCTGGTCAGCCGCTGGCCGCTCGAGGAGATGCTGGGTGCCGACCTGGTGACCGCCGTGAGCCGGCGCATCGAGGGGCGGCTCGGCATCACCGCCAAGATCGACGAGGTGGCCGAGGATCTGTGGGTCAAGGTCGACAGTTACTCGCTGACACAGGCGCTGACCTACCTCGCTTCGAAGCTGGAGGAGAGCTTCGCCATCAAACTGGTGCGCCTGCGGCTCATGCATGCGCGGCACATGGTGCTGCTCGACCTGCGCTGGTCGGGCACCGCGGTGTCTACCGAGACCTTGCTGGGCTGGCAGCTGGAGCCGATGTCGGTAGGCGGCGAAACCACGCCGTTGACCCTCCGCGACGTGACCGACCGTCACGGCGGGCAGCTTTCCTGCGGCCGCGAGTCGGCGATCCAGCAGTCCTTCTTCCGCCTCGAGATTCCGGTGGCGATGGCTCAGGATGTGGGTGATGGCGCCGGACTGGTGCATATCGAAAGCCGTCCGGAGTTCTACGATTTCGACCTGTTCCATCGTGCCGGCGAGGATCACGCCAACGACGATACGCCGCTGGCGAGCCTGGCCTACACGGTATTCGATACCGAGACGACCGGCCTGCAGCCATCGGAGGGTGACGAGATCATCCAGATCGGCGCGGTGCGCATCGTCAATGGCCGCCTGCTGCGCCACGAGAACATCGACCAGATCATCGATCCGCAGCGCCCGCTGCGCCCCGAGGGCATCCCGATCCACGGCATCACCGAGGAGATGGTGCGCGGCCAGCCGACGATCGCGACGATCCTGCCGCAGTTCCACGGCTTCTGCGAGGGCACGGTGCTGGTCGCGCACAACGCGGCCTTCGACATGCGCTTCCTGCAACTCAAGGAGGACAGGCTCGGCATCCGCTTCACCCAGCCCGTGCTCGATACCCTGCTGCTCTCCGCGGTGATCCATCCGAACCAGGAGTCGCACAAGCTCGAGGCGATCGCCGAACGGCTCGGCATCACGATCATCGGCCGCCACACCGCGCTGGGCGATGCGATCGTCACCGCCGAGGTCTTCCTGCGCATGCTGCCGGCGCTGGCCGACATGGGCATCCATACGCTTGGCGAGGCGCGCGCCGCCGCCGAGAAGACCTATTACGCGCGCATCAAGTACTGATCTGCACCGGCTGCCGTCCCGCCAGCGCTGACTTTCACCATGGAACTGCTGCTTTCCTTCATTTTCGGCCTGCTGCTCGGGGCCGGGCTGATGTGGCTGGCGCGCGGCGCGCTGGCGAATGCCTTCCGGGCGCTGTCGGCCGAGGCGCTCCAGCGCAACAACCAGGCCTTTCTCGACCTGGCGAAGACCGCGCTCGACCGGCAGCAGTCGGCGGCGCAGAGCGAGCTGGAAAAGCGCCAGCAGGCAATCGGCGAGCTGGTCTCGCCGATCCGCAGCACCCTGGAAAAATTCGAGCAGCAGGTGCAGGGGGTCGAGAAGGCGCGCATCGATGCCTATGCGACACTCTTCGAGCAGGTGCGCGCCCTGGCCGATGGGCAGGGCCAGCTGCGCAAGGAAACCGCCAACCTCGTGCGTGCGCTGCGCGCGCCACATGCGCGCGGACGCTGGGGCGAACTGCAGCTCAAGCGGGTCGTCGAGATGGCCGGCATGCTCGACCACTGCGACTTCTACGAGCAGGAATCGGCTGCCGGCGAAGATGGCAAGCTGCGCCCCGACCTGATCGTGCGCCTGCCCGGCGGCAAGCAGCTGGTCGTCGATGCCAAGGCGCCGCTCGCCGCCTATCTCGATGCCATCGAGGCGCCGGACGACGAGACCCGCCGCAAGAAGCTGGCCGATCACGCGCGCCACGTGCGCGAGCACATTGCCAAGCTGTCGAAAAAGTCCTACTGGGAACAGTTCCAGCCGGCGCCGGATTTCGTCGTGCTGTTCCTGCCCGGTGAAATGTTCTACAGCGCCGCGCTCGAGGCCGACCCCGCGCTGATCGAAAGCGGCGTCGAGCAGCGCGTCATCCTCGCCACGCCGACCACGCTGATCGCCCTGTTGCGCGCGGCGGCCTACGGCTGGCAGCAGGAGGCGCTGGCCGAGAACGCCCAGAAGATTTCCCAGCTCGGCAAGGAACTCCATGACCGCATCGCCACGCTCGCCGACCACTGGGCCGGCGTCGGCAAGAACCTGACGGAAGCGGTATCCGCCTACAACAAGGCGACCGGCTCGCTCGAAAGCCGCGTGCTGGTGACGGCGCGCAAGTTTCGCGACCTGCAGGCCGTGACGGGGGACAAGGAGATTCGCGACCTGGGCCCGGTCGAGGCGGCGGCGCGCCTGCCTGCCGCGGATCAGTCGGGGGACGGCACCGGCACGTAGTTGCGGATCTTCGCGTCGCTGGCATGCAGGTGGTCGCTGACCCACTGCTTGACCATGGCGAAGATCTCGGCAGCCGTATGGTGTTTGCCGCGCGCGGCGGCCAGATTGAGTTCGGCGTACTCGTCGATGATGATGTTGTGGGCGTGCACGTGCTGTTCGTATTCTTCCGGCGGCATGCCCAGCTTGCGCATCATCGCTTCCTCGGTCTGGAAATGCAGGATCAGGAATTTGCCCAGATCGGTGAGGATGTCGACGATGAGTTCGTCGTAGGCGAGGGACTCGGGATGGTCGAGCAGGCGGTTCATCATGCCGAACAGCAGTGCATGCTGTTCGTCGATTTCCGGCACCCCGAGCTTGAGCGAATCGTTCCAGACGAGTTTGCCGGGCGTGAATGGGGCTGCGGACATTGGAAACGACCGGATTGGCCTTGTCAAAAGTAATACCCGCGCATCCTAATCCCGACGGGCCGGGACCATGATTAATACAAAATCATGTAGGCATTAGCAGATTCTATTTATCTGGCTGGGGTGGTGCTTCCCGGATCAGGCGGGCAGCCTGGCGATACAAGGGCAAGGCATCCTGCGGCCGGCCGGCGGCCTCGGCGGCGCGTGCCTGTTCCAGCAGTTGATCGACGCTCCGGGCATCGCTTTCGGCATAGGTGATCGAGAGCGACTGCTTCTCCGGGGCGCCGCGCTTGGCGCGAATCACCAAGGCCTTGGGCGCTTTTGCTCGCGTCGGATTGTTCCCTGCCGTCTTGCCGGCGCCGACTTTGCGCGGTTCCTGGCGGGTTTTCAATTCCGACCAGGCCTGTTGATAGAGCAGCAGGGCCTCGTCGCGCCTGTCGTCCATTTCGGCCAGCCGGGCCTTGCGCAGCAGTTCGTCGACGCGGTCGGGCGCAGGCTGGGAACGCCCCGGCAGGGGCTGCGTTTGTTCCGCAGCCTGGCGGACGAGTTCGGCGAAGTTCTCCGCGCCGGTGAAGGTCCTGGCTATGCCGTAATGGCTGTGCCGCATCGCCCAGGCCACCGCATCCTCGCCGTAATCGTTCTTCAGCGCCGGGTTCGCGCCGGCTTCGAGCAGGCGTTTGGCGAGGTCGGCATGGCCTTCGCGCGCGGCCATCATGACGACGGTGGAACCGTTGGTCGAGCGGGCATTGATGTCGGCTCCGGAACCCAGCAGCGTTTCGACGAGTGCGCCGTGGCCGCCGAAGCTCGCGTAGTGCAGCGCGGTCCATTGGCGTGCTTCGCCATTGCCGCGATTCGGCTGCGCGCCACGGTCGAGCAGCCAGCGGACGGCATCCTGGCGATTCTTCCACGCCGCGAGCATCAGTGCGGTTTCGCCGAAGCGGTTGGCGCGATCGAGGTCCGCGCCGCGCTGGTGAAACAGTTCCATCAGCGCGAGGTTGCCTTCCCAGGCGCCGATCATCAGGCCGGTGCCGATCAGGTGGCCCTCGAAGTTCGGGTCGAGGCCCGCATCGAGCCAGGCCGTCGCCTGCTTGAGGTTGCCCAGTTCGAGCACGGACGAAAAGCGCACCGGGTCGGGCAGTTCGGCACGCGCCACGGGCAGGAGGGCAGCGCACAGGAGGCAGGCAATCAGCAGTTTTTTCACGTCTAGCAGTCTACCCTGCTGCGGTAGCATTGGCCGATGATGACGAAGCGTTTCGGCTGGGCGTTGGCCGCCAGCCTGGCCATGCATTTGGCGATAATGCTGCCGGCCGAATGGTGGCTGCCCCGCCAGCATGTGCCGCTGTCCCCTTTGACCGTGCAGCTGCCACCACCGACCGATCTGGCGCGCGAGCTTGCCGCGCAGCCGGAAGTCCTCGACAAGCCGCCGGCTGCCGTCCCGCCAGCGCCGACTTTGCAGCCTGCCGCAAAACCGCGCGAACTAAAGGGGCATGCACTCGATGCGGCGCTGGCCGCGCTGGCACGCGAGGAGTTCTACCCGCGCGAGGCGATCGAGCGCGGCTGGGAGGGGCGCGTCGTCCTGCTGCTGTCGCTCGACCCCGGCGGACGGGTGACGGGCATCGAGGTCGCCAGTCCGTCCGGCCATGCGGTCCTCGATCACGCCGCGGTCAGGGCAGCGACGCGGATCGTCGCCCTGCCGGGCGGCCGCCGGCAGGTACTGCTGCCGGTGGAGTTTCGTCTGGAATGAAGATCGCACTGCATGCGGCTGCGCCGCCCAAGCCCGCCGTCGGCGCACCCTGCAACGGCTGCGGGATCTGCTGCGCGATCGCGCCCTGTCCCCTGAGTCGGCTGCTGCTCGGGCATCGCGCCGGCAAGTGTCCGGCCCTGATCTGGCAGGAGAGCAGGCATGTCTGCGGGCTGCTCATTGCGCCGACCGGACTTGCACGCTGGCTGCCGCGCCGCTTCGTCTTGCGCTGGATCGCCGCCGGCAGCGGCTGCGATTGCGCTGCCGAGGAGGAGCATTCAGCAGACTGAGCAGGCTTCCGTCGGCAGGCGGCGGACGAGCCAGCCCGGACCGGCACGGCTGCCCACCATGCCTTCGGGCACGTGATGGACCTGCGTGAAGCCCTGGGTTTGCAGGAAGCGCTGCACCTGCGCGGTGCGGTTGCCGGTACGACAGATCAGGACGAGGGGTGCCGTCCGGTCGCCGCCGACTTTGGCGAGCACCTCGTCGAGAAAGCCCTGCGCGCCGCGCGGGTGGATCATGTTGATGAGCGTCGCGCCCTGGGCGACGCCGGTCTGTTTCCATTCCGGCGGGGTACGGATGTCGATCAGGGTCGCCTTGCCGGCAAGTACGGCTTCCAGGGCTTGCGGGGCGCTCATTTCCTGGGCCGCGGCGGGCAGGGCCGCCAGTCCGGCGAGCAAGGTCAGCAGACGGAGGGAGAAGGTCATGGGGCGGGTCTCTGTTGTGGTTTTGGAGCGCCGCATTTTAGCGTCCGGCTTGGTATAGTCGTCAGCGATGCTCGCCTACCTGATCCGCCGCCTGCTCTATGCCCTGCCGATCCTGATCGGCGTGAATGTCATCACCTTCGCGCTGTTCTTCATCGTCAATACGCCGGACGACATGGCGCGCATGCAGCTCGGCGTGAAGCGGGTGACGCCCGAGGCGATCGAGAAGTGGAAGGTCGAGCGCGGCTACGACAAGCCGCTGTTCTGGAACGGCGCGGCCAGCGGCACGGACAAGGCCACCGAGACGATCTTCTTCGGCAAGTCGGTCAGGATGTTCATGCTCGATTTCGGCCGCGCCGACGACGGCCGCGACATCGCGCGCGAGATCGGGCTGCGCATGGGGCCGAGCCTCGCGGTGGCCGTGCCGGTATTCGTGCTGGGGATGTTCGCGGCGATCTCGTTCGCGCTGCTGCTGGTCTATTTCCGCGCCACCTATCTCGACTTCGCCGGCGTGGTCCTGTGCGTCGCAATGATGTCGATTTCCGGCCTGTTCTACATCATCGGCGGGCAGTGGCTCGTCTCGAAGGTCTGGCATCTCGTGCCGATTTCCGGCTACGCGGAGGGGCTGACGGCCGCGAAGTTCATCATCCTGCCGGTGATCGTCAGCGTGCTCGCCGGCATCGGCTCGTCGGCGCGCTGGTACCGCACGATCTTCCTCGAGGAATACACGAAGGACTACGTGCGCACGGCGCGGGCGAAAGGCCTGTCGGAGCGCTTCGTGCTCTTCCGCCATGTGCTGCGCAACGCATTGATCCCGATCCTCACCGGCGCGGTGGTGGTGATCCCCGCGCTGTTCATGGGCAGCCTGCTGATCGAAGCCTTCTTCGGCATTCCCGGCCTCGGCAGCTACACCATCGACGCGATCAACGCGCAGGACTTCGGCGTGGTGCGCGCCATGGTCTTCATCGGCAGCGCGCTCTACATCCTCGGCCTGCTGCTGACCGACATTTCCTACACGCTCGCCGATCCCCGGATCAGACTCCAATGAAGTTCGTCGTGCTCTGGTCCGATGCGCTGTTTTTCCTGCTGCTGGCGGTGGCCGTCGCCAGCGGCATCTGGGCGAGCCGCGTCGAGCATCTGCGGCTGTCCTGGCGCAAGGTGGGGCAAAGCCAGGTCGGCATGGCGGCGGCGACCTTGCTGCTGGCCTTCGTGGCCGTCGCGCTGCTGGATTCGCTGCATTACCGCGAACGCCTGCCGGGCGACAAGGAGACCTACGCAGTCGAGGTGCGCTCGGCGCTCGATGCCCTGCTGACCGGCCTGCGCACGCGCACCGAGAAAACCTATTCCGCACCGCTGGCGACGCATTCCTTCGCCAAGGAGACGCTGGATGGCGAAGGGCGGGATTTCCCGCGCCTCAAGCACGGCGGCGCGCACCTCGGCGAAAACCTCGCCGCCCACGAGACGGATATCGCACACAAGGCGGTGCAGGGGTTGGGCATGGGGCTGGTCGCCTGGCTGGTGCTCTGGCTGCTCGGTGCGCCGCTGCGCCGCGCCGCGCCCCATCTGGCCTGGTCGGCCGCTTTCGCCACGCTGCTGGTGTTGTGCCTCGCGGCCGGAGCGGTGGCGGCGCTGGCCCAGGGCTACCACGTGCTGGGTACCGACAAGGTCGGCCAGGACGTGCTCTACCTCACGCTCAAGAGCATCCGCACCGGCCTGCTGATCGGCACGCTGACGACGCTGATCATGCTGCCGGCCGCCGTGTTTCTCGGCCTGCTGGCCGGCTACGCGGGCGGCTGGATCGACGACGTGATCCAGTACCTCTACACCACGCTCAACTCGATTCCCGGCGTGCTGCTGATCGCCGCCGCCGTACTGATGATGCAGGTGGTGATCGACATGCATCCCGAATGGTTCGCGACCGCGGCGGAGCGGGCCGACGCGCGGCTGCTGGCGCTGTGCGCGATCCTCGGCATCACCAGCTGGACCGGGCTGTGCCGGCTGCTGCGCGGAGAAACCCTGAAATTGAGGGAACTCGAATACGTGCAGGCGGCGCAGGCGCTCGGCGTTTCCGGCCTGCGCATCCTGTCGCGCCATATCCTGCCCAACGTGATGCACATCGTCATGATCGCCATCGTGATGGACTTCTCCGGCCTCGTGCTGGCCGAGGCGGTGCTGTCCTACGTCGGCATCGGCGTCGATCCGAACACGATCAGCTTCGGCACGATGATCAACACCGCGCGCATGGAGCTGGCGCGCGAGCCGATGGTCTGGTGGTCGCTCGCGGCGGCCTTCGTCTTCATGTTCGTGCTGGTACTGGCGGCCAACCTGTTCGCCGATGTCGTGCGCGATGCCTTCGATCCGCGGGCCGTGAAATGAGCCTTCTGAAAGTTCGCGATCTGACGGTGGGCATCGGTGCGGCGCAGCCGGTCGATGGCGTCTCGTTCGACCTGGCGCCGGGCGAGACCTTCGCCCTGCTCGGCGAATCGGGTTGCGGCAAGTCGCTCACCGCGCTGGCGCTGATGCGGCTGCTGCCGGCCGCGGCGCGCATCGAACGTGGCAGCGTGAGGTTCGCCGGCGACGAGCTGTGCGGCTTCACCGAAGCGCAGATGCGTGCCGTGCGCGGGGGGCGGATCGGCATGATCTTCCAGGAACCGGGCACCAGTCTCAACCCGGTGATGACCGTCGGCGCGCAGATCGCCGAAGCGCTGAAAGCGCATGCCGGCAAGGCGGATGCCGAGCGCGTCGTCGCACTGCTGGCCGCCGTCGGCATTCCCGATCCGGCGCGGCGCGCGACCGAATACCCGTTCCAGATGTCCGGCGGCATGAAGCAGCGCGCCATGATCGCGATGGCGCTGGCCGGCGAGCCGGAACTGCTGATCGCCGACGAGCCGACCACCGCGCTCGACGTAACGATCCAGGCCCAGGTGCTCGACCTGCTGCGCGAACTGCAGCGGCAGCGCGGCATGGCGATGTTGCTGATCACGCACGACCTTGGCGTGGTGGCGAAGATGGCTGATCGCATCGGCGTCATGTACGCCGGCCAGCTGGTCGAGGTCGCGCCGCGTGATGCCTTCTTCGCCGCTCCGGCCCATCCCTACTCGCGCCGCCTGTTCGCCGCGCTGCCAGAGATGGCGACACGCCAGCAGCGGTTGGCGACGATTCCCGGCAGCGTGCCGCCGCTCGGCACGGCGTTCCGCGGCTGCCGCTTCGCCGACCGTTGCGGCGAGGTGCTGTCCGTGTGCCGCACACAGGCGCCGCCGTGGCGCGAATACGCCAGCGGACAGCGCGTGCGCTGCCACCTGGAGACCGTGTCGCAGACCGTGAAAGTCGGCGCTGGCGGGACGGCACCCGAACCGGAAGAAACCGTAACCCTCCTGCTCGAAGCGCACGACCTCAAGGTGCATTTCCCGATCCGGCGTGGCGTGTTGCAGCGGGCGGTCGGCCATGTGCGCGCCGTCGATGGCGTCGATCTGCAGCTGGCGGCGGGGCGGACGCTCGCCCTCGTCGGCGAATCGGGCTGCGGCAAGACGACGGTGGGCAAGGCCATTCTCGGCTTGCAGCCCCCGACGGCCGGGACGCTGAAGCTGGATGGGAAACCGCATTCCGGCTTGGCCCCGGCGCGCATGCAGATGGTGTTCCAGGATCCCTTCGGCTCGCTGAATCCGCGCATGCGCGTCGGCGCCATCGTCGCCGAGGGGCGGCCGGATGCGGATGTCGACAGCCTGCTGCTGCAGGTAGGGCTGACGCCGGAAATGGCGGGGCGCTATCCGCACGAGTTTTCCGGCGGGCAGCGCCAGCGCATCGCCATCGCGCGCGCGCTGGCGGTCGGGCCGCAGATACTGATTTGCGACGAGCCGACCAGCGCGCTCGACGTCTCGGTGCAGGCGCAGATCCTCAACCTGCTGACCGACCTGCAGGAACGACTGGGGCTGGCCTACCTGTTCATCACGCACAACATCGGGGTCGTCGACTTTCTTGCCCACGAGGTCGCGGTGATGTACCTCGGCCGCATCGTCGAGCGCGGCACGGTCGACGAAGTGCTGCGCGGGGCGCGTCATCCGTATACGCAGGCCTTGCTGGCGGCGGTGCCGCGCATCGAAGGCGCGGCCAGCGAGCGGCTGCTGGTGCCGGGCGATCCGCCTTCGCCGGCCAATCCGCCGGCCGGCTGCCATTTCCATCCGCGCTGTCCGCGGGCGACGGCACGCTGTCACGGCGCGTATCCCGAAACCGCCGTGCTGTCGGCGACGCACAGCGTGCGCTGCTACTTTCCGGATTGAACTTTCTTCTTCGGGGCCGGCTTGGCGGCTTTCTTCTTCGGCTTCGGCTGGGCTTTTTTCTTTGAGACAACCTTTTTCTTTACCGCTTTGGCCGGGGCTTCCTTCGGCAGCGTCTGGGTCAGCACGTCCGGATTGATTTGGCTGCCGGGGCGCGGCACCAGCAGGTTGAAGCCGGGCCGGATCCTGACGCGCGGGGTGATGCCGTTGATCTGGCGCAGCCGCGCCTCGCTCAGCTTGAAGCGGGCGGCTACCTTGGCGAGCGTGTCGCCCTTCTTCAGCGCGTAGGTCTGCCAGTTGGACAGCGGCTTGTCCTGCGCCTCATGGCGCTCCAGATTGGCCATGAAGGTGCCGATCTTGTCGACGGGCAGCAGCAGTTCCTCGCCGGCCTGGCCGCCATTGATGACGGGACGGTGGTAGGCCGGATTGAGCGACACGAATTCCTCGACGGGAATCTCGGCCAGTCGCGCGGCGACGGCAATGTCGATGCGCTCCGGTTTCATCACGGTCTCGAAGTAGGGCTGGTTGGGGATGGGCGGGAGATGGAAGCCGTAGAACTCGGGGTGGGCGACGATGTTCTTCAGGGCCTGCAGCTTGGGCACGTAGTAGCGGGTCTCGGCCGGCATGGTCAGGCTCGCATAGTCGGTCGGCAGGCCCCTGGCCTGATTCTTCGCGATGGCGCGCCCGACCGCACCTTCACCCCAGTTGTAGGAGGCGAGCGCGAGGTGCCAGTCGCCGTGCATCTCGTAGATGCGCAGCAGGTAGGTGAGGGCGGCGTCGGTGGAGGCGATGATGTCGCGGCGCTCGTCGACCCACCAGTTCTGGTCGAGATTGTAGTTCTTGCCGGTGGACGGGATGAACTGCCAGATGCCCATCGCGCGCGCGGTGGAGACGGCGCGCGGGTTGAAAGCGCTCTCGACCATCGGCAACAGGGCCAGTTCGGTCGGCATACCGCGTTTTTCCAGTTCTTCGACGATATGGTAGAGATAGCGGCTGCCACGCGCGAAGATGCGACGCAGCATGTCGGGCCGGTTGAGATACCAGGACTGGCGGTCTGCGACCAGCGGAGCGTGCAGGTCGGGCATGCCGAAGCCGTGGCGGATGCGCTGCCACAAGTCGTCGGGCGCGACGGTCAGGTCGATCAGCGGTGGCGGTGCATCCTGGCGGATGGCTTGCACGGGCAGGGTCTGCGCGAATGGGCGCGTTTCGGTCCTGGCCGGGATACCGAAAGTCGGCGCTGGCGTGACGGCACTCGGGGCACTCGCGCTGGCGGGCATGTCGGCGCCGCTGCTGACCGGACGCTCCTCCGGAAGCGTCGAGCAGGCTCCCAGCGCAATGAGTAACAGGAATGGGAGCAGCATGCGCAGGTGGAAAAAACCGGACATGGAGGATAGGGTACAGGCTTGACGACAGGCCGCGTAGTGTAATGGAGCGGGGAGGGCATGGCCAGCCGGCATGCTTCAAGCCGGGCTTTCCGCTGCGTCGTCTGCGGAAAACCACAATGGTTGATGCGGTGCGACAACGATTACCCTCTCCTCCGCAATAGCAGCGGGATGCCTCGTTGCCGTTACCCAAAATCACCAGGAGAAGCATTGATGAAATTTCGCACACTTGTCGTTGGCCTTGCGGCCGCCACCTTTTCGCTGGCCGCCTTCGCGCAGCAGCCGATCGTCATCAAGTTCAGCCACGTCGTGGCCCAGGACACGCCGAAAGGCAAGGGCGCGGACTTCTTCAAGCAGAAAGCCGAAGAGCTGACCAAGGGCAAGGTCAAGGTCGAGGTCTATCACAACTCCACGCTCTACAAGGACAAGGAGGAGATGGAGGCGCTGCAGCTCGGGGCCGTGCAGATGCTCGCGCCCTCGCTGGCCAAGTTCGGCCCGCTCGGCGTCAAGGAGTTCGAGGTGTTCGACCTGCCCTTCATGTTCGACAACTACGACCAGCTGCGCAAGGTCACCAACGGCCCGATCGGCGCCTCGCTGCTGAAGAAGCTCGAGAGCAAGGGCATCCTTGGCCTGGCTTACTGGGATAACGGCCTCAAGGTGATGAGTGCCAACAAGCCCCTGCGCAATCCCGAGGACTTCAAGGGCCTGAAGATGCGCATCCAGTCCTCCAACGTGCTCGAAGCGCAGATGCGCGCCGTTAGCGCGCTGCCGCAGAAGATGGCCTTCTCCGAGGTCTACCAGGCGCTGCAGACCGGCGTGGTCGACGGCACCGAGAATCCGCCGTCCAACCTCTACACCCAGAAGATGCACGAGGTGCAGAAGTTCGTCACGCTGTCCGATCACGGCTATCTCGGCTACGCTGTGATCGTCAACAAGAAGTTCTGGGACGGCCTGCCGGCCGACATCCGCAAGCAGCTCGACGACGCGATGGAGCAGTCCACGCGCTACGCCAACCAGATCGCCAAGGTCGAAAACGACAATGCGCTCGATGCCGTCAAGAAGTCGGGCAAGAGCGAGTTGATCACCTTGACGGCCGAGCAGAAGAAGGCCTGGAAGAAGGCCATGTTCAAGGTGCATGACCAGATGTCCAGCCGCGTCGGCAAGGATCTGATCCAGTCCATCTACAAGGAGACCGGCTTCGATCCGGCCAAGCTCTGATCGCAGTCTGATACTTGCGGGGCCCATGCGGGCCCCGCGTCTTATGGGGCGATGGCAATGAAAGTTCTCGACCATCTCGAGGAATGGCTGGTAACCTTCCTCATGGGCGCCGCGACGCTCATCATTTTTGTCTCGGTTCTCCATCGTTATGCTTCCGGGCTTGCCATTCCCGGGGTACAGGACTGGCTGATCGGGCTCAACCTGTCCTGGGCGCAGGAACTGTGCATCATCATGTTCGTCTGGATGGCGAAGTTCGGCGCCGCCTATGGCGTGCGCACCGGCATCCACGTCGGCGTCGATGTCGTGGTCAATCGGCTTGAGGACAAGACGCGCGGCAAGTTCATCGTCTTCGGCCTGCTGGCCGGGGCGTTCTTTACCGGCATCATCGGCTCGCTGGGCGCGCATTTCGTCTGGGAGAACGGCGCCCACTACAGCTTCTTCAAATTCTTCGGCATGGAAATGGGCGATCTTTACGAAGGGCCGACCACCCCGGACCTCGAATGGCCGACCTGGATCGTTTATTCGGCCATTCCGCTCGGTTCCTTCCTGATGTGCTTCCGTTTCCTGCAGGTGACGGTCAGCTTCATCCGCACCAATGAGTTGCCACACCACGATCACGGCCACGTCGACGGCATCGAGGAGGAAAAATTGCCAGTGGATGCGAATCCCTACGGCATGGACGACGATCTGCATATTCGTGACCTCAAGCATCACCAGGTTATTGACCGGTCGGAGAAGGAGGGCGGCAAATGAGCGCTGCTGTCATCTTCCTGCTGCTGGCCCTGCTGATGCTCACCGGCATGCCGGTGTCGATCTCGCTTGGCCTGACGGTGCTGACCTTCCTGTTCGCCTTCACCGACGTGCCGCTCGAAGCGGTGGCCCTGAAACTGTTCACCGGTATCGAGAAGTTCGAGATCATGGCGATCCCGTTCTTCATCCTGGCCGGCAACTTCCTGACCCATGGCGGCGTGGCGCGGCGCATGATCAACTTCGCCACCTCGATGGTCGGCCACTTCCGTGGTGGTCTGGGCATGAGTTCGGTGTTTGCCTGCGCCCTGTTCGCGGCGGTTTCCGGTTCTTCGCCGGCCACCGTGGTGGCGATCGGCTCGATCATGTTGCCGGCAATGGTCAGGGCCGGTTATCCGAAGAAGTTCGGGGTCGGCGTTATCGCCTCGGCGGGAGGCCTGGGCATTCTGATTCCGCCGTCGATCGTCATGGTGATGTATGCCGTGTCGACCAACAGCTCGATCGGCGCGCTGTTCATGGCCGGCGTGATTCCCGGCTTGCTGCTGGCCTTCATGCTGGGCTTTACCACCTGGTGGGTGGCGCGCAAGGGCAATTACCCGCGCGAGCCGGTTCATTCGTGGAGCGAACGGTTTGTCGCCTTCCGCAAGTCGGTCTGGGGACTGCTGCTGATTGTCGTGGTCATCGGAGGCATTTACAGCGGCCTGTTTACGCCCACCGAGGCGGCGGCCATGAGTGCGGTATACGCCTTCGTCATCGCCGTGTTCGTGTACAAGGACCTGAAAATGTCCGATGTGCCGAAGGTGCTGCTCAACTCGGCGAACATGAGCGCGATGCTGCTCTACATCATCACCAATGCCGTGCTGTTCTCGTTCATCCTGACCAACGAGCAGATCCCGCAGAGCATCGCCCAGTGGATTCTCGATTCCGGCATGGGCGTGATCGGCTTCCTGATCGCCGTCAATATCCTGCTGTTGATCATGGGCAGCTTCATGGAACCTTCGTCGATCATCCTGATCACCGCGCCGATCCTGTTCCCGATCGCCATGAAGCTGGGCATCGATCCGATCCACTTCGGCATCATGATCACGGTGAACATGGAAATCGGCATGATCACGCCGCCGGTCGGCCTCAATCTCTACGTGGCGAGCGGCATCGCCAAGATGGGGCTGACCGACTGCGCCAAGGCGGTCGGGCCGTGGCTGCTGACAATGTTGATCTTCCTGATGATCATCACCTACGTTCCGGTTGTTACCACCTGGCTGCCGACCACGCTGGGCATGATGTAGCGCCGCTTAGCCCGAACCAAGCCCGGCTCCGGCCGGGCTTTTTTGTTTTTTCTGGCTGGGGGGCGTGGTCATTCTGGGCTAAAATCCCCGGTCCTTTGTTTTGCTTATCAATCTGTTGGAGAAAAGAATGGCCGTCGAAAAAACCCTGTCGATCATCAAACCCGATGCCGTGGCGAAGAACCTGATCGGCAAGATCTATTCCCGCTTCGAGACCAACGGTCTCAAGATCGTGGCCTCCCGCATGGCTTGGCTGTCCGAGCGCGAAGCCGGCGGCTTCTACGCCGTGCACAAGGAGCGCCCCTTCTTCAAGGATCTGGTCAACTTCATGATTTCCGGCCCGGTGATGATCCAGGTGCTGGAAGGCGAGAACGCCATCGCCAAGAACCGCGAGCTGATGGGTGCCACCGACCCGAAGAAGGCCGACAAGGGCACCATCCGCGCCGATTTCGCCGAGAGCATCGACGCCAACGCCGTGCATGGTTCCGACGGTCCCGAGACCGCCAAGGTCGAGATCGCCTATTTCTTCCCGGAACTCAACGTTTTCTCCGGTCGCTGATCCTTCCGTGATCAATCTGCTCGATTTCGATGCCGCCGGCCTGGCGGACTGGTTCGCGCAACTGGGCGAGAAGCCTTTCCGCGCGCGCCAGGTGCTGCGCTGGATGCACCGCTTCGGCGTCGACGACTTCGGGCAGATGACCGACGTGGCCAAGTCGCTGCGCGCGAAGCTCGCGGCAGTGGCCGAGATCCGCGGCCCGGTTCCCGTGCGTGACAGCACGGCGGCCGACGGCACGCGCAAATGGTTGCTGGACGTAGGCGCCAGCAACGCGGTCGAGACGGTGTTCATCCCGGAAGCCAACCGCGGCACCCTGTGCATCTCCACCCAGGTGGGCTGTGCGCTGGAATGCTCGTTCTGCTCGACGGGACGTCAGGGTTTCAACCGCAACCTGACGACAGCCGAGATCATCGGCCAGCTCTGGCACGCCAACCGCATGCTCGGCGCCGTCAAGCAACCGGGCGTCGGTGACAGTGGCGAGCGTGTCGTCAGCAACGTCGTGCTGATGGGCATGGGCGAACCGCTGGCGAACTACGACAACGTCGTCGCGGCATTGAAGCTGATGCTCGACGACAACGCCTACGGACTGTCGCGCCGTCGCGTGACAGTGTCGACGGCTGGCATGGTGCCCGCCATGGATCGCCTGCGCCAGGAGGTTCCGGTCGCGCTGGCCGTCTCGCTGCACGCGCCGACGGACGCGCTGCGCGACGAACTGGTGCCGCTCAACAGAAAATATCCGCTGCACGAATTGCTGGCGGCCTGCCGCCGCTATCTGGACAATGCACCGCGCGATTTCATCACCTTCGAATACGTGCTGCTGGCGGGTATCAACGACAGCGATGCCGATGCGCGCGCGCTGCTGGCGTTGACGCGCGACATTCCCTGCAAGTTCAACCTGATCCCGTTCAATCCCTTCCCCGATTCGGGCTACCGCAAGCCGTCCGCGGAGCGCGTGCGCCGCTTCCAGGAGATCCTCATGCAGGCCGATGTGGTCACCACCGTGCGCAAGACGCGCGGTGACGACATCGACGCCGCCTGCGGACAGCTGGCGGGCCGGGTGCGCGACAAGACGAAGCGGAACCTGAACGCGGTGGCGCCGGCTGCCCGCCAGACGATTACGCAGGAGGCCCTGACTTGAAACTCCACATGCTGCCTATCGCTGCATGCGCAGTCATCCTGGCCGGTTGTGCCGGCAATGTGGCGGCGCCGAAGCAGGAACCCCTGCCCAATCTCGAGCAGGCGGCATTCCAGATGCCGGTGGTCGCGGACGACCAGTCGCGGGCCAAGGCGCGTACCGACCTCGGGATTGCCTACCTGCGCGACGGCCGCTACGAAATCGCGCTGGAAGAGGCCCAAAAGGCCATTTCCCACGCGAGTGACTATGCGCCTGCGCACAACCTGCTGGCCCTGGTGCACATGGCGCTCGGGCAGAACGCACAGGCCGATGCCTCGTTCCGGCGGGCCAGTGGCCTTGCGCCCGGCAATCCGGAGATCGCCAACAACTACGGCTGGTTCCTCTGCCAGACCGGCAAGGTCAAGGAATCCTTTACCTACTTCAATCAGGTGCTGCGCAATCCCCTGTACCGGACGCCGGCGAAAGTGCTGCACAACATGGGCGTTTGCGCGCTGCAGGACAAGGATGACGTGGCCGGCGAGTCGTATCTGTTCCGGGCCCTGAAGCTCGATCCCAACAACCTGCGCGCCTACTACCTGCTCGCCGACATCGAATACCGGCGCGGCCGCTTCGAGGGCGCGCGCGACTGGCTCAAGAAACTGCACGCGAGGATGGAGCCGACGGCCGAAACGGTCTGGCTATCGCTGCGCATCGATCGCAAGTCCGGTGACCGCCGGAGCGAAGCCGCGAACATGGGCATCCTGCGCGGCAAGTTCCGCGATTCGCCCGAGTACGTCCAGATGATGCGCGGAGAGTTCGATTGAGCGAGACGGGTCAGAGTTCTGCAGCGGCAGCGAGCGCAGAACCCGCGGTCGCGCCCGCCAGCGTGTCGGTCGGCCGCCAATTGCGGCAGGCGCGCGAGGCGGCGCAACTGTCGCGCGAGGAAGTCGCACAGGCATTGAAGTTCAGCCCGCGCCAGATCGAGGCGCTCGAGGCGGACGACTACGGCGCCCTGCCGGGCGCCACCATCGTGCGCGGTTTCGTGCGCATCTATGCGCGCCTGCTCAGGCTTGATGCCGATCCCCTGCTGCGGCAGCTCGAACCCGTCATGCCCAGCATGCCTGCGGAAGTTCGCCCTCCCGAGAATATGGGCATTGCCAGCCAGCCGCGTGGCGTGCGCGAGCTGTCGCCGCTGGTGGCCTTCGCCATCGTGCTGCTGCTCGCCGCCGCGATGCTTGCTCTGTGGCACTTTTTCGGTCCGGCGACTACGCAGGGGGCGACTACGGCAATCATGACGGGTCAGGCGCCCGAAACATCTCAACTGCAAGCGCCCGTACCCGCCGATAATCCTGCCCCAGCGCCTTTTCCCGCGCCTGCCGAGAGTGTCGTGCCGCCGCAAGCGGCGCAGCAGGCGGACCTGGCGGCGCCGGTCCTGCGCTTCAGCTTCGCCGAGCGTTCCTGGATCGAGGTGACCGATGCCAACAGGCAGCAGTTGCACAGCGGCGAGAATCAAGGCGGGTCGCAGTTGACGCTGACCGGCAAGCCGCCCTTCGAGATCGTCGTCGGCAACGCCAGCAAGGTGACGCTGACGTACGGCGAGAAGCCGGTCGATCTGACGCCGTACATGCGCGCCGAAGTGGCGCGTTTCAATCTCGAATAACGAATATGGCAAGCATTCCGTTGCGCCGCCCGACGCGGCGCGTCATGGTGGGCAAAGTCGGCGTTGGCGGAACGGCACCCGACGGCCTGCCGTCACCCGTGGTCGTCCAGTCGATGACGAATACCGACACGGCCGACGTCTTCGCGACCGCGCAGCAGGTGGCCGAGCTGCATCGCGCCGGCTCGGAGATCGTGCGCGTCACCGTCAATACCCGCGAGGCCGCCGCCGCGGTGCCGAAGATCAAGGAACGGCTGGCACAACTTGGTCTCGATGTGCCGCTGGTCGGCGACTTCCACTTCAATGGCCACAAGCTGCTGACCGAGGTACCGGAGTGCGCCGCCGCCCTCGACAAGCTGCGCATCAATCCCGGCAACGTCGGCAAGGGCGCGAAGCGCGACGAGCAGTTTGCCAGCCTGATCGAGATTGCCTGCAAGTACCAGAAGCCCGTGCGCATCGGCGTGAACTGGGGCAGCCTCGACCAGAGCCTGCTGGCGCGCCTGATGGACGAGAACGCGAGGCGCGCCGAACCGAAGGACGCGACCGGCCTGATGCGTGAGGCGATGGTCGCCTCGGCGCTCGAATCCGCCGCCCGGGCCGAGGAACTCGGCCTGCCCGGCGATGCGATCATCCTCTCCTGCAAGGTCAGCGGCGTGCAGGATCTGATCGCGATCTATCGCGACCTGGCGGCGCGGAGCGACTATCCGCTGCATCTTGGGTTGACCGAGGCGGGCCTCGGCAGCAAGGGCATCGTCGCGTCAACGGCCGCACTGGCCGTGCTGTTGCAGGAGGGCATCGGCGACACCATCCGCATCTCGCTGACACCCGAGCCCGGCGAGAGCCGCACCAAGGAAGTAGTGGTTGCGCAGGAAATCCTGCAGACGATGGGCCTGCGCGCCTTCGTGCCGATGGTGGTGGCCTGTCCCGGCTGCGGCCGCACCACCAGCACGGTGTTCCAGGAACTCGCGCAGGACATCCAGGAGTACGTGCGCGCGCAGATGCCAGCGTGGAAGCTTGCGCATCGCGGCGTCGAGGACATGACCGTCGCCGTGATGGGCTGCGTCGTCAATGGCCCCGGCGAGAGCAAGCACGCCAACCTCGGCATCTCGCTGCCCGGCACCGGCGAGGAGCCGGTCGCCCCGGTCTATGCCGACGGCGAGCGCATCACTACGCTGCGCGGCCAGGGTGAACAAGGCATCGCCGCCGAATTTAGACAGATCATCGACGCCTACGTCGAGAAGAAATATCCGAAGCATTCATGAGCAGCCAGACTTTGCAAGCCATCCGCGGGATGAACGACATCCTGCCCGACGCCGCCGAGCGCTGGGAAGCGTTCGAGGAACTGATCCGCGACTGGCTGTCCGCCTACGGCTACCGGCCGATCCGCATGCCGCTGGTCGAACCGACGCCGCTGTTCGCGCGCGCCATCGGCGCCGTGACCGACATCGTCGAGAAGGAGATGTACTCTTTCACCGACAGCCTCAACGGCGAGCTGCTGACCTTGCGCCCCGAGGGCACCGCCTCCTGCGTGCGCGCCGTGCTGCAGCACAACCTCCTCTATGACGGCCCGAAGCGCCTCTGGTACCTCGGTCCGATGTTCCGCCACGAGCGCCCCCAGAAAGGCCGCTACCGCCAGTTCCACCAGGTCGGCATCGAGGCGCTTGGCCTGCCCGGCCCGGACATCGACGCCGAGCAGATCATCATGTGCGCGCGGCTGTGGGACGACCTCGGCCTGGAGGGAATCAGGCTCGAGATCAACTCGCTGGGCGATGCCGGGGAACGGGCGAAGCACCGCGCCGACCTGATCGCCTATCTCGAACAGCACCGCGATCTGCTCGACGAAGATGGCAAGCGCCGGCTGCACACGAACCCGCTGCGCATCCTCGATACCAAGAACCCCGCGCTGCAGGGCATCGTCGAGGCCGCGCCCAAGCTCATCGACTATCTTGGCGAGGCCTCGCTCAAGCATTTCGAGGGCGTGCAGCAGTTGCTCAAGGACGCGGCGATTCCCTGTCGCATCAATCCGCGGCTGGTGCGCGGCCTCGACTACTACAACCTCACTGTGTTCGAGTGGGTGACCGACGCGCTCGGCGCCCAGGGCACGGTGTGCGCCGGCGGGCGCTACGACGGCCTCGTGGCGCAGCTCGGCGGCAAGCCGGCGCCGGCCTGCGGTTTCGCGATGGGCATCGAGCGGCTGATGGCGCTGCTCGAAGCGCAGGGCGGCGGCATCGATGCGCCCGTGCCCGATATCTATGTCGTGCATCAGGGCGAGGCGGCGCAGCGCGTCGCCTTCCGCGCGGCGGAGGTACTGCGCGACGTTGGCTGCGCGGTGCTCACGCACATGGGCGGCGGCAGCTTCAAGTCGCAGTTCAAGCGCGCCGATGCGTCGGGCGCGCAACTGGCGGTGATCGTCGGTGACGACGAGGCGGCAGCGCATGCGGTGACGCTCAAGCC
>JAJZSW010000037.1 GCA_021849505.1 Pseudomonadota bacterium
TCGGACATCCGCACGGTGCAGGAGCTGCTGGGCCATTCCGACGTGAGCACGACGATGATCTACACCCACGTGCTCAACAAGGGCGGGCGCGGGGTGACCAGCCCGCTGGATCGTCTGTAACAGTGCCGTCCCGCCAGCGCCGACTTTCATGAACGACACGGTATTCGACAGCAAGGGTTTCCTCGCCACGCTGACCGAGGCGCCGGGCGTGTATCGCATGCTGGCGGCCGACGGCGCGGTGCTCTACGTCGGCAAGGCGAAGAACCTGAAGAAGCGGGTGTCCTCCTACTTCCAGAAGACCGGCCACAGTCCGCGCATCGCGCTGATGCTGCAGCAGGTGGCGGGCATGGAGACGACGGCGACGCGTTCCGAGGCCGAGGCGCTGATCCTCGAGAACACGCTGATCAAGAAGCTCAAGCCGAAATACAACATCCTCTTCCGCGACGACAAGTCCTACGCCTATATCGGGCTGTCGGGTGGGGAGTTTCCGCGGCTGTTTTATCACCGCGGGAGCTTCGAGAAGAAGTCGCGCTACTTCGGCCCCTTCCCGAGCGGGCTGGCGGTGCGCGAGGCCATCCAGCTGATCCAGAAGACCTTCCTGCTGCGCACCTGCGAGGAGGCGGTGTTCGCGCACCGCTCGCGGCCCTGCCTGCTGCACCAGATCCACCGCTGCAAGGCGCCCTGCGTCGGACTGGTGGCGGCGGCGGATTACGCGGCGGACGTGAAGCTGGCCGAACTGTTCCTCAAGGGCCGGCACGGCGAGGTGATCGAAAAGCTGACCGCGCAGATGGAGACGGCAGCGGCCGCATTGCACTTCGAGCAGGCGGCGGCGCTGCGCGACCAGATCAAGGCCCTGCAGGCGGTGCTGCACCGGCAGTACGTGAGTTCGACGAAGGATGCGGATGTGGACATCATTGCCGCCGTCGTCGAACGCGGTGAGTTGTGCGTCAATCTGGCGATGGTGCGCGGCGGGCTGCACCTCGGCGATCGCACGCACTTTCCGCAGGCGAATGTCGAGGCCAGCGCCGCCGAAGGATTGGCGGCCTTCCTCGAACAGCACTATGCCGATCACGAGAAGCCGCCGCGCCTGATCCTCGACCCGTGGCCGCTGGAGGAGGTGCCGGCCAGCCTGCACTGCGGGCCGGCGAAGAACGAGATGGAGCGCGCCTGGCTGGAGATGGCGCTGAACAACGCCCGGCTGGCGCTGACGGCGCGGCGGCAGGCGACGGCGCGGGCCGGCGGGCGGCTGGAAGCGCTGCGGCTTGCGCTCGACCTGCCCGAACCGCCGCGCCGCATCGAGTGTTTCGACATCAGCCATACGATGGGCGAGGGCACGGTGGCGTCCTGCGTGGTCTGCGTCGATGGCGCGATGAAGAAGGGCGACTACCGGCGCTTCAACATCGCGGGCATCACGCCCGGCGACGATTACGCGGCGATGCGGCAGGCGCTTACCAGACGATATGAGAAAGTCAGCTCCGGCGAGACGGCACCGCCGGATCTGGTGCTGATCGACGGCGGCAAGGGGCAGCATGCCGTGGCGCGCGAGGTTTTCGCCGAGCTGGGGCTGGGCGACCTGCCCAGCATCGGCGTGGCGAAAGGCGAGGAACGCAAGCCCGGACGGGAAACCTTGTTCGTTCACGGCCGGCCCGAGCCGCTAGAATTGGCCATGGACAATGCCGGCTTCCACCTGATCCAGGAAATCCGCGACGAGGCGCACCGCTTCGCGATCGTCGGCCATCGGGCGCGGCGGGCGAAGGCGCGCGGCAGGTCGGCGCTGGAGGACGTGGCCGGCATCGGCCCGACGCGGCGGCGCAGCCTGCTGGCGCATTTCGGCGGGCTGGACGGCGTCAAGGCGGCGACGGTCGAGGATCTGTGCCGGATTTCCGGCATCAGCCGCAAGCTGGCCGAGGCGATTCACAAACAATTGCACGACTGAATCGCGCATGATCTTCAACCTGCCCAACTCGCTGACCTGGATGCGGATCGTGCTGATCCCGCTGGTGATCGGCGTGTATTACCTGCCGCTGCCGCCGCAGGAGCAGAACCTGATCGCGACCTTGGCCTTCATCGTCGCGGCGGTGACCGACTGGCTCGACGGCTGGCTGGCGCGCAAGCTGGGGCAGATGTCGGCCTTCGGCGCCTTCCTCGACCCGGTGGCCGACAAGCTGATGGTCGCGGCGGCGCTGGTGATCCTCGTCCAGCTCGAGCGCGCCGACGCCATCGTCGCGATCATCATCGTCGGCCGCGAGATCACGATTTCCGCGCTGCGCGAGTGGATGGCCCATCTGGGCGCGGCGAAGAGCGTCGCGGTGTCCTTCGTCGGCAAGCTCAAGACCGCCGCGCAGATGGTCGCCATCCCGCTGCTGCTGTATCAAGACCCGCTGCTCGGCCTGCCCATCGCCGCGCTCGGCGAGTGGCTGATCTGGCTGGCCGCCGCGCTGACGCTCTGGTCGATGGGCTACTACCTCGGCAAGGCGTGGCCCGAGATCCGCAGCCGCGCGCAATGAACCGGCTGGCCGGCAAGCTCGCCCTGCTGCTGCTGCTTGCGCTGGTGGCCGGGCATGCCGCCGCCGAGACGCTGCGCATCGGCGTGCTGGCCTACCGCGGTGCCGAACGGGCCGTGCGCGACTGGCAGCCGCATGCCGACTACCTGGGCTGGAAGCTGGCGCCGCGGCGCTTCGAGGTCGTTCCCCTGACCCTGGCCGAATTCGCCCCGGCAGTCGCCAACCGACGCATCGACCTGCTGATCACCAATACGGGCCATTACGTCGAGCTCGATGCCGGCGGCAAGCTGGCGCGCATCGCGACGATGCGCATCGCCGGGCCGAACGGTCCGGTCGATCGCTTCGGCGGCGTGGCGATCGCCCGGGCCGAGCGCAGCGACCTGCAGGGTTATGCCGACCTCAGGGGCAAACGGGTGCTGGTGCCCGACCTCAATGCCTTCGGCGGCCTGCAGGTGCATCTGCCGGAAGCCCGCGCCGCCGGCATCGACCTGCTGCGCGACACCGGGGAACTGGTGCCGCTGCAGAGCCACGACAGGATCGTCGCGAGCATCCTGGCCGGGGAGGGCGATGCCGGCTTCATCCGCTCCGGCCTGCTCGAATCGCTGGCCGCCGCCGGCAAGCTCGACCCCGCGCGCATCCGCGTCATCCACCCGAATACCACGCCGGGTTTCCCTTACGCCCACAGCACGGCGCTTTACCCGCAGTGGCCGTTTGCGCGCCTCGACCATGTTTCCGAGGACCTGACCAAGGACATCCTGATCGCGCTGCTCGAGTTGCCGCCCGATCACCCGGCGGCGCGCGCCGCCGAAATCCACGGCTGGACCCTGCCGAGCAACTACCAGCCGGTGCACCAGTTGTTCCTCGATTTCCGCATCGGTCCCTATGCCGATCTGCCGGTGACCTTCAGCGACCTGATGAGCCGCTATGGCAGCGCCATGCTGGTGGGCGGCACCGCGACCATCGCCCTGCTGCTGGTCAGCCTCTCCTTCATGATGCGCGTCAATCGGCAACTGGAACAAAACAGGGAGCAGCTGCAGCTGGCGGCCGGGGTGTTCGAGCATGCCCAGGAAGGCATCATCATCGCCGACGCCAAGGGCGACATCGTCGAGGCGAACGACACCTTCCTCGGTCTGACCGGTTATGCGCGCGACGAGGTGATCGGCCGCAATCCGCGCTTCCTGGCCTCCGGCCATCAGGACAAGGATTTTTATCGCGACATGTGGAATGCCCTGCTCGAAAAGGGCTTCTGGCGCGGCGAACTCTGGAATCGCCGCAAGGACGGCCGTCTTTACGTGCAGCAGACCAGCATCTCGACGGTGCGCGCCGAGGATGGCCGGGTCAGCCACTTCATCGGCCTGTCGAGCGACATTACCGAGCTGAAGGAGAGCCAGAGCAAGCTCGAGCAGATGGCTTTCTACGATGCGCTGACCGGGCTGCCGAACCGGCGCATGCTGTCGGACCGCCTGCAGCAGGCGATGGCTTTCGCCCAGCGCAACGAGCGCCTGCTGGCGGTATGCTACCTGGATCTCGACGGCTTCAAGCCGGTCAACGATAACTGGGGCCATGCCGCCGGCGACCGGCTGCTGGTCGAGGCGGCCAGGCGCCTGTTGACCTGCGTGCGCGGCGGCGACACCGTCAGCCGGCTCGGCGGCGACGAGTTCGTCGTCCTGCTCGGCAATCTGGCCCATCTCGAGGAGTGCGAGGCGGCGCTCGAACGCCTGCGCCACGCACTGGGTGCGCCGTTCCCCTTGCCGGAGGGGGAGGCGGTGCTGTCCGCCAGCATCGGCGTCACGCTGTTTCCGCTCGACAGCTCGGATGTGGATACGCTGATCCGCCATGCCGACCAGGCCATGTACGTGTCCAAGCAGGCCGGTCGCAATCGCCATACCCTGTTCGACGTCGAGAGCGATCAGCTCGGCGAGATCAAGCTGCAGTCGAGCCAAGGCATCCGGGCAGGCCTCGAGCGCAACGAGTTCCGGCTCTTCTACCAGCCGAAAGTGAATATGCGGACGGGCCGGGTGATCGGTGCCGAGGCCCTGATCCGCTGGCAGCATCCCGAACGCGGCCTGCTGCAACCCTCTGCTTTCCTGCCGGTGATCGAGTTCGTCGGGATGCAGTCCGAGGTCGGCCTGTGGGTACTCGAGACCGCGCTGCGCCAGGCCGAAATCTGGCGCAGCGCCGGCCTCGATCTCGTGGTCGGCGTCAACGTCGCGGCACAGCAACTCCAGTCCGACGGGTTCGTCGCCATCCTGCAGGAGATGCTGGCGCGGCATCCCGCTGTGCCGGCCAGTCAGATCGAGCTGGAAATCCTCGAAAACGCGGCGCTCGACGACCTCACCTACGTGGCCGCCGTGATCCAGTCCTGTCAGGCCATGGGCATCAAGTTTGCGATCGACGACTTCGGTACCGGCTATTCGTCGCTGAGCTACCTGAAGCAGCTGCAGGCCGGCTCGCTGAAGATCGACCAGTCGTTCATCCGGGACATGCTCGACGATCCGGAGGACCTGGCGATCGTCGATGGCATCGTCGGACTGGCCTCGGCATTCCGGCGCGAGGTGATTGCGGAAGGGGTGGAGACACTGGCCCATGGCCGCATGCTGCTGCAACTGGGCTGCGACATCGCGCAGGGCTATGGGATCGCCAAGCCGATGCCGGCAGAGCAGTTGCCGGACTGGACCAGATCCTGGCGCCAGCCGGAGGAATGGCGCCAGGTGCCCCCGTGGCCGCGCGAGGACCTGCCCCTGCTGACCGTCGAGATCGATCATTTGCGCTGGGTGCGCCAGTTCGAGGCCGCGCTGAAGGACAAGGACGGTGCGGCGAACCGCTGGCCGCAGCTCGATCATCAGGAGTGCCGCTTCGGTCTGTGGCTGAAGGGCAGCGGCAAGGCGAAGTATGGCCGGCTGGCGGCCTTCGACCGCATGGCGGAAGCCCATGCCGAGGTCCATGCGGTGGGCGCCGCCATCGTCCGCGATCACCAGGCCGATCCGGTCTCCGCCCGGGAGCGGATGCATGAAATCCATGCCTGCCGCGATCGCCTGCTGGCCCGATTGACCGAGCTGCGGGCCGCAGCCGGCCTGCCGGCCGCCTGAACCTGTACTGAGCCCCCTGTTTTTTCAGTATCATTCGACTTTCCCGCTACGGCTTCTTGCCATGACCAAATATGTCTTCGTAACGGGTGGTGTCGTGTCCAGTCTGGGCAAGGGCATCGCCGCCGCCAGCCTCGGGGCGATCCTCGAATCGCGCGGCATCAAGGTTACCCACCTCAAGCTCGATCCCTACATCAACGTCGATCCCGGCACGATGTCGCCGTTCCAGCACGGCGAGGTCTTCGTCACCGAGGACGGCGCCGAAACCGACCTCGACCTCGGCCACTACGAGCGCTTCACCAGCGCCAAGATGGGCAAGCGCAACAACTTCACCACCGGCCAGATCTACGAGTCGGTGATCAAGAAGGAGCGGCGCGGCGAGTACCTCGGCAAGACCGTGCAGGTGATTCCGCACATCACCGACGAGATCAAGCAGTCGATCAAGCGCGGCGCCGCGGGCGCGGATGTCGCGCTGGTCGAGATCGGCGGCACGGTCGGCGACATCGAATCGCTGCCCTTCCTCGAAGCCATCCGCCAGATGGGCATCGAGGAAGGCAAGGACAACGCCTGCTACATCCACCTGACGCTGGTGCCCTACATCGCGTCGGCGGGCGAGCTGAAGACCAAGCCGACCCAGCACTCGGTCAAGGACCTGCGCGAGATCGGCATCCAGCCCGACATCCTGCTGTGCCGCGCCGACCGGCCGATCCCGAGCGAGGAGCGCCGCAAGATCGCGCTGTTTACCAACGTCCAGCCCGAGGCGGTGATCGCGGCCCTCGACGCCGACTCGATCTACAAGATCCCCGGCATGCTGCACGACCAGATGCTCGACGGCATCGTCTGCCACAAGCTCAACATCCTCGCCAAGTCGGCCGACCTGTCGGTCTGGAAAAACCTGGTCGACGCGCTCGAGCATCCCGAGCACGAGGTGAACATCGCCTTCGTCGGCAAGTACGTCGACCTGACCGAGTCCTACAAGTCGCTGACCGAGGCCCTCGTGCATGCGGGCATGCACACGAGAAGCAAGGTCAACATCCACTACCTCGACTCCGAGGAGATCGAAAAGCACGGCCCGGCCTCGCTGAAGACCATGGACGCCGTGCTGGTGCCCGGCGGTTTCGGCAAGCGCGGCACCGAGGGCAAGATCGTCGCGATCCGCTACGCGCGCGAGCACAAGATCCCCTATCTGGGCATCTGCCTCGGCATGCAGCTCGCGACCATCGAATTCGCGCGGCACATGGCCCACCTGGAAGGCGCGAACAGCACCGAGTTCGATCCCGACACGCCGCATCCGGTCGTGGCGCTGATCACCGAGTGGGCCGATCGCGAGGGCCGCGTCGAGAAGCGCAGCGCCGAGTCCGACCTCGGCGGCACGATGCGCCTTGGCGCGCAGAAGTGCCCGATCAAGGAAGGCACGTTGGCGGCATCGATCTACGGCAAGGAGGTCAACGAGCGCCACCGCCACCGCTACGAGGTCAACAATGCCTATGTGCCCAAGCTCGAAGCGGCCGGCCTCGTCATCAGCGCACGCACGCCGACCGAGAACCTGCCCGAGATGATGGAACTGCCGCAATCGATGCACCCGTGGTTCGTCGGCGTGCAGTTCCACCCCGAATTCACCTCGAACCCGCGCACCGGCCACCCGCTCTTCATCGCCTTCGTAAAGTCGGCGCTGGCGCGACGGCAGGAAAAGAAATCATGAAGCTTTGCGGATTCGAGGTCGGACTCGACCAGCCGTTCTTCCTGATCGCCGGTCCCTGCGTCGCCGAGTCGGAGCAGCTCTGCCTCGATGTCGCCGGCCGCATGAAGGAAATCACCGGCCGGCTGGGCATTCCCTACATTTTCAAGGCTTCCTACGACAAGGCGAACCGCAGCTCGTCGCAGTCCTTCCGCGGCTATGGCATGGAAGAGGGCCTGCGCATCCTCGCCGAGGTGAGGCGCCAGATCGGGGTGCCGGTCATCACCGACGTGCATACCGAAGGCGAGATCGCCGCGGTCGCCGCCGTCGTGGATGTGCTGCAGACGCCGGCCTTCCTGTGCCGCCAGACCGATTTCATCCAGGCCGTCGCCACTTGTGGCAAGCCGGTGAACATCAAGAAGGGCCAGTTTCTCGCGCCGGGCGACATGAAACAGGTCGTGGCCAAGGCCAAGGCGGCGAACGGTGGAGCGGACACGATCATGGTCTGCGAGCGCGGCGCCTCGTTCGGCTACAACAACCTCGTGTCGGACATGCGCTCGCTGGCGATCATGCGCGAAACCGGCTGCCCGGTGGTCTTCGACGCCACCCACTCGGTGCAGCTGCCGGGCGGACAGGGCACCAGTTCCGGCGGCCAGCGCGAGTTCGTGCCGGTGCTGGCGCGCGCGGCGGTTGCCGTCGGCATCGCCGGCCTGTTCATGGAAACACACCCGCATCCCGAAACCGCGCTGTCCGACGGACCGAACGCCTGGCCGCTGCCGCAGATGGAAAGCCTGCTGGAAACCCTGATGCAGATCGACGCTGTCATCAAACGGCAAGGTTTCGGAGGTGGCATGTAATGGCCGTCAACGCAAATAAGCCGGCCTACCTCGTCGTCGATGCCAGGTCGTCCGATCCGCAGGCGATGCAGCGTTACCGCGAGCTCGCCCAGGTCGCCGTCGCGAACTTCGGCGGCCGCTATCTCGTGCGCGGCACGCCCTACGAGGTGCTCGAAGGCAGCGACTGGCGGCCGCAGCGGCTGGTCGTCGTCGAGTTCCCGTCGCTGGAGAAGGCCCGGGCGTTTTACGATTCATCCGAATACCGCGCGGCCCGCGAGGCGCGCGCCGGCGTGTCGGATTTCGACATGCTGCTGGTCGAGGGCTATTGATTACTAATGAAAGGAAAACAGAGAGATGAGTGCCATTGTTGATGTCGTCGCCCGCGAGATTCTTGATTCCCGCGGCAATCCCACCGTCGAAGCCGACGTCCTGCTCGAAAGCGGCGTCATGGGCCGCGCCGCCGTGCCGTCCGGCGCCTCCACCGGCTCGCGCGAAGCCATCGAACTGCGCGACGGCGACAAGGCGCGCTACCTCGGCAAGGGCGTGCTGAAGGCTGTCGAGAACGTCAATACCGAAATCTCCGAAGCCATCATCGGCCTCGACGCCGAGGAGCAGACCTTCATCGACCAGGCGCTGGTCGAACTCGACGATACCGACAACAAGTCGCGCCTTGGCGCCAACGCCATGCTGGCCGTCTCGATGGCGGTCGCCAAGGCGGCCGCCGAGGAAGCCGGCCTGCCGCTCTACCGCTACTTCGGCGGTTCCGGCCCGATGACCATGCCCGTGCCGATGATGAACGTCATCAACGGCGGCGCGCACGCCAACAACAACCTCGACATCCAGGAGTTCATGATCCTGCCGGTCGGCGCGAACAGCTTCCGCGAGGCGCTGCGCTGCGGCGCCGAGGTCTTCCACAACCTCAAGAAGCTCGTCGACAAGAAGGGCTATCCGACGACGGTCGGCGACGAGGGCGGCTTTGCGCCGAACGTGGCCGGCAACGACGAGGCGATCGAACTGATCCTCAAGGCCATCGAGGCCGCCGGCTACACGCCCGGCCAGGACGTCGTGCTCGGCCTCGACTGCGCCGCTTCCGAGTTCTTCAAGGACGGCAAGTACATCCTGGCCTCCGAGAAGCTGGAACTGGACTCCGCCGGCATGGTCGATTACCTCGCCACGCTGGCCGGCAAGTATCCGATCATCAGCATCGAGGACGGCATGGCCGAAGGCGACTGGGAAGGCTGGATCAAGCTCACCGGCAAGCTCGGCAAGAACGTCCAGATCGTCGGCGACGACCTGTTCGTGACGAACCCGAAGATTCTCCGGGAAGGCATCCAGCGGGGCGCCGCCAACGCCATCCTGATCAAGGTAAACCAGATCGGCACGCTGACCGAGACCTTCGCCGCCGTCGAGATGGCCAAGCGCGCCGGCTGGAGCAACGTGATCTCCCACCGTTCGGGCGAGACCGAGGACTCGACCATCGCCGACATCGCCGTGGGCCTCAACGCCGGCCAGATCAAGACGGGCTCGCTCAGCCGTTCCGACCGCATCGCGAAGTACAACCAGCTGCTGCGCATCGAGGAAGACCTCGGCGACACCGTCTTCTATCCTGGCCTCGATACCTTCTACAACATTCGCAAATAAACGGCTAGCGTGAACTACGCCGTAGCGTTTGCGAAGGGCCGTCCCGAGCAAACGCGGCACGCGCCGCCAGGCGCAATCCGCACCAAGCCCGGCACGGTGACCCCCGTGATATCGAGCGTAGCGAGCATTCCTGAACCCCCCGCGAGGGGGGCGAAGGGGGGCGGGCCATGAAGTGGCCGACCTGGGTGCTGGTCGCTCTGCTGGTCCTGCTGCAGTATCCACTGTGGTTCGGCAAGGGCGGCCTGCTCCGGGTGCGGGAAATGGAGCGACAGGTTGCCGCCCAGCGTGAGGTCAATCAGACTCTCGAATCCCGCAACGCATCGCAGGAAGCGGAAGTCCGCGACCTGAAATCGGGCTACGAAGCCATCGAGGAACGTGCCCGCCATGAACTCGGCCTCGTCAAGGAAGGCGAGGTCTTCGTGCAGACGCCGCTGAAGAAGCCCTGACCGGCACCGGGTGCCGTCCCGGCGCCGAGTTTCAGTTGCTCAGTCGATCAGTTCGATCTGCCCGCCTACATTCACCGTGACATTCGACTCGCCCGCCTCGACCGGCATCGGGGCGCCTTCGGGGGAGGCCATCATGGCGATGCCGCGCGCCACCGGGTAGGGCTGCGGGCTGTGACCGCCCGCATTCACGCTCAGCTGGCGGATCTTGTAGGGTTTCTTCAGGGTCGCCGCGATGCGCACGGCCTTGGCGTTGAAGGCTTCGATCGCTTCGAGGGTCGCATCGTCCTCGGCCTGGCGGCGGGTTTCCGGCGCCGGCGCGAACTGGATGCCGCCGATGGCCAGCTGGCCGCCCTGCAGCTTGCCGACGGCGGTCGAGAGCGCCGCCGCGTCGCGGCTTTCGAGCAGCAGTTCGGAACGCATGCGCCAGTTCTCGATGACGCGGCCGGTCTTGCCGTAGATCGGCCAGGTGTGCGTGCCGCCGCTCTTGACCGTGACGCCCGGCTGGGCCCTGGCCGTAGCCAGACCCTCGGCGATGACGGTCTTGAGCTTGCGCGCGACTTCGGCCGGATCGCTGCCCGTCAGTTCGACATAGGCGCTGGCGCGGCCGAGGTCGTTGGCGACCGGGCGCTGCACATCGACGCGGAAGTCGATCAGCGTGCCTGAGGGCTTGGCAGGGTAGGTGGATTCTGCGGCAAATACCGGCAGGGCGGCGAATGCAAGCAGGAGCATGGAGCGTTTCATTCCGTGATCTCCTTGAGGAGTTGCCTGTAGTCGCGGGCGTTGCTGACGTAATGCTCGGCCGAATGGGCGATGCGCGCAAGGTGCTTTTCGCTGAGCTCATGCACGACCCGGCCGGGCGAGCCGACGACCAGCGAGTTGTCGGGAATCACCTTGCCCTCGGGGATCAGCGCGCCGGCGCCGATCAGGCAGTTCTTCCCGATCACCACGCTGTTGAGCACGATCGCACCCATGCCGATCAGGGAGCCGTCGCCGATCGTGCAGCCGTGCAGCATGACCATGTGCCCGACCGTGACGTCGCGCCCGATGGTGAGCGGGATGCCGGTGTCGGTATGCAGGATCGAGCCGTCCTGGACGTTGCTGTTCTCGCCGATGACGATCGGGTCGTTGTCGCCGCGCAGCACGCAGTTCCACCAGATGCTGGCATGGGCGGCGAGGCGCACGTCGCCGATCACCGTGGCGTTGGGCGCGATCCAGGCCGACGCATCGATTCGCGGGGTTTTGCTGCCGAGGCTATAGATGGCCATGGGATTGGGTATAGCGGATGACGAAAGACTCGAACTCCGGGGCCGGCATCGGGTGCGCGTGCAGGTAGCCCTGCATCTTGTCGCAACCGATGCTCACCAGGTAGTCCTGCTGCTCGACGGTCTCGATGCCTTCGGCGATCGCCTCCAGCCCGAGCGTGCGCGCGAGGCCGATCACCGCGGCGGCGATCGCGCAGTCGTTCTGGTCGCCGGGGATGTCGCGGACGAACGAGCGGTCGATCTTGAGGTTGTCGATGGGCAGTTGCTTGAGGTAGGACAGCGAGGAGTAGCCGGTCCCGAAGTCGTCGATCGCCACGCGAATGCCGTGCTCGCGCAGGCGGCTCAGGATCCGGGCGCAGTGTTCGGTGTCGGCCATCAGCACGTTTTCGGTCAGCTCGATCTGCAATTCCGGGCCCGCGGTTCCGGTTTCGGCGAGCAAGGCAATGATCTGCTCGGCGAAATCGGGCTGGGTAATCTGCACCATGGAGATGTTGACCGAGACGTAATCGAGCGGCAGGCCCTGGTCGCGCCAGCGGCGCTGGTGGCGCAAGGCTTCGCCGATGATCCAGCGCCCGAGCGGCAGGATCAGCCGGGTTTCCTCGGCGGCCGGGATGAACAGGTCGGGGCTGCGCGCCTGGGCGGGGCCGGTGGGCCAGCGGATCAGGGCTTCGCAGGCGGCGACGCGGCGCTTGCCCATGTCGATGATCGGCTGGAAATGCAGTTCGAAGGACTGCTTGCCGACGGCGGTGCGCAGGGCATTGTCCAGCTCCAGCTTCAGGCGCATGGCCGCGGAATGCTCCTGGCTGTAGCGCACGTACCCGGCGCGGCCGGCTTCCTTGGCCCGATACATCGCGACGTCGGCGTTTTTCATCAGCGTCGTGGCGTCCTCCCCGTCGTCCGGGAAGAGGGTGATGCCGATGCTGCAGCCGATATGCAGTTCCAGGTCGCCGATCTGGAAAGGCTGCTGGAAAGCGGCGACGATTTTTTCCGCCAGCCTGACCGCCGCGAGATGGGTGGCCGAAGTTTCCATCAGCACGACGAACTCGTCGCCGCCCAGCCGGGACACCGTGTCGGCACGGCGCACCAGTTGTCTGAGCCGCTGGGCGGCTTCGACCAGCAGCAGGTCGCCGATATGGTGGCCGAGGCTGTCATTGACGTTCTTGAAGCGATCGAGGTCGATGAACAGCAGGGCCAGCTGGTTTCTCTCGCGCGCGGTCCGCTCGATCGCATGGCAGAGGCGGTCGTTGAAGAGCAGGCGGTTCGGCAGTTCGGTCAGCAGGTCGTGGTGCGCCAGGAAGTCGAGCCGCGTCTGCGCTTCCTTGATGGAGGAAATGTCCGTCATCACGGCAATGTGATGGGTCAGCCTGCCGGCGGGGTCGTGTGCCGCGCTGATGCTCTGCAGCAGGGGAATCACCTGGCCATCCTTCCTGCGGTCGCTGATTTCGCCCTGCCAGTAGCCATGTTGCTCCACGCTGTGCCACAGGCCTTTGTAGAACGGCGCCTCGTGCAGGCCGGAGCCGAGCATGCCGGGGTTCCGGCCGATCAGTTCTTCGCGCGCGTAGCCGGTGATGCGCGTCACGGCATCGTTGATTTCGATGATGCGGTTGTCGGCATCGGTGATGAGGATGCCGTCGGCGATCTGGCCGAAGACTTCCGCATACAGGCGCAGGTCGCGCTCCGTCCTTTTCTGCTCGGTGATGTCGCTGAACAGCATGACCGTCCTGGCGGCTTGGCCGGCATCGTCAAGGATCCGGGTGGCGATGACGCTGACGTCGCGGCCCTCCATCGTCGTGCTGTGCGGCACGCCGTCGGCGCGACTGCGGATCTCGTGCAGCGCTTCCGCGCAGGGACAGAGTTCCTGGGCCATTTTGCCGATCACCGCCGTGCGGGGCAGGTCGTTGAACAGCCATTCGCAGGCGCGCCGGTTGCAGTCCTCGATGCGATCGTGGAGATCGAGCACGACGATGGCGGCGCCGACGGTGTCGAAAATGCTGCGGATCTCGTTCTGCGCGATCTTGAGCTGCTCGATCGTCGTGTTCAGGTGCGAATTGAGGAGCCGGAAGGAGTCGGCCACGATGCCGATGGGGTCGAGCGTGATCAGGCGCTGGTCGTCGAGTTCCTCGGGCCGCAGCGGCAGCGTGCCGATGACGCCCAGCAGTTCATCGACCTTGGCGCGAATGTACCGCAGGGCTTCCTGCCGGGAAGGTTTTGGTTCCATGACCTAGGCGTTCCCGGAGATGTCGATGCGATAGCCGGCGGCGTCGTGCTGCACTGCGGAGCGGAAGCCCATGCGCTCGGCGGTGGCCGGTATGGTCGCCGTGGCCTGCCGGTCGTCGGTCAGCACGGCGATCTTCACAGCGCCGGAACGGATCGCGGCGGCATTGCGGTTGATTTCCTTGAGGGTCAGCAGCAGGCAGGACGGGCAGATCTGGCCGCGGATGTCGATATCGATGGTTTGCGTCATGGCGGTTAACGTATCACGAAGCGGGTCAGCAGGCGTGCGCCGACCCAGATGCCGGGCAGCAGACCGATGAGGAACAGCAGACTCGACAAGGCCAGGATCGGGAGTCCGCCCCAGAGGTGCCAGATGTTGCAGGAGGGGGTCATGCGCGCGGCCAGCCCCAGCAGCAGCCCGCCGCCGAGCGCGGATAGCCACTGCCGGGGCGGAAAACGCCATTGCAGGCGCCACTCGCCGATGCTGGCGGCGGCGATGAAGGCGCCGAAGACGATGCCGAGCAGCAGCGGATACTGGATGGCGGCGATGGCGTCGAGCTGCGGCCCCGGGCCGCCCCGGATCGGCTGGTCGGCAAAGGGCGGCGTGTACTCGAGTGGCTGCCGCTGGAAGTAGGCAAGCGAGTCGACGTAGTCGGGAGCGATGAGGGACTGGAGGGCGGCGCCCAGCTTCGCATAGGTCGTCGTGATCCCGATCGGCATGCCGACGAGTGCCCAGGAGGCGAAGCCGAGCAGCGCCAGCACGATGACCGCCTTCCAGGGAGCAAGGTAGCCGACGGCATGGTTCGGACGATCCATGCGCCCGGCGCGGAATTCGCGCCACAGCCAGAATCCTCCCGCGGCGGCGAGCGGCAACAGGAGCGCCCAGGGCGGCAGCTGCAGCAATTGCGGCAGCGTGATGGCGTCCGAGACCAGGAGGCTGGCATTCGCGAAGGATGTCCATTGCGGATGAATCTCGGCGTAGGCCGTCGAACCGACCAGCATGCCGGCGACGGCGATCAGGCTGAGGACGCTGCCACCGCCGAGCTTGTACAGGCTGCCGCAGACGCAGGCGCCCGCCAGCACCATGCCGATGCCGAGCACGAAGCCGCCGATCACGGTGCCGAGCGAGGGCAGACCGAGCAGGGGAAACGGGTAGTTGCCCAGCACGCCGGTCTGCCGGCCCGCCTCGAAGAGCGCCATGCTGACGACCACCAGCAGCAGCAGCTGGCGCAGCAGGAAGAAATCGCGAAACAGGAAGGCGTCGCGGAAGCAGGCGGTAACGCAGAAATCGGCGCGGTACATGACGAAACCCGCCGCCAGGCCGATGGCCAGCGAACTGACGACGATCAGCAGGTAAGGCTGCTCGAATCCCACGGAGCTACAGGGTTTCCCCCAGCGCGATGTCGACCATCAGGTCGTCCGAGAGTTTTTCCAGTTCCAGCTTCAGCGCGCGGGCGTCGAAGTCCGGCGCGGCGCAAAGTTCGGCTTCGGCATGGAACAGCACTTCGGCTGACATCGGCGCGCTGCTGGTATAGGTGGCGAGTTCCTCGACGTTCACCGCATGGCGCGCCAGCACCTGCGCGACTTCCCTGACGATGCCGATGCGGTCGTGGCCGACGAGGGTGAGCGTGAGGTGCCGTCCAATTGTTTGCAAATGAGGCGCCGACTTTTCAGCGCTCGCGGTTTCAGCACTGACCTTGAGGCCCTTGAGTTGCGCCAGGGCTGTCTTGAGCGCTTCCACCTTGTCAGTCGGCACGGCCACATTGACGATGCCGGCGAATTTGCCGGCCAGCTGCGCCATCGAGGCTTCGAGCCAGTTGCCGCCATGTGCCGAAATCGCGGTGGCGAGTTCCTCGACGAGGCCGGGACGGTCGTCGCCTATGGCGGTGAGGACGAGATGCGTCAATAGGGTGCCATCAGCCATTTGCATAGTCCTCCATCGGTACGCAGGCACAGAACAGGTTGCGGTCGCCATACACGTCGTCGATGCGGTTCACCGACGGCCAGAACTTGTTGGCGGCGACCCAGGGCAGCGGGAACAGCGCGGTCTCGCGCGCATAGGGACGGTCCCAGTCCCCGCAGATGTCGGCCTGCGAGTGCGGCGCGTGCTTGAGCGGGTTGTTGTCCGCCGGCCAGTCGCCGGCCTCGATTTTCCTGATCTCGCTGCGGATGGAGATCATCGCGTCGCAGAAGCGGTCGAGTTCGGCCTGGTTCTCAGATTCGGTCGGCTCGACCATCAGCGTGCCGGCGACCGGGAAGCTCACCGTCGGCGCGTGGAAGCCGTAGTCCATCAGCCGCTTGGCGATGTCGATCTCGGCGATGCCGGTGGCCGCCTTGATGGCGCGGATGTCGAGGATGCACTCGTGGGCGACGCGGCCCTGCGTCCCCGTGTAGAGCACCGGGAAGTGGTCCTTGAGCCGCGCGGCGACGTAGTTGGCGTTGAGGATCGCCACCTCGGTGGCCTGCCTGAGGCCGCTGCCGCCCATCATCGCGATGTACATCCACGAGATCGGCAGGATCGAGGCGGAGCCGAAGGGCGCTGCCGAAACGGCACCCTGCGAACCGACGCGGTCGGCGGCGAAGACGTGACCCGGCGCGTGCGGCGCGAGGTGCGCCTTCAAGCCGATCGGCCCCATGCCGGGGCCGCCGCCGCCGTGCGGAATGGAGAAGGTCTTGTGCAGGTTGATGTGCGAGACGTCGGCGCCGATGTGGCCGGGCGAGGTGAGGCCGACCTGGGCGTTGAGGTTCGCGCCGTCCATGTACACCTGGCCGCCGTGGGCGTGGATGATCTCGCACATTTCCCTGACGGCCTCCTCGAACACGCCGTGCGTCGAGGGATAGGTGATCATCAGGCTGGAGAGCCTGTCGGCATGCTGCGCCGCCTTGGCCCTGAGGTCGGCGATGTCGACGTTGCCGCTCTCGTCGCAATCGACGACGACGACCTGCAGGCCGCACATCTGAGCGGTGGCGGGGTTGGTGCCATGTGCCGACTTGGGAATCAGGCAGATGTCGCGGTGGCCCTGGCCTTGCGCCGCCTGGTAGCGGCGGATCGAGACGAGGCCGGCGTATTCGCCCTGCGCGCCGGAGTTGGGTTGCACGCACAGCGCATCGAAGCCGGTGATCGTGACGAGCCATTGCGACAGCTCGCCGATCATCTGCTGGTAACCTGCCGCCTGCTCTGCAGGTGCGAAGGGGTGGAGCGCGCCGAAGGCCGGCCAGCTCACCGGCATCATCTCGGCGGCGGCGTTGAGCTTCATCGTGCAGCTGCCAAGCGGGATCATCGCGTGGTCGAGCGCGAGGTCCTTGTTCTGCAGCGCCTTGAGGTAGCGCAGCATCGCATGCTCGGTATGGTGGGTGCTGAATACCGGATGCGCGAGGATCGGCGAGCTGCGGCGCAGGTTTTCAGGGATCGCCTCGGCGACGTTCACCTCGAAGTCGATGGTCTTGCCGAGCAGCTTGGCTAGCGCGGCGACATCCTCGCGCGTGGTTGTCTCGTCGAGGCTGATGCCGACGGTTTCGGCGTCGATGTGGCGGACGTTGAAGGCCGATTGCTTGAGTTGTGCCGTCCCGCCGGCGCCGACTTTCGCAATGATCGTGTCGAAGAAACTTCCCGTCACGCCCAATGCCCTGGCCAGCAGGCAGGTCAGCCGGTGGATGCGCCGGGCGATGCGCTGCAGGCCCTGCGGGCCGTGCCAGACCGCATACATCCCGGCCATGTTGGCGAGCAGTACCTGGGAGGTGCAGATGTTCGAATTGGCCTTCTCGCGGCGGATGTGCTGCTCGCGCGTCTGCAGCGCCATGCGCAATGCCGTCTTGCCCTTCGCATCCTTCGAGACGCCGATGAT
The DNA here is from genome assembly GCA_021849505.1 of Pseudomonadota bacterium. Taxonomy (GTDB): domain Bacteria; phylum Pseudomonadota; class Gammaproteobacteria; order Burkholderiales; family Rhodocyclaceae; genus Sulfuricystis. The sequence continues at coordinate 17,513 of JAJZSW010000037.1, forward strand.
GCGGCCGGGCACCGAACGCTTGTGCTCGTCCAGGCAGGCGAAGAAGGCGGCGTGGGGGCCGCCGTAGCCCATCGGCACGCCGAAGCGCTGGGATGAGCCGAGCGCGATGTCGGCGCCCATCGCGCCAGGGGATTTCGTCAACACCAGCGCCATCAGGTCGCAGGCGACGGCGCTGACGGCGTTCTTCGCATTGAGTTGCGCGATCACTGCGGAGAAGTCCTTGAGCACGCCTTGCGCGTTGGGCGTCTGCAGCAGCGCGCCGAACACGTCGTGGTCGGCCGCTTTCTCCGCCGGGCCAACAATCAATTCGAAGCCGAAGTAGGCTGCGCGGGTCTTTATCACGTCGAGGGTCTGCGGGAAGCAGTCCTCATCGACGTAGAAGCGGTTGGCTGTCGCTTTGCTCGAACGACGCGCCATCGTCATCGCCTCGGCGGCGGCGGTCGCCTCGTCGAGCAGGGAGGCGTTGGCCAACTGCATGCCGGTCAGGTCGATCACCATCTGCTGGTAGTTGAGCAGGGCTTCGAGGCGGCCCTGGGCGATCTCGGCCTGGTAGGGGGTGTAGGCGGTGTACCAGCCGGGGTTTTCGAACAGGTTGCGCTGGATCACCGGCGGGGTGTGGGTGCCGTAGTAGCCGAGGCCGATCAGCGATTTCCTGACCTGGTTCTGCTCGGCATAGCCCTTGAGCTTCGCGAGCGCGGCATGCTCGTTCAGCGGCGCGCCGAGGGGCAGGTCGGCAGGCAGGCGGATGCCGGCGGGGACGGTCTGGGCGATCAGCTCGGCGCGGTCCTTCACGCCGATGGCGGCGCACATCGCCGCCTGCTCGGCCGCGTTCGGGCCGATATGGCGCGCGACGAACTCGTCGCGGCCTTCGAGTTCGTCGAGGGTCGTCATACTCAGGACTCCGCGGCGACTTTTTCGTAGGCGGCGGCGTCGAGCAGCGTGGCGAGGTCGGCGGGATTGGCCGGCTTGATCCTGAACAGCCAGGCAGCGTAGCAGTCCTGATTCACGCTTTCGGGCGCGGCGATGGCGTCCTCGTTCTTCGCCACGACATCGCCGGCAATCGGCGCATAGATGTCCGAGGCCGCCTTGACGGATTCGACGACCGCGCATTCCTCGCCGGCCTTGACGGTGCGGCCGGCATCCGGCAGTTCGAGGAAGACGATGTCGCCGAGCGCTTCCTGCGCATGGAAGGTGATGCCGATGCTGACGCTGCCGTCGGCTTCCAGCTTCAGCCATTCATGGGTCTTGGTGTACTTGAGATCGGCGGGGATGGTCATGGCGGGCTCCTGGATTATTGAATGAGGGATTTTCCGTTGCGGGCGAAGGGCGGCTTGACGACCTTCGCCTTGAGCAGCTTGTCGCGGATCGCGACCTGCACCGCGTCGCCGGGCTGGACGCCGGCGGGCAGGCGCGCGAAGGCGATCGACTGGTTGAGTGTCGGTGAGAAAGAACCTGAAGTTGTTTCTCCATCACCATGTTCTGTAATGACTTTCTGATGGCTACGCAACACCCCTTTGTCGAGCAGCACCAGGCCGAGCAACTGGCGCAGCTTGCCTTCCACCTGCCGTCTCGCCAGCGCCGACTTTCCGATGAAGTCGCGGCTCGCATCCTTGAAATCGAGCGTCCAGGCCAAGCCGGATTCGAGGGGGTTCTGCGTCTCGTCCATGTCCTGGCCGTAGAGATTCATGCCGGCCTCCAGCCGCAGCGTGTCGCGCGCGCCGAGGCCGCAGGGCTTGATGCCGGCTGCGGCGAGCCTTTCCCAGATGCCGGCAGCCTGGGCGGCCGGCACGGCGATCTCGAAGCCATCCTCGCCGGTGTAGCCGGTGCGGGCGATCAGCCAGCTTACGCCATCGACCTCCCATTCGGCGGCCTGGAAGACGCCGAGCATCACCGTCGCGGCGCGGGCGACCGGAAAGGCCGTCCAGAAACGCTCGCGCGCCTGCGGGCCCTGCACGGCGATCATCGCGAGGTCGCGGCGCGGCGTCAGGCTGACGTTGAAATTCGCCGCCTGCGCCTGCATCCAGGCGAGGTCCTTCGCGGCCGTGCCGGCATTCACGACGATGCGGTATTGCGTCGGCGTGAAGAAGTAGATGATCAGGTCGTCGATGACGCCGCCGTCCGGGTTGAGCAGGCAGGAATAGAGCGCCTTGCCGGGCACGGTCAGCTTGGCGACGTCGTTGGCGACGAGGCGGCGCAGGTAGGCCTGCGCGTCGCAGCCGGCGAGGTCGATGGCGAGCATGTGCGAAACGTCGAACATGCCGGCGTCGCGGCGCACGGCATGGTGCTCCTCGATCTGCGAGCCGTAGTTGATGGGCATTTCCCAGCCGGCGAAATCGACGATCTTCGCGCCGGCGGCGACGTGGGCGTCATACAGGGGGGTGCGTTGGGTCATGATCGGACGGGAGGAAGGTGGTCTGCAAGGTCGCTGCGGCGGCAGTCCGCCCAGCAGTTGGGCGTTTCATAGAGGCGCACCTGTTCGAGGTGGAGATGGTTGCCATAGACATCGCGGTAGGCGCCGTCGAGAATTTCGAAGGCGATGCGCGCGAGGTTCTCGGCCGTCGGCACGCGCTCGAGCACCACGGTCTTGTGGCCGGGCATGGTGGCCAGGAATTCGACGACGCGGGCGTCGCCGGCATGGACGAGGAAGGCATGGTCCCAGGCATCCACGACATGCCGCATGGCGATCGCCTTGACCTCGGAAAAGTCCATCACCATGCCGTTGTTGGGCTGCCCGGCGGCTTCGATCACGTCGCCGCCGAGCGTCACTTCGAGGACATAGCGGTGGCCGTGCAGATGGCGGCACTGGCTCTGGTGATCGGGGATGCGGTGGCCGGCATCGAATTCAAGGCGGCGGGTGATCTGCATGGGGAAGTGTCAATCCTGGAAGCCGCGAAGTATAGTCCGCCCCATGGCGCAACTCTCAATTCGTGACCATTGCCGGGCCAGCACCGGCATGACCTATGTCTATCCGGTGGTTTCCCGACGGGCAGGGGGGGTGTCGGTCGGCATCAACCTCAACCCCAACAACGCCTGCAACTGGCGCTGCATCTACTGCCAGGTGCCCGACCTCAAGCGCGGCGGCCCACCACCGATCGACCTGAACCGCCTGGCCAACGAGCTGCGCGACCTGCTGAACTGGCTCTACGTCGGGGATTATCTCGACCGCCATGTGCCACCCGAGGCGCGCCGTGTCGTCGATATCGCCTTTTCCGGCAACGGGGAGCCGACCAGCGCCGCGGAATTCCCGCAGGCCGTCGAGCTCGTCGGGCGCGTGCTCGACGAACTCGTCCTGCCGGCACCGCCCCGGCTCAGGCTGATCACCAACGGCAGCCTGCTCGACCGGGCGGCGGTGCGGCACGGGATCGCCTTGCTTGGACAGCGTGACGGCGAGGTCTGGTTCAAGGTCGATGCGGCGGGCGCAACGGCCATGCGGCGCATCAACGGCGTCGGCTATCAGCCGGCAACGGTACTGCGGCGTCTGGAGACCTGTGGAAAGCTGTGCCCGACCTGGGTGCAAACCTGCGTCTTTGCCCTGGACGGGCAAGCGCCGGACGAGGCAGCGCAGGGCGCTTTTGTCGAGCTGATCGGGATGGCGGCCGGGCATCTGGCCGGGGTGCATCTGTACGGACTGGCGCGCCCGTCAATGCAGCCGGAAGCCGCGCGGCTGAAGGCGCTTCCGCAGAACTGGCTGGAAAACCTTGCCCGCCGCATCGACAAGGAAACCGGGCTGACGGTGCGCGTCAGCCCGTGATGCGAGAAATCAGCCCTTCTTCTGGGCCTTGGCTTCCTTTTTGAGCTCCTTGAAGAGGTCGGATTTCTTCGCCCTCAGATACTCGATGACCTCGTAATCCTCTTTCTTGATTTTCTGGATGTCGATCTGCTCGACATGGACCAGTCGCAGCAGGTGCTGGACGGGGCGCGGCATGTTGCGACCGCTTTCATAACGGGAGCCGCCGCTCTGGGTCACGCCCAGCTTCGACCAGAACTGCTGCTGGTTCAGGCCGAGTTTTCGGCGGATTTCCCGAGCATCAATTTTATCCACTGATTTCATTTGTTTATCCTTGTATTAAACGCCTGATGAATATGCGTTGCGGTTTCTTTATACAACGGAAGTAATAGCAAAGCAAGCGTATCGAATATGTGCCCGCCATATGGCGGCTGCGGCCAACGAATCTGCCGTATTTCCGCCTTTCGGATAAAATGCATATTTTTGCTTTGGTTGGATCGAATATGGCGCTGATAGTTCAGAAGTACGGGGGCACATCGATGGGCAGCCCCGAACGCATCCGGGATGTCGCCCGGCGCGTCAAACGCTGGAAAATGAAGGGCAATCAGGTCGTCGTCGTGGTTTCCGCGATGAGCGGTGAAACCAACCGCCTGATCGCCCTCGCCAAGGATGTATCCCCACAACCCCACCCGCGCGAACTCGACGTGATGATTTCCACGGGCGAGCAGGTCACCATCGCGCTGCTGGCCATGGCCCTGAACGACATCGGCGTCAAGGCGAGGAGCTACACCGGCGCCCAGGTCAAGGTTCTGACCGACAGCACCTTCACGAAGGCGCGCATCCTGTCCATCGACGAACAGAACATGCGCCGCGACCTGGAAAACGACACCGTCGTGATCGTCGCCGGCTTTCAGGGCGTCGACGAGGATGGCAACATCACCACGCTGGGCCGCGGCGGCTCGGATACCACCGGCGTCGCGCTCGCGGCCGCGCTGAAGGCCGACGAGTGTCAGATCTACACCGACGTCGATGGCGTCTATACCACCGACCCGCGCATCGTCCCGGAGGCACGCAAGCTCGACACCATCACCTTCGAGGAAATGCTCGAAATGGCGAGCCTCGGCTCGAAGGTGCTGCAGATCCGCTCGGTCGAGTTCGCCGGCAAGTACAAGGTAAAACTGCGCGTGCTCTCAAGCTTCGAAGAGGAAGGCAAGGAAACCCCGGGCACACTGATTACAGTTGAGGAAGACAGGAAAATGGAACAACCGATCATCTCTGGAATAGCATTCAACCGCGACGAAGCCAAGCTCACCGTGCTGGGCGTGCCCGACCGGCCCGGCATCGCCTCGCAGATCCTCGGCCCGATCGCCGAAGCCAACGTCGACGTCGACATGATCATCCAGAACGTCGGCCACGACGGCACCACCGACTTCTCCTTCACCGTGAATCGCGGCGAATACGCGCGCACGCTGAAGATCCTCGAGGAGCAGATCAAACCGCACATCGGCGCGCGCGCCATCGAGGGCGACAACAAGATCTGCAAGGTATCGGCAGTCGGCGTCGGCATGCGCTCCCACCCGGGCGTCGCCAGCAAGATGTTCCGCGCCCTGGCTGAGGAGGGCATCAACATCCAGATGATCTCCACCTCGGAAATCAAGATCTCGGTGGTGGTCGACGAGAAGTATCTCGAGCTCGCCGTGCGCGTGCTGCATCAGGCTTTCGGCCTCGACCGGGCGTCAGCCTGAGTTTGACCCTGGGGTGGGATGAAGCTATCATCCCGCTCCTTCGGAGACGTGGCCGAGAGGTCGAAGGCACTCCCCTGCTAAGGGAGCATGCGGGCAAAACCTGCATCGAGGGTTCGAATCCCTCCGTCTCCGCCAAGTAGCTCAAAACCCGCACTGCTAAAGGCTTTGCGGGTTTTTTCTTTATAGCGTTATGTCATCAAGCCCCTTCGCGCCGGTCGGGCATTGGGGCTAAAAAGTGTGCCCAAGTGTGACGGAATTGTGCCCGGATTGTGCCCGCACTGTGCCCGGAATGTCTGTGCCTGAATTGTGCCGGCGGGCAGGAGATCGTCACGTGACGACAGCGGCGCCGGCGACGGTGACAAATACAACACAGTAGGATATATCTCTATGTATTTGTTGCAATTTTTTACAAATAGTTCTTGACTTTGGGCATCGTCTGTATATAATTCGTACATGCCTGACGCGCTCCCTCGGCGCGTAGCCAACCGGAACACCCTGCAAGGGGGGCGCGCAACGCCTTAAAACACGAGAGCCGGCTGGACCAACGGGGCACCAAACCCGGCGCCATCGCGTCGTCGTCAGTTGGATCCTGGCGGCTTGGGGGCGGAACCGAGGTCTCACCTGGAGACCTCTATGTCCACGTCAAAACCCCTACTGCTTGACATGCGTCAGACGGCCGACTACATCGGCACGTCATACGGCTCCGTCCGTCTCTGGACGTATGGCCAGCGCCCCGCGCCGGTTGGCTGGCCGTCGTCGGTCAAGTTTGGTGGTCGCGTGCGCTATCGCGCGAGCGACCTTGACGACTTTGTCGCCCACCTGGGCGCCGCGCCAGCCCCCCCCCCCCCCCCCGCTCCGGCAGAGCCTCGCCGCCCCCGTGGCCGCCCCCGGAAGCTCGCCCCCACCCCTGCCGCCGCCGGCGGCGAAGGCGGTGCGGCATGAGCGCGCGCGTACATCAAGCTCTTGCCGTGCTGCCGGCCGACCTGGCCGACCTCGCCGCGCAACACGTGCGGCAATTCCCTGGCGACGCCGACGACCTGCTCAGCGAGCTCTGGATCGCTGCCGCGAGCGCTGCGGCGAGCGACACCTCGGCGGCGATTTTTAAGCGCGCTCGCAGCGCCGTTCGCCGCGCGCGGCAGGCGCCGCTGCGCTGGGCGCCGATTGAAAACGTCAAGCCGGCCGATCCTCGCGCGAATGTGCACGATGACGCGGCGCGCGGCGTGATGCGCTGGTCGGATGCGCTTATCACGGATCCGGCGGATCCGTCGCCGCTGTGCTACGCGGACTATGTGCGACTGTACGCTGAGCAGCATCGCTGCACACTGCGCCGAGCGCAGCAAACAATGAGAGAGATGCTGCGGCGATGGGGCGAGGACGGGGATTTGTTTCCGGGCGCGGAGGCGGTATGAGAGACAAGACTATCATTCCGACCAACCTGCTCGACTGGCCGCGGTGTCGGCGGCTTCTGCCAGAGCAGCGGCTGATGCTGCTCTGGCTGTGGTCGTGTCAATACATGACCAGCGCCGGCGTCGGCTTTATACCGATACCCGCGGCGGCGGCGACGCTCGGTCTCGACCCCCAGGCCCTCGATGGCGGACTCGACACGCTTAAAAACGCTCAGCTGATCGCACGCGACCACGAGACCGGTGAGGTATTTATTCTGGACTGGTTCAGGTTCCACACCTTCCGCCAAGGCGTTCCGGCGAGGGCGGCGCAGGCGGCTATCGACAAAGTGCAGTCTGCCAGTCTAAAAGTGCTGATTCTCGAAAAATCAAAGGCTTGCTTACCAACAGCAACAATAACAAGAACTGTAAACAGTTCTTTGCATGCATCGCGCGCGAGCGCGCGCGAGGAGGGCGGCAGTCCGCCGCCCGGTGCGGCGCCGGCGGCGCGTGCGTGCAGAAAGAAAACTGATGTACAGGGGATTGTGTGCTGGACCGACCGCGATCGGGAAGCGGCGGCAGCTTTGGTAAGCAAAAAGGGGGTTAGCGCTGTAACTACCGCGGTCGCAGAGCTCGAGCGGCAGGGGGTGGAGCCCCTGCCGACCCGCGTAGAGAAAATACTGAAAGGTAAAAACTATGGAAAGCGTCAGAATGATAGCGAAAACGATGTTATCAGACAAGCCATCGCACTCAATCTCCGGCTCGCCGGACTCGGCGACGAGCACGTCATCGAAGGCGAGCGAGTTTACTGATGCAGTCGCATCATCA
>JAJZSW010000123.1 GCA_021849505.1 Pseudomonadota bacterium
CGAAGCCTGCCGCACCGAGTGGCAGAACTGGCAAGGCTTCATTTCGACGATCAGGTAGGCGGTTTCAGTTCCCCGCCGCCTTCTGCCTCCGCCGCTCTTCCTCGGCGGCGCGCTTTTCGTTCTTCAAACGGCGTTGCTCGTCCTCGCGGCGGATTTCTTCCGCGCGTTCGGCGGCCTTGATCTCACGTTCGCGGTCCTGCTCGGCGCGGCGCCGGAGCTTGGCTTCGTACTCATGCACGCGCAGGCGCCGGTCGATTTCCACGGCTTCCAGCTCGACGCGCCGGATCGCCCGTTCGGCTTCCTGGCGCGCCTTCCTGGCATCGTCCAGGCAACTGGCGACGAGCAGTTTCTCGCGGCAATACTTATCCGCATCGGCATGCGTCTGGTCGGCCTGCGTGCGCATCAGCCGCGCCCGGCTGCGCAACTCGGCGGCCTGCGCGCGCAGCTGCGCCCCGTCCGTGGCCGGTGGAATGGTGCCGTCTTGCGCCATGGGGGACATTGCCGGCAGCGCCAGCATGCCCAGAATTGCCAGGAAGTGTTTCATGCCTGCCTCTAGAATGCCCTGACCGAAGATTGAACCACACTCATGATCCAGCTGCGCAAACTCACCTTCGCCCGTGCCGGGCGCCCGCTCGTCACGGACGCCTCGCTTCAGCTCCATCCGGGCTGGAAGGTCGGCCTGACGGGCGCCAACGGCTGCGGCAAGTCTTCCTTCTTCGCCTTGCTGCGCGGCGAACTGCATGCCGAGGCCGGCGATCTCGACATCCCGTCCGGCTGGCGCATCGGCCATGTGGCGCAGGACACGCCGGCCCTGCCGACGCCCGCGCTCGAGTTCGTGCTCGACGGCGACGCCGAGCTGCGCGATGTCGAAGCGGCGCTGTTCGATGCGGAAGACGCGCACGACGGCCACCTGATCGCCGAGCTGCACACCCGCCTGCAGGACATCGGCGGCTACGCAGCGAAGGCGCGCGCCGCGGAGATTCTCGACGGCCTCGGTTTTGCACAGGCCGACCACTGTCGTCCCGTCGCCGATTTCTCCGGCGGCTGGCGCGTGCGCCTCAACCTCGCGCGCGCACTGGTCGCGCGCGCCGACCTGCTGCTGCTCGATGAACCGACCAACCACCTCGACCTCGACGCCGTGCTCTGGCTCGAGGGCTGGCTCAAGAGCTTCCCCGGCACGCTGATCATGATCTCGCACGACCGCGACTTCCTCGACGCGGTGCTGGGTACGGATGGCCAGATCCTGCACATCGAAGCCGGCGGCATGAAACTCTACGGCGGCAACTATTCGGGCTTCGAGCGCACGCGCGCCGAGCGCCTCGCCCTGCAGCAGGCGATGCACGACAAGCAGCAGCGCGAGATCGCCCACCTGCACGCTTACGTCGAACGCTTCCGGGCGAAAGCCACGAAAGCACGGCAGGCGCAGAGCCGGCTGAAGGCCCTGGCGCGCATGGAACTGATCAGCGCCGCCCACGTCGATGCGCCCTTCCATTTCAGCTTTTGCGAACCTGAAGGCTTCTCCGATCCGCTGCTGACGATCGATCAGGCGAAAGTCGGCTATGGCGGGACGGCACTCCTGAGCGACATCCGGCTCATCCTGCGCCCCGGCAGCCGCATCGGCCTGCTCGGCCGCAACGGCGCCGGCAAGTCGACGCTGGTCAAGCTGCTGGCCGCCGAAATCGAGCCCATCGCCGGCCAGCGGATGGAGGGGCGGCACCTGAAGATCGGCTACTTCGCCCAGCACCAGATGGAGTTGCTGCGCCCGGACGAATCCCCGCTGCAGCACCTCGCGCGGCAGGAACCGCAGACGCGGGAACAGGAGTTGCGCGACTACCTCGGCGGCTTCGATTTCCGCGGCCCGATGGCCGATGCGCCCTGCGGCAACTTTTCCGGCGGCGAGAAGGCGCGGCTCGCGCTGGCGCTGATGATCCGCACGCGCCCCAACCTGCTGCTGCTCGACGAACCGACCAACCACCTCGACCTCGAGATGCGCGAGGCGTTGACGCTCGCCCTGCAGGAGACCGAGGCGGCGGTGGTACTCGTCTCGCACGACCGTCATCTGTTGCGCACCACGGTGGATGAGCTCTGGCTGGTGGCCGATGGGCGGGCAACGCCCTTCGACGGCGATCTCGACGACTACGCGACCTGGCTGGCGCGGCGCCGCGCCGCGGCGCAACCGGTGGCCGCCGAACAGTCGGCGCAGCGCGAACAGCGCAGCGACGAGCGTGCCGCGAAGAAAGCCGCGCAGGCCGAGCGGCGCCGGCTCGAACGCGCGGTGGAGAAGCTCGATGCGGAACTGGTTGCCTGGCAGGCCGAGAAACGGGTGCTGGACGGACAGCTCGCCGACCCCGCGCTCTACGACGACCGCGCGCGGGCAGCGCAACTGGCGCAGCAAAGCGCCGCGCTGGCGGAGCGCATCGAGACGGCGGAAACGCGCTGGCTGGAAGCGCATGACGCCTTGGCCGCGCTGCCGGTCGAGTAGAATTCCCCGCTTTCTTGTCCGGGAGCCCGCTGTGCAACTCGTCTGTCTCGACCTCGAAGGGGTGCTCGTCCCCGAGATCTGGATCGAATTCGCCGAGCGCACGAAGATTCCCGAGCTGCGCCGCACCACCCGCGACGAGCCGGATTACGACAAGCTCATGCAGTACCGGCTGGCGCTGCTCAAGCAGCACCGGCTCGGCCTGCCCGACATCCAGCAGGTGATTGCCAGCATGGGGCCGATGGCCGGCGCGCGGGATTTTCTCGACGCGCTGCGCCGCGACTATCAGGTCATCATCCTCTCCGACACCTTCTACGAGTTCGCCATGCCGCTGATGGCGCAGCTCGGCTTCCCGACGCTGTTCTGCCACAAGATGGAGGCGGATGCCGAGGGCTGGGTGATCGATTACCACCTGCGCATGCCGAACCAGAAGAAGGAGTCGGTCAGGCGCTTCAAGGAAATCAATTTCAAGGTGATCGCCGCCGGCGATTCCTACAACGACACGGCGATGCTGGCCGAGGCGCATGCGGGCATCCTGTTCCATCCGCCGCAGAACGTCATCGACGAGTTCCCGCAGTTCCCGGTGACCATGAACTACGCCGAACTGCGCGCCGAGATCGACAAGGCCGCTGCCAGAATCTGCTGATGCATCGCGACCGTTTTTACACGCTGGCCGCTTCCTGCCCCGACCGCACGGGCATCATCGCGAAGGTCACGGGCTTCATCGCCGAACACCGGGGCTGGATTCTCGAGTCGAGCTTCCATTCGGATGAAGAGGCAGGCCGCTACTTCATGCGCCTCGAAATCAAGGCCGACTCGCTGCCCTTCATGCTCACAGAGTTTCGCGAGCGCTTCCGCCCAATCGCCGCCGAGCTGGAAATGGACTGGAAGATCACCGACAGCGCGGTGAAGAAGCGCGTGGTGGTTCTCGTCTCCAAGCAGGAGCACTGCCTCTACGACCTGCTGGCGCGCTGGCAGTCGAAGGAACTCGACATCGAGATCCCCTGCGTGATCTCCAACCACGATACCTTCAAGGGCTTCGTCGAGTGGCATGGCATTCCCTTCCATCATGTACCGGTCACGGCGGATAACAAGGTACAGGCCTATGCCGAAGTGCGGCGGCTCTACGAGGAGTCACGCGGCGACACGATGGTGCTGGCGCGCTACATGCAGATCCTCTCGCCCGAGATCTGCGCCGCCTTTCCCGGGCAGATCCTCAACATCCACCACAGCTTCCTGCCGAGCTTCGTCGGCGCGAAGCCCTATCACCAGGCCTTCCAGCGCGGTGTCAAGCTGATCGGCGCGACCTGCCACTACGTGACCTCGGAACTGGATCAGGGACCGATCATCGAGCAGGACGTGATCCGCATCGACCACTCCGACTCGCCCGACGACATGGTGCGCTACGGCAAGGACATCGAGAAGACCGTCCTCGCGCGCGGCTTGCGCTACCACCTCGAGGACCGCGTCCTCGTGCACGGCAACAAGACCGTCGTTTTCCGCTGATCAAAAAAACGGGCGTTCCCGAGGGAACGCCCGAATCCACTTTAGAGCGGAGGGAGGATCGTGTGATCCGCTGTCCCCGCCGGCGGGCGGGGACTTTGGGGTGGGATCAGTAGTGGTAGGCCGACTCGCCGTGGGACGCGATGTCGAGGCCTTCGCGCTCCTCGTCTTCCGGCACGCGCAGACCGACCAGCACATCGACGATCTTGTAGCAGATGAAGGCAACCACACCGGACCAGACGATCGCGACACCCACGCCCCAGAGCTGGCTGGTGACCTGCGCGACCATGTCGAAGCTGCCGACTGCGTTGGCGACGTAGTCATACACGCCGGTGCCGCCGAGGGACGGGGAGACGAAGACGCCGGTCAGGATGGCGCCGACGATGCCGCCCACGCCATGCACGCCGAACACGTCGAGCGCGTCATCGGCGCCGAGCATCTTCTTGAGGCCATTCACGCCCCACAGGCAGAGCACGCCGGCGATCAGGCCGATGATGATGGCGCCCATCGGGCCGACGAAGCCACAGGCCGGGGTGATCGCGACGAGGCCGGAGACGGCGCCCGAAGCGGCACCCAGCATCGAGGGCTTGCCCTTGAACAGCCATTCCGCGATCATCCAGGACAGGGTGGCGGCAGCCGTGGCGGCCAGGGTGTTGACCATCGCCAGTGCGGCGAGACCGGTGGCTTCGAGGTTGGAGCCGGCGTTGAAGCCGAACCAGCCCACCCACAGCAGCGCGGCGCCGACCATCGTCAGCGTCAGGCTGTGCGGCGTCATCGGCTCGCGGCCGTAACCGACGCGCTTGCCGATCAGGAAGGCACCGACCAGGCCGGCCATGGCGGCGTTGATGTGCACCACCGTGCCGCCGGCGAAGTCGAGCGCGCCCTTGGCCCACAGGAAGCCGGCACCGGCAACCACCTTCTCGAGCGCGGCTGCGTCGGTGATCGCGTCGGGGCCGTCCCAGTACCAGACCATGT
>JAJZSW010000038.1 GCA_021849505.1 Pseudomonadota bacterium
TCTGACCCTTCTCCTTCCGCTGTTCGTCTCCTGCGCGGCGCTGGCGCAGAGCGCCGATCCTACGCGCCCGGCGATCGACACGGGAATTTCCGCGCCGGGCGTGGCGGCGGCGCCCGCCACGGCAGGTCTGCAGTCGATCATTCAGCGCAGGAACGGCAAACCCGCCGCGCTGATCAACGGCGCGATGGTGGAACTCGGCGGGAAAGTCGGCGAAGCCCGGCTGGTGAGAATCGGCGACGACTTCGTCGTGCTGCGCGGTGCCTTGGGCAACGAAATCCTGCGGCTGACGCCCGACGTGGAAAAGAAGGCCGCGAAGAAGGAAAGGAAATGAGAGGTGCAGTCATGCGAACGCTGATCCTGCTGGCCGTGCCGGCCGTCCTGCTCGGCTGCGGCGCGCCGCAGTCGCGCCCCGATCTCGTGCGCGAGAGCATCGGCCATGAGCTCGCCCAGGCGACGACCCAGCGCAAGTCCTCGGAAACGGCGGAAAAAGCCCTGCTGGCGCCACTGACCATCGAGATGCCCAAGCAGGAAGTCGTCGAGTCCCGCTTCGACCTGTCGATCGTCAATGCGCCGGCGGTGCAAGTGTTCATGGCCATTGTCAGCGGCACGCGCTACAACATGCTGGTGGGTCCGGAAGTCACCGGCAACATCACCGTCAATCTCAAGGATGTGACGGTGCGCGAGGCGCTCGAGTCGATCCGCGAGCTGTACGGCTATGAGTTCATGATCAAGGGCAACCGCATCGCCATCCAGCCGAATACCTTGCAGACACGCGTGTTCCAGGTGAACTACCTCGCCAGCCGGCGCCAGGGCGCGACCGAACTTCGCGTGACATCGAGCTCGATTTCCGGTTCAGGTCCGACCACGAGTTCCGCGCCGCCTGTCACCGGCGCGACACCGGTCCCGGCGTCCTCAGGGTCGGGCACAACCGCGAACAACACCCTGACCAGCCGCGTACAGACCAATACCGATTCCGATTTCTGGCGCGACCTGCAAACCGCGCTGGGCACGATCGTCACCGGTGAAGGCCGCAGCGTCGTGGTCAACAGCATGTCCGGCGTGGTCGTCGTGCGTGCATATCCGGGCGAGTTACGCGCGGTCGACCAGTACCTGAAGGCCACGCAGGTGATGGTCGAACGCCAGGTGATGCTTGAGGCGAAAATCATCGAGGTGTCGCTCAAGCGCGAGTACCAGACCGGCATCAACTGGAGTACCTTCCATGGCAATAACCACCGTGGGAGTTTCGGCGTGCTGCAACCGGGCACCACGCTCGGGCCGACGGGAACGAGCATGAGCGGCAATGGTTTGTCAGCCGCACTGCCCGGGCTGGCCGGCTCGATGGCAGCCACGGCGCTTGGCAATGGCTTCATCGGCCTCGCATTCCAGTCCGCGAATTTCGCCGCCCTGCTGAACTTCCTTGAAACGCAGGGCCAGGTCTCGGTGCTGTCAAGCCCGCGCATTGCCACGCTCAACAACCAGAAGGCCGTACTCAAGGTCGGTACCGACGAACTGTTCGTCACCAACGTGACTTCAACCACGACGAGTACCACGGCAGGGACGACTTCGACGCCGAGCGTCACGCTGCAACCGTATTTCTCCGGCATCTCGCTCGACGTCACGCCACAGATCGACGCCGAGGGTAACATCATCCTGCACGTCCATCCGGCCATCAGCACCGTGGCGGAGAAGGAAAAGATCGTCGACCTTGGCACGATGGGCCAGTTCAAGCTGCCGCTCGCAACCTCGAGCGTGAACGAGACCGACAGCATCGTGCGCGTGGTCGATGGCAACATCGTCGCCATCGGCGGCCTGATGACGCAGGGTTACTCCAGCGAGAACAGCGGCCTGCCGGGCACGGTCAACTCGCCGGCGGGCGTGCTGGCCGGACAACGCGGCAGTGCCATGAGCAAGCGCGAACTGGTGATCCTGCTCAAGCCGACCATCATCCAGGATGATCGATCCTGGCAGCGCGATCTGCAGCAAAGCAGCGAGCGCTTGCGCAATTTCGACCTGCCGCCATTGAACGTCCCCTTGCAGTGACTGTGTACCTTGCCCACTTCGGACTGAGTCAGCTGCCGTTCGGGATCACCCCCGACACCGAGTTCGCCTGCCCGAGCAGGAGCCACCGCGAAGGCATCAACCTCCTGCATTTCGCCCTCGCCAGCGGCGAGGGTTTCGTCAAGGTGGTCGGCGAGGTCGGCACCGGCAAGACCCTGCTGTGCCGCAGCTTGCTGCGCGAACTGCCGGCCGACTGGCAGGCCGCCTACATCCCCAATCCGCAGATGGATCCGCGCGAGCTGCTGCTCGAGGTCGCCGACGAGCTGGGCGCGGCCGAGGGCCCCCGGGACATCCCGCAGCTCGTCAAGCGCATCAACCGGCGCCTGCTCGAGATCGCGGCGGCCGACCGCAAGATCGTCCTCTGCATCGACGAGGCGCAGACCATGCCGCGTCTGACGCTCGAGAGCCTGCGCCTGCTGTCGAACCTCGAAACCGAGAAACGCAAGCTGCTGCACATCATCCTGTTCGGCCAGCCCGAACTGGACGACATGCTGGCGGCCCATTCGGCGCGCCAGCTCCGGCAGCGCATCGCCTTCGGCCATCGCCTGCGCCATCTCGATGCCGAGGAGGTGCGGCGCTATGTCGAACAGCGCCTCGCCACGGCAGGCTATCGTGGCGATTCACTATTTACGCCCGGTGCGCTGCGGTCGCTCTATCACCGCTCCGGCGGCACGCCGCGCCTGATCAACATCCTCGCCAACAAGGCCCTGCTGGCGGCGTTCGGCGAGGGTCTGCCGCATGTCGAACCCCGCCATGTCAAGGCTGCGGCACGCGATACCGACGGGGCGCTGAGCAGATCCTGGTGGATCTGGTAGGGAGAATCCGATGAGCATCATCAACCAGATGCTGCGCGATCTCGATGCGCGCCAGGCCAGCGCCAGCGAACGCGCCTGCCTGCCTTCCAATTTGCGCACGCTGCCGCCCGAGGCGCCCGTACGCCCCCAAGGCTGGCTGCTGCTGGCGGCGGGCATGCTCGTGGGCGCCCTCATCACCTGGCTCGTGCTCGGCCAGCAAGGGCCGCAGCCTCGCATGGGAGAGCCCGCTCCCGCGCCGGCACAACCCGCTCAAGCCGCGCCGCCCGCTGCCGAGCCGCAGCAATCCGCTCCCGCGCCGGCCGCGTCCGCGCCGCCGCCTGCCCGTAAACCGGCGCCGAACCCGTCAGCGCGGCCGGCGCCAGTGCCGGTCACGAAAGCCGTCCCGGCGCCGGCCGCCATGACCGCGGAGCCCGCGCCGGCGTCCGCGGCGCACATCGACAAGCAGCCCAAGGGCGGACTGGCGCGCGACCAGGCCGAGACGGAGTACCGCAGGGGCATGCAGGCGGCGGGCAGCGGCGACAGTGCGGCGGCATTGCCCGCGCTGCGGCGCGCGCTCGAAATCGATCCGCAACACGTCAGGGCGCGGCAGGCGCTGCTGTCGGTTCTCGCAAGCAGCCGGCAGTGGGACGAGGTGAAGCAGGTCGCCCGCAGCGGCCTGGCGCTCGATCCGGCGAAGAGCGGCTGGGCTGTGATCCTCGCGCGCCTGCAGCACGAGCAGGGCGACACCGAAGGCGCGGTGAAGACGCTCGAAGTCCATGCCGCCCATGCCGCCGGGGATGCCGACTATCAGGGATTGTTCGCCTTCCTGCTGCAGAAAAGCCAGCGTCATGCCGAGGCGGCGCAGCGCTATCAGGCGGCCCTCGGATTGCGTCCCGGCGAAGGCCGCTGGTGGTACGGATTGGGGCTGGCGCTGGAAGCCGCCGGTCGCGGCGACGAGGCGAAAGTCGCCTTCGGCAGGGCGCGCGACAGCGGCAATCTTTCCGCCGACATGCTCGGCGTCATCGAACAGAAGCTCAGGTAGCCGACTTCAGGGCCCGCGTTGCGACCCAGTTGACGACCCGCGCCGCGCCATGATCCTTGAGCGTGCGCGCGACGGCGTCGAGCGTCGCGCCGCTGGTCATCACGTCATCGACGATGATGACGCTTGCTCCCGTCAGGTCGCGCGTACAGGCAAAAGCATGCCGCACGTTGCCCTTGCGGGCGCGCCAGGGCAGACTGCTTTGCGGCAGAGTCTCGCGCGGCCGCACGAGGCTGGTCGCGTCGAGCGGCAGGTGCAGCGCGCGCGCCAGCGGGCGGGCGATTTCCAGCGCCTGGTTGAAGCCGCGTTCCCGCAGGCGCCCGGCCGACAGGGGCACGGGCACGATCAGCGCGCCGACGGGCCGGGCGGGCTGCGTGGCGGCCAGCATGGCCTGCGCGAAAAAGTCGGCGCTGGCGAGACGGCACCGGTACTTGAGGTTCCGCACCAGGCCGTCGATCGGATAGGTGTAGCGCAAGGGCGCCAGCGTGGCGTCGAACGCGGGCGAGGCCTTGAGGCAGCTGCCGCAGGCGGGGGCCGGCGCGGCGATGGGCGTGGCGCAAACCGGGCACAGCGGGCCGCACAGCCGGGGCAGGTCGGCCGCGCAACCGGCGCACAGCGCGCTGCGCGCGCGCTCCCCGCACAGCAGGCAGGAGCGCGGCAGCAGGGCATCGAGACAGGCGGAAAACAGGGACATTGCAGGATAATGCGCCGATGAGTTCGAGACAGTCGTTCGCAACTGCAGCAGCATCCTACGACAGCGCGGCGGTGCTGGCGCGCGAGGTCGGCCGGCGCATGGCCGAGCGGCTCGACTGCGTCAAGCTGGCGCCGCACCGCTTTGCCGACATCGGCTGCGCGACCGGTGACGGGGTGCGCATGCTGATGCAACGCTATCCCGAGGCGCTGCCGCTGGCGGTGGATTACGCCCTGCCGATGCTCGCGGCGGTGCGGGAGCGCAGCGGCTGGTGGGAACGGCTGCGCGGCAGGGCGCCGCGCTGCGCGAATGCCGATGTGCGCGCGCTGCCGCTGGCGCCGGACAGTCTCGACCTCGTCTGGTCGAACCTGATGCTGCACTGGCTGCCTGATCCGCCCGCGTTACAGGCGGCATTCGCGGAGCTCAATCGCGTACTGAAAGAGGGTGGGCTGCTGCATTTCGCCCTGCTCGGCCCGGACACGCTCAAGGAGCTGCGCGCGGCGACTGCGAAAGTCGGCGCCCGCTGGACGGCACCGGCCTTCCTCGACATGCACGACATCGGCGACATGCTGATGGCGGCCGGCTTCGGCGACCCGGTGATGGAGATGGAAATGCTGACGCTGACCTACCGCACGCCGCGCGCCTTCCTCGCCGACCAGCGCCGGCTCGGCGTGCGCGCCGGCCTGCTCGGACGGCAGTCGTGGCGTGACTGGCGCAGGATTTTCGCGGCCTGGGAAAGCATCGACGGACTGTTGCCGGCGCGCTTCGAGATCGTCTATGGCCATGCCTGGAAGCTGGCGCCCCGGACCGCGCCCGATGGCCGCGCCATCATGCGCTTTCAGCGCCTCAGTCGCGTGGCTGGATCGGAATGATGCGGTTGCGGATCTTGGGCTGATACTTTCCTGCGAGCTGTTCGCGGCGCTCGACTTCCCGCCACCACGCGCGCAGGCCGAGGAGAACGACGAGGATGCCGCCGTAGAGCAATGGTTGCGACTGGTCGGCCTTGACCAGCCAGCTGTAGTGCAGCACGGCGAGGATGCCGATGGCGTACACCGTGCGGTGCAGCGCCTGCCAGCGCCGGCCGCCGAGCCGGCGGATCGCGAAGTTGCTCGAGGTCGCGGCGAGCGGCACGAGCAGCACGAAGGCGGCCATGCCGACGGTGATGAAGGGCCGCTCGAGGATGTCGCGCGCGATCTCGCCCCAGGCGAAGAACTGGTCGAACCAGAGGTAGCTCGTCAGGTGCAGCGCCGCGTAGAAGAAGGTGAACAGGCCGAGCATCCGCCGCAGGCGCAGCGCGGCATGCCAGCCGGTCAGCTCGCGCAGCGGCGTGATGGCGAGCGTGATGAGCAGGAGGTTGAGGGTCCAGGTGCCCATGCCGCGCGTCACCGCCTCGACCGGGTTGGCGCCGAGCGTGTCGTGCCAGGCGCCCCAGCCGTAGTACGCCAGCGGCAGCAGCGCCAGGACGAAGACGAGGGTTTTCAGCGGGGCGATCGGCATCAGAAGTGCTTGCGCAGGTCCATGCCGCTGTAGAGGCTGGCGACCTGCTCGCCGTAGCCGTTGAACGGCAGCGTGTCGCGCTTCAGGAATTCGCCGATGCGGCGCTCCTTGGCCTGACTCCAGCGCGGGTGCGGCACGTCGGGATTGACGTTCGAGTAGAAGCCGTATTCGCGCGGCGCCGCCTTCATCCACGAGCTGCGCGGCTCCTGTTCGACGAAGCGGATCGTCGCGATCGACTTGGCGCTCTTGAAGCCGTATTTCCACGGCACGGCGATGCGCAGCGGCGCGCCGTTTCCGCTGGGCAGGAGGTCGCCGTAGAGGCCGAGCACGAGCAGCGTCAATGGATGGCGCGCCTCGTCGAGCCGCAGGCCCTCGACATAGGGCCACTGGAGCACGCGGCTCCTCACGCCGGGCATGTTCTCGGGCTGCAGGGCGGTGACGAACTCGACGTATTTCGCGTTGCCGAGCGGCTCGACCTGCCTGAGCAGGGCGTCGAGCGGGAAGCCGAGCCAGGGAATCACCATGCTCCAGCCTTCGACGCAGCGCAGGCGGTAGATGCGTTCCTCGATGGGCGCGAGCTTGAGGATGGTTTCGATGTCGAGCGTGACGGGTTTTCTCACCAGTCCTTCGAGCCTCACCGTCCAGGGACGGGTCTTGAGCTGGTGGGCGTGGCGCGCCGGATCTTCCTTGTCGGTGCCGAATTCGTAGAAGTTGCTGTAGCCGGTGATGTGCTTGAGCGGCGTTTGCGCTTCGTCGGTCGAGAAAGGGCTTTTCTTCGCGCCGTTGCCGAGCTGGGCAGGCGCCGCAAAAGTCGGCGCTGGCAGGACGGCACCAGCGAGCCCCAAGCCGATCGAGGTTTTGAGGAATTCGCGCCGGCGGGCGTAGAGCTCGGGCGGGGTGATCTCGGCGGGGGCGGGGTACATGTGTGTTTGTCGTTGTGCGGGCACAAACCTTACGACCGGTCGTGCGGGCCGGGGTTCAATCCGGCAAGTCTTCGGGTTGGGTCAGGAGCCTGCCGATCAGTGCGCGCAGGCGCGCGGGCCGGAACGGCCGCGTCAGCAGCAGGCGCGCAGCCTGGCCGGGCTGTTCGCCCAGTGCCGGGACCGGACCGCTGCTGACGATCAGCGCCGGCAGGTCATGCCCCGACTCCGCTGCGATGCGGTTCAGCCAGGCGAGCGCGTGCGCGACGCCGGTGGCGCCTTCCGGAAGATCGAGGATGATGAGGTGCGGCGTGTCCGCGCGGGCGATCCGGATATCTGCCGCAGCGGTATCGGCGCTGCGCTCGACGCCGAACTGCCAGCCGGCGAGGAGCGCCGCGATCTCCTCGATCTCGGGGCATGCCGGACCGACCAGCAGGATGCGCTGCTGATCGTGCCCGCTTTTTTCTTCGGTGGCGGTGGCGTGGCTGATTGGGGCGGTAAGCGGCAGGGTCAGCGCGAAGCGGGAACCCTGGCCGACGCGCGAGCAAAGGGACAAGGGGTGGCCGAGCAGGTTGGCCGACTTGCGGACGATCGCCAGCCCCAGCCCGAGGCCTTTCTCGGCGTCGCGCTCGGGATTCTCGAGCTGTACCAGTTCGTCGAAGATCGTTTCGCGCGCCTCGGGCGGAATGCCGGGGCCGGTGTCCCAGACCTCGATGCGGGCCTGCTTGGCGCCGCGCCGGCAGGTCACCAGGACGCCGCCGCTTCGCGTATGCTTGACCGCGTTGCCGATCAGGTTGATGAGGATCCGGTGGAGCAGGGCCGGATCGGTCAGCAGCCAGCAGTCGTTGAGACGGGTGCGCAGGTCCAGCTGCCTGGCGGCGGCGGCCTCAGCGAAGCTCGCGACCACCTGGCCGATCGCCTGCCTGGCCTGCACGGGCTGCGGGACGACGCGCAGCACCTGGCCGTCGAGCCGGGAGTAATCGAGCAGCGTGCCGAGGAGTGCCTGGAGATTGCCCACCGTCTGCGCGAGTTGCGACAGCTGGGGCTGCAAATCGGGCGAGACGTTGTCACGCTGCAGGCGGGCGACGAACAGGCCGAGGGCCTGGGCGGGTTGCCGCAGGTCATGACTGGCGGCGGCGAAGAAGCGGCTGCGCGCACGGGCGGCATGGTCCGCTTCGTCGCGTTCGTGGCGTAGCGTGGCAGTCGCCTCGATGATGCGGTCGGCCAGCTGCTCCTGCGTCTGGCCGACGGCGGCTGCCATGGCGTTGATGCCTGCCGCCAGCTTGGCGAGCTCGTCGTGGCCGCGCGGCTCGACCCGCAGGTCGTGCTGGCCGCGACCGATGCCTTCGACGACCCGGCCGATGTCGGTAAGGGTGCGGATCAGACCGCGCGAGAAGGCGATCGCAATGAGGATGGCGAAGAACAGCGTGAAGGCGGATACGGCACCCGCCTTGAGCGCATAGGCCAGCGTTTCGTCGCGCAGCGACTTCGTCGAGACCTTCAGCAACAGCTGACCGAGCGGCGGCGCGTCGATGTTCGTGATCGAGGCATACAGGTCGCTTTCGGCCAGCCGGGTGGCGCGGATCGGCAAGGCATGCCAATGCTCGACGGCGGTACGCATGCCGGGCGCCTCGAAGCCGGCAAAGACTTCCGCCGGCGGCGGCAGCCGGTCGGCAGGCAGGGTGCTGGCCAGCACCCTCCCTTGCGTGTCGAGGAAGGCCGCGGCGATCACGTCGGGCTCGCGTTTGGCCACCTCGATCAGCTTGCCGAGGGCTTCGTTGTTGCCGACGAACAGGTTGTATTCCGCCAGCGCGGCCAGTTGGCGGGCGACCGCGGCAAGGCGGCGATGCTGTTCGGCTTCGGCCTGCTGCATCTGCCCGATCACCAGCAGGCCGGTGACGAGCACGGCCACCAGGATCGCCGGTCCCAGCACCGCGATCAGGATGCGGCTGCGGATGCCGAGGGTTTTCATGAGCGCCTAGGCCAGCCCGCAAACAAAAAGGGGCGGCATCGTGCCACCCCTTGCCACTTCAATCGCGCCAGAACGGTTGCTCAATGCAGCCCGGCGATGTAGTCGGAGACGGCCCGGATCTCGGCGTCGGTCATCTTGATCGCGACCATCTGCATCATCTTGTTCGGGTCGTTGGCGCGCTCGCTGTTGCGGAAGGCCTTGAGCTGGGCTTCGGTGTATTCATGGAACTGGCCGGCGATGCGCGGATACTGCACCGGCAGGCCCGCGCCCGTTGGGCCGTGACAGGCGGCGCAGGCCGGCAGGCCCTTGCCGGCGTCACCGGCGCGATAGAGCTTCTTGCCGAGTTCGAGGGTTTCGCGATTCTTCGCGGCGCCGCCGGTTTGCTTCTGGCTGGCGAAGTAGGCCGCTAGATCCTGCATCTGTTCTTCGCTGTAAGCGGCGATCATGCCGTTCATGATCGCGTTGACGCGCTCGGGCTTGCCGTCGGGACCGGCCTTGAAATTCTTCATCTGCTTGAACAGGTAGCCGGCATGCTGGCCGGCCAGCTTCGGGTTCGCGGCGGTCGGGCTGTTACCGTCGGGACCGTGGCAGGCGATGCAGACGGTCATGGCGATTTCCTTGCCTTTGGCGGCGTCACCCCGATAGGCGGCGGGCTTGGCCGCGTCGCTGGCGTAAGCATTGGCCGCCAATGCCAGGGCAGTGGCGGAAAGCATCAACTTGAGCGAACTGCGGGTCATCAAAAAGCTCCTCGAAAAATTGCCCAACTGAGCTGCCGAATTAACAAACGCGCTATTCTATATCAGCCCATCCTTTATGTAGACGCGCCTCGCCGGGCGCCGCTTCATGCCTACCAGTCTGTTTCGCCACGCTGTTTTCGAGATTTCGGTCGCCAACCCGATGACCCTGCCGCAGGCCGGGGGGGCGGAAATCGCCTTCGCCGGGCGCTCGAATGCCGGGAAATCCTCGGCGATCAACACGCTGGCCGGTCATACACGCCTGGCCTATGTCTCGAAGACGCCGGGACGCACCCAGCTCATCAACCTGTTCCGCCTCAAATGCGGGGCGGCGATGGTCGATCTGCCCGGTTACGGTTATGCCGAAGTGCCCGAGGCGGTGCGCAAGCAATGGCAGGGCCTGCTCGAACATTACCTGACCCGCCGCACGGCACTGGTTGGGCTGGTGCTGATCATGGATGCGCGCCGGCCCTTCACCGAGCTCGATCGCCAGATGATCGGCTGGTTCGGCGGCACCGGCCGGCCGATTCACTGCCTGCTGACCAAGGCCGACAAGCTGACACGGCAGGAACAGGCCAAGACCCTGGCAGCGTCGCGCCGTCTCGCCAGCGCCGACTTTCCAAACGTACCGATCACCATCCAGTTGTTTTCGAGCCTGAAGAAGACGGGCATCGAGGAAACCGAGAAGGTGATTGGAGACTGGCTGGGCCAGAAAGAGAAAGGGCCCTCGGCCAAAGGGGAGAAAGCCGAGGACCCAAATACTGTGACGAGCGCCACAGTACCCGCTCAGGGAGGAAAAGCGGGGGACGACTCTTCACCGTCCGCTTATTAAGATAGGTAACGTATCAAAAAGTTCAAGTATTTTTTCGGAAGACAAGACCATGATTATCAAAGGCGTATTTCCCAGTACGCGCATGCGCCGCATGCGCCGCGACGATTTTTCCCGCCGCCTGATGCGCGAATCGACCCTGACGCCGGCCGATTTCATCTATCCGGTGTTCGTGCTGGAGGGCAAGAAAAAAGTCGAGAAAGTGGCCTCCATGCCGGGTGTGCAGCGCATGACTTTGGATCGTTTGCTGCCCGTGGCGGAAAAGGCCTTGAAGCTGGGGATTCCTGCCATCGCCCTCTTTCCGGTCATTGATACCGCGAAGAAAAGCGAGGATGCGAAGGAGGCATGGAACCCAAAGGGGCTGGTCCCGACCGTCGTGGCGAAGCTGAAAAAGGAGTTTCCCGAACTCGGCGTGATCACCGACGTGGCGCTCGATCCCTATACAAGCCACGGTCAGGACGGCCTGATCGACCCGGCCGATCCGCGCGGCTACGTGATGAACGACGAGACCATCGAGGCGTTGATGAAGCAGGCGCTCTGCCACGCGCATGCCGGCGCGGACGTGGTGGCGCCCTCCGACATGATGGACGGCCGCATCGGCGCGATCCGCGCGGCGCTGGATGACGAAAAGATGATTTACACGCGCATCCTCGCCTATTCGGCGAAGTATGCGTCGAGCTTCTACGGCCCCTTCCGCGATGCGGTCGGCTCGGCGGGCAATCTCGGCAAGGGCAACAAGTACACCTACCAGATGGATCCGGCCAACACCGACGAGGCGCTGCGCGAAGTCGCGCTCGATCTCGAAGAAGGCGCCGACATGGTGATGGTCAAACCGGGCATGCCCTACCTCGACATCGTGCGCCGGGTGAAGGAAGAATTCGGCGTCCCGACCTATGCCTATCAGGTGAGCGGGGAGTATGCGATGCTCAAGGCCGCCGCCCAGAACGGCTGGCTCGACCACGACGCGGTGATGATGGAGGCGCTGCTGTCCTTCAAGCGCGCCGGCGCCGACGGCATCCTGACTTACTTCGCCCTCGAAGCTGCGGAGCTGCTAGCGGGCAAGTAAGGGCCACTGGATGGCCCAGCGCGCCAGTGGGTCGTCCTGAAAGCCGCTCTTGACGAAGCGCTGCAGCCTGCCGAGCAGGTGACAGACCAGCAGATCGGCATGCGCGGCGCAATCGTAATCTGCCGGCAAGGCGTTCTGCGCGACAGCGATCTTCAGAGCCTGCTTGAGCGAGGCTTCGAGCCGTTCGAACAGCTGGTTGATACGCGCCTGCAGGCGCGGGTTCTCGTGCACGAGCGCATCGCCGATCATCACGCGCGCCAGGCCGCGGTTCTTGCCGGCGAAACGCAGGCTCGCGGCGAGCATCAGTTCGGCCTGCCTAAGCCCGTTCGGCTCGTCGGCGACGATCTGGCCGACCACGGAAAAAATCGCGTTCTCGATGAACTCGATCAGGCCCTCGAACATGCGCGCCTTGCTCGGGAAATGGCGGTAAAGTGCGGCTTCGGAAACGTCCAGCCGCGCCGCCAGGGCGGCCGTGGTGATCTTTTCGCCGGCCGGGTTCTCGAGCATCGCGGCGATGGCCTGGAGGATCTGGAGCTTGCGGTCGGCGGTCTGGTTCATGCACTGAGTCCAAGTCGGGTGAGGTCGAGGACAGATTGTATGCGGACATCCACGTAAGTAGGCACTTGCGTCGCACGGGTGACGAGGACGGTTTTCATGCCCAGCCGCTTGGCGGCGCGCAGGTTGGCGGCCGTATCCTCGACGAGGATGCAGCGGCGCGGGTCGAGTTTTTCCTTGTGCAGCAGCCGGCGGAAGGCGGCTGCAAACGGCTTGGGGGTGAAGCGCAGCCGCTCGATGGTCCAGACGCTGTCGATCAGCGGCCGGATGTCGATCAGGTCGAGGACCGCCTCGACATAGCGCCGCGGCGCGTTGGAAAACACGATCTTGCGGCCGGGCAGTTTCCTGAGCGCGTGGCGCAGGGCGCGATCATGCACGACCATGCGCGGCAGATCGTCGAGGAAGTCGTGCGTTTCGGCCAGGAAATGATGCGGATCGACGCCATGATGACGCACGAGCCCGGTCAGCGTCGCGCCGTAGCGCTGCCAATAGTGGTCGCGTAGCTCCTGGGCTGCCGTCTCGCCAACGCCGACTTTTTGCGCCACGTATTCGCCCATGGCGCGGCTGATGGCGGGGAAGATGTGCGGACTGGCGTCGTGGAGCGTGTTATCGAGGTCGAACAGCCAGACGCGCCGCGAACGCATCACTTCGATTTGATCAACGTGCCGACGCCCTCGTCCGTCAGGATCTCGAGGAGCAGGGCGTGTTCGACGCGACCGTCGATGATGTGCACGCTCTTCACGCCGCTGCGCGCCGCGTCGAGCGCCGAGCCGATCTTCGGCAGCATGCCGCCGGAAAGCGTGCCATCCGCCACCATTGCGTCGATGTCCTTGGGGGTGATGCCGGTCAGCAGCGTACCGGCCTTGTCGAGCACCCCGGGGGTGTTGGTCAGCAGCACGAGTTTTTCAGCCTGCAAGACCTCGGCGATCTTACCGGCGACGACATCGGCATTGATGTTGTAGGTCTCGCCCGCGGGGCCGACACCGATCGGCGCGATCACCGGAATGAAGTCGCCCTTGTCGAGGAAGGCGATCAGCGACGGGTCGATCGCGGTGATGTCGCCGACCGAGCCGATGTCGATCATCTCGTCGGGCTTGTCCTTGTTGGGCAGCAGCAGCTTCTTGGCACGAATGAAGTTGCCATCCTGGCCGGTCAGGCCGACGGCCTTGCCGCCATGCTGGTTGATCAGGTTGACGATTTCCTTGTTTACCTGGCCGCCGAGCACCATCTCGACGATATCCATCGTCTCCTCGTCGGTGACGCGCATGCCTTGGATGAAGGTGCCCTGTTTGCCGACGCGCTTGAGCAGATCTTCGATCTGCGGGCCGCCGCCATGCACGACCACCGGGTTCATTCCGACCAGCTTGAGCAACACGACGTCGCGCGCGAAGCAGTCCTTCAACTGCGGATCGGTCATGGCGTTGCCGCCGTATTTGATGACGATCGTCTTGTCGAAGAAGCGCTTGATGTAGGGCAGGGCTTCGCCGAGGATCTTGGCCTTGGTGGTGGCGGGCAGGTTGTCGGTGGCTGGGGTGGTCATGGGAAAGGCGCCGAGGAAATGGGAATGGCGGCGATTTTAACGCCGCCATTCGTGCGGTGCCGTCCTGCCGGCGCCGACTTTGATGCGATTCAGCAACTCCGCTTCAATCGATCGTCAGACGCTTGGATCGGGCGACGGCTTTCTTCGGCAGCGACAACTCGAGGACGCCATCGGCAAATTTGGCGCTTGCGGCCGCATCGTCGATTTCCTGTCCGAGATTGAAACTGCGCGATACCTTGCCAAAGTAACGTTCGGAACGCAATACGCGTTCGCCTTCCTTCACTTCCTTTTCTTCCTTGCGTTCGGCGCTGATCGAAACGACCGGCCCATCGATGGTGATATGGATGTCCTCCTTTTTGATGCCAGGCATTTCGGCGTGCACCAAATAGGCTTTGTCCTGCTCTTTCACATCTACCTTGATATCCGGCGCTTCCATTCCCTTGCCCATTTCGACCGGACGCACGAAGAAACCGCGGAAAAAGTCATCGAACGGATCGTGACGAGTCAGCTGGTTCATCATTTCCCCCTTTCTTTCGTGTGGACCCAATACATAGCTAGGCCAGTTTGGCGCAAGTTTCAAGGACGAATATCATCGGTCCATGAAATCGAGGCAAGAACCCGCTCGCTCCGAACCGTCCGTTGCAGGGGTGCGGCGCTGCCCGGCGTGCGGATCTCGCTTCGTCTGCGGCATGGCGGCTGGCCAGTCGCCATGCTGGTGCGCCGACCTCCCCCCCATCACGATCGACCCGCAGGCTGGTGGGTGTTTTTGCCCCGCCTGCCTGAAGACTTTCAGCGCGTCGCGGCCAGACCCAGCATCAGAATAGCGTCGCGGTTGGTCCAGGAGAAGCAGGCGGCAGCGGCGGCACGCCAGGGGAGCCAGCGCAAGGCGCGATGCTCGCCCGGCGCCGGGGTGACGGGCGTTCCCGTCGGCACGCACAGACTGAATACATGCTCGGTGTTGTGCGTCACGCCGGCCGGATAGCGATCGCGCCACTCGGTGAAAATCTCGAAACGGTTGACGAGGTGCCAGTCCAGCAGCCGGTCCGCAGGGGCGGCGATGCCGGTTTCTTCGCCGACCTCGCGCAGGGCGGTGGCGCGCAGGGACTCGTCGCCTTCCTGGCTGCCGGTGACCGACTGCCAGTAGCCCGGATGCGCTGCACGCTCGAGCAGCAGGATGTTCAGTTCAGGGTCATGCACGACCACCAGCACAGAGACGGGGCGCTTCGTGCCGGGCATGGTCAAGGCGACGGCCGGCAGCCTTCAGGCGATGTCGCTGAGCCAGCTGATGCCGTCAGCCTGCATGTCGACGAAGCACCAGAATGGCACGCCCTGCTCGCGCCACTCGTTAGCCGCGTTCTCGAAGACCTGCAAGGTCTGGACGAAATCGGCCTCCGCCCTGCCGTGGATGCCGTCGCAGTGCTCGAGAATGACGACATAGCCTTCGGCGGGCAACCAGCCGAGGTCGACCAGACAGTCCATCAAGGCATCCCAGTTGTGGCCGAACCATTCCGGAAACCGCATCGCATCTCCGATGATCTTCAGCAATTCAGCCTTGTCTTTAGCCTTGGCGAGATCGATGCGGAAGACGAAATAACCGTTGTGCTCGGCGGCGGCGACGAGCGCTGCCTCGCCATCCAAGGGCATGTGATAGACGCCGGCATGCTCGAAGCGCGTCAGCAGGTGTTGATAGTTCATGCGGCGATCTTCCTGAAGCTGCGATAGTGGTCGACCGTGTACCAGCAGGCATCGGGACGACGGACTTGCCAGCCGCCGCAGACGATGCGGCGCGGTCCGCGATGGCTTAAGCCCGGCGTCGGCACGGTGTATTCGCGATAGTAGCCGCGCTTCTGCAGGGGCAACAGTTTCTCGAAATTGTTGAAGACGATGCCGTCGCGCTTGTAGGGGAAGGGGCCGCCCGCCGCGATCAGCGCCAGGACTTCCCGCCCCTCGGGCGGCAGGTCGGCGGCGGCGATATCCCGCGCCTGGGCATGAGTCAGCCCGAAAGCGCAGACCAGCAGCAGTCCGGCGAGGAACCTCATCAGCCCTTGCCGACCTCGACCTGGGTATCGACTTTCTGGCGCAGGCGGATGTGCAGCTCGCGCAACTGCTTTTCATCGACCGGCGACGGGGCGTCGGTGAGCAGGCACTGGGCACGCTGCGTCTTCGGGAAGGCGATCACGTCGCGGATCGATTCGGCGCCGGTCATCATCGTGACGATGCGGTCGAGGCCGAAGGCCAGGCCGCCGTGCGGCGGCGCGCCATAGCGCAGCGCGTCGAGCAGGAAACCGAACTTTAGGCGCTGCTCCTTCTCGCCGATGCCGAGCGCTTCGAAGACCTTGGCCTGCACGTCGGCCTTGTGGATACGCACCGAGCCGCCGCCGATTTCCCAGCCGTTGAGGGCGAGGTCGTAGGCCTTGGCGAGGCACTCGCCCGGGTTGGTCGTCATCAGTTCCTCGTGGCCGTCCTTCGGCGAGGTGAAGGGGTGGTGGCAGGCCGACCAGCGCTTTTCTTCCTCGTCGTATTCGAACATCGGGAAGTCGACGACCCAGAGCGGTTCCCAGGCCTTGCCGTTCAGGTAGCCCTTTTCGTGGCCGATCTTGCTGCGCAGCGCGCCGAGGGCGTCATTGACGACCTTGGTCTTGTCGGCGCCGAAGAAGATCAGGTCGCCGGACTGCGCTCCGGTGCGCTCGACGATGGTCTTGAGCGCCTGCGCGTGCAGGTTCTTGACGATCGGCGACTGCAGGCCCTCTTCGTTGAGCTTGCTGACGTCGTTGACCTTGATGTAGGCGAGGCCCTTGGCGCCGTAGATCTTGACGAATTCCGTGTAGCCGTCGATCTCGCCGCGCGACAGACTGGCACCGCCGGGGATGCGCAGCGCCGCGACGCGGCCGCCGGAGGTGGCCGGGCCGGAGAACACCTTGAAGGCGACATCGGCGACGGCGTCGGTAACTTCTGTCAGTTCGAGCGTCACACGCAGATCGGGCTTGTCGGAGCCGAAGCGGCGCATGGCCTCGGCGTAGGTCATGCGCGGGAAGGGGTTCGGCAAATCGACCGCGAGCGCTTCCTTGAACACGGTGCGGATCATCTCTTCCATCAGCGCGGTGATCTCGGCCTCGGTGAGGAAGGAGGTCTCGATATCGACCTGGGTGAATTCGGGCTGGCGGTCGGCGCGCAGATCCTCGTCGCGGAAGCACTTGACGATCTGGTAGTAGCGGTCGAAGCCGGCCACCATGAGGAGTTGCTTGAACAGCTGAGGGCTTTGCGGCAGGGCGAAGAACTGGCCGGGGTGAACGCGCGAGGGTACGAGATAGTCGCGCGCCCCTTCGGGCGTGCTCTTGGTCAGCATCGGCGTTTCGATGTCGATGAAGCCGTTGGCGTCGAGGAAGCGGCGGAAGGACATCGCCGCCTTGTAGCGCAGCATCAGATTCTTCTGCATCTGCGGGCGGCGCAGGTCGATGACGCGATTGACGAGGCGCACGTTCTCGGAGAGGTTCTCGTCATCGAGTTGGAAGGGCGGGGTGACGGCGGCGTTGAGGATCTCGATCTCGTGGCACAGCACCTCGATCTCGCCCGAGGGCATGTTGGGATTCTCGGTGCCGGCGGGACGGCGGCGCACCTTGCCGGTGATCTTGAGTACGAATTCGTTGCGCACGGCCTCGGCGAGCTTGAACATCTCAGGCCGGTCGGGGTCGCAAACGACCTGGGCGATGCCTGTGCGGTCGCGCAGGTCGATGAAGATCACGCCCCCGTGGTCGCGGCGGCGGTGGTTCCAGCCGCAGAGGGTGACGATCTGGTCGACGTGGCCGGCATTCAGATGGCCGCAGTAGTGAGTACGCATGGGAGTTTCAGCTTTCAAAAGTCGGCGCTGGCGAAATGGCACCGGGAAGAGGTTATTCGTTCTGGGCGCGTCCGACGAGATTGGGGTAGCGCCGCTGCGGCGGCACGACGCCCATCGAGACGATGTACTTGAGTGCATCGTCGACGCTGATGTCGAGTTCGATGGTTTCGCTCTTCTTCACGAAAAAGAAGAAACCGTTGACCGGACTGGGTGCCGTGGGGATGAAGACGCTGACATGCTCGTCCGGCAGCATCTCGCTGATCTGGCCGGAGGGAGATCCGGTCTGGAAGGCGACCGACCAGGCCTGGGGATGCGGGTAGCGGACCAGCAGCACCTTGCGAAAAGCCTGGCCGCTGCTCGAAAACAGAGTGTCGGAAACCTGCTTGACGCTGTAATAGATCGACTTGACGATCGGGATGCGCGCCAGGATGCCCTCCCAGAAGCGCACCAGTTTCTGGCCGATGATGTTGGCGGTTACCACCCCGGTCAGAAAGATCACCAGCAAGGTGAGCACGGTACCGACACCGGGAATGTGGAATCCCAGCAGCTTGTCCGGGTGGACCGCCTCCGGCAACAGGCGCAAGGACTGATCCATCGCGCCGATGATCGCCGTCAGCACCCAGACGGTGATCGCCAGCGGGATCCAGATCAGGAGTCCCGTGATGAAGTACTTTTTTGCGGGTTTCACGCGATCGGTCAGCTACAGGACGGACAGGCGCCGGTGCCGCCCTGGCAGGGAGGCGGATTGTCGGCTTTGGGCTTGGCAGCGGAAGATCCACCCTTGAAGTCGGTCTGATACCAGCCGCTGCCCTTGAGCTGGAAGCCGGCGGCCGTGAGTTGCTTGCTGAAATTGTCGGTGTTGCATTCCGGGCAGGTCGTCAGCGGCGGATCGGACATCTTCTGCAGGACATCCTTCTCGAAACCGCACTGGCTGCAGCGGTAGGCATAGATGGGCATGATTCTCTCCGGGAAATTTCGCAAATTATATAAGCGCCTGAACGAAAAGACGTTCGCGTGGCGCTTAAATCGGTGCTGGCAGAGGGGAAATCAAGCTCAAATCACGCCGAGATAGGCCTGATTGAGCTGTTTGCCCCAGAAGAGGGCAATGATTCCGGCCGCGGCGAGATAGGGGCCGAAGGGAATCGGCACGTTGCGCCCGTGCCGGGCCAGCACGATCAGGGCGATGCCGACGATGGCGCCGACGAAGGAGGATGCCAGGATGACCAGCGGCAGCATCTGCCAGCCGAACCAGGCGCCGATGGCGGCCAGCAACTTGAAGTCGCCGTAGCCCATGCCCTCCTTGCCGGTGGCCAGTTTGAACGCCCAATACACCAGCCACAGGACGAGATAGCCGGCCGCCGCACCGATCACTGCGCTGGACAGGGTCGCAAAGGTGCCGTTGAGGTTGATCAGCAGACCGGCCCAGACCAGCGGCAGCGTGATGTCGTCGGGCAGCAACTGGGTATCGAAATCAATGCAGGTCAGGGCGATCATCGCCGCAATGAACAGCATGGCCCCGGCGCTTGCCAGCGTGAAGCCGAAGCGCCAGGCTGCGTAAGCAAACAGCACTGCGGTGATGGCTTCGACCAGGGGATATCTGGGACTGATGGGTTTGCCGCAGCCCTTGCAGCGGCCTTTCTGGAGCAGAAAGCTGAGGATCGGGATGTTCTCCATCGCGCCGATTTGATGTCCGCAGTGCGGGCAGCGCGAGCGGGGTTTGACGAGCGATAGCGGCTCGGCTGTGGGCGCTTCCTGCCCATTCTGTCCAGTAAGCTCGGCGCACTGGGTGCGCCAGTCGCGCTCCATCATGCGCGGCAGGCGGTGGATGACGACGTTCAGGAAACTGCCGATCAGCAGGCCGAACAGCGCGCAGACAACGGCGAGCGTCGCCGGGTCGAGACTGGCCATGGGCATGGCCTAGACGACGGCGCCGAGCTTGAAGATCGGTAGGTACATCGCGATGATGATGCCGCCGATCAGCACGCCGAGCACGACCATGATCAGGGGCTCCATCAGGCTGGACAGTCGCTCGACGGCATCGTCGACCTCGGCCTCGTAGAAGTCGGCGATCTTGCCGCTCATGGCGTCGATCTGGCCGGATTCCTCGCCGATCGACATCATCTGGATCGCCATGTTCGGAAAAACGTTGGTGTTCTGCATCGAGACGGTCAGGCTCGAACCGGTGCTGACCTCCGCCTTGATCTGCTTGGTGGCTTCCTTGTAGATGTAGTTGCCCGACGCGCCGCCGACCGAATCCAGCGCTTCCACGAGCGGCACGCCGGCAGCGAACATGGTCGACAGTGTGCGCGTCCAGCGCGCCAAGGTCGCCTTGCGGATCACCTCGCCAAAGATCGGCAGCCGCAGGGCCAGGCGATCCATGAAAATCTGCATCTTTTCGGAACGCTTCCAGAAATAGAAGAAGGCATACAGGCCGCCGCCGACAGCGCCGAAAATGATGTACCAGTATTCGACGAAGTAATCCGAAATTGCCATGACTACCAGTGTCGGTCCCGGCAGGTCGGCACCGAAACTGGTGAACACCTTCTTGAACTGCGGGACGACGAAGATCATGATCACCGCGGTGACGATGAAGGCGACGACGAGCACGGAGATCGGGTAGAACAGCGCACTCTTGATCTTGGCGATGATCGCCTGGGTCTTTTCCTTGTAGGTGGCCAGCCGATCGAGCAGCTGATCCAGAATGCCGGCCTGCTCGCCGGCTTCGACGAGGTTGCAGTACAGTTGGTCGAAATGGAGCGGATGCTTGCGGAAAGCCTGGTTGAGCGCCGACCCGGTTTCCACGTCCATCTTGATCTCGCCGATCAGCCGGCCCATGGCCGGATTGCTGGCCCCCTTGCCGACGATGTCGAAGGATTGCAGGAGCGGCACGCCGGATTTCATCATCGTCGCCATCTGGCGGGTGAATAGCGTGATGTCCTTGTCGGTCACCTTGCCCTTGCCGCGGAGGGACTGCTTGCTGGTCTTCGTGACGAGGATGCCCTGCCGGCGCAGCGTGGTGCGGACGACCGTCGGCGATGCGGCGCGCATTTCGCCGCGTACGATCTTGCCGCTCTTGTCCTTGCCTTCCCAAGCGTAGGTTGCCAGGGAGTCGTCCCGTTTGGGCGTTGCCATGCCTATTCCTCGCATTATTTATGCAGGGTGATAATGCCCTGCCTGCGTCAGCTTGTAAAGGCGGAATAACTCGGGATTTCCCTTGCTCGGCTGCCCGGATGACTAAGGCCGGTGGATTTTGACGGTCTTGACGCGCCGGTTTTCGGTCTGGATGATTTCCATGGCGATGCCGTCGATGCGCAGCCCGACGCCGATTTCCGGGATGTCGCGCAGATGTTCGAGAATCAGGCCGTTCAGTGTCTTGGGCCCATCCACCGGCAAGTCGATGCCGAGCAGGCGGTTGATTTCGCGGAGGCTGTGGCTGCCATCGATGATGGCCGAACCTTCCGCGTCCCAGCCGACGGCCGCCGCGCTGCCGGGCATGCTGGTGGTGAATTTGCCGACGATCTCCTCGACGATGTCCTCGATCGTCACCAGCCCGAGCAGTTCGCCATACTCGTCGACGACGAGCGCGAGGCGCTGCCGGTTTTCCCGGAAGAAGCGCAACTGGTCGTAGGCGGGTGTGTCGGCCGGAATGAAGTAGGGAGCCGCCAGGTCTTGACGCAGGGTTTCGCTGTCAAGGATCCCGCCCAGCGCCATTCCCACCATCCGGCGCATGTGCAGGATGCCGATGATGTTGCCCGGATCGCTCTCGTAAACCGGCAGCCGCGTGTGGAAGCTCGTTGCCAGCTTGTCGGTGATTTCCTCGATCGGGGCGGCGATGTTGATGCTCTCGAAATCCCCGCGGGGCGTCATGATGTCCTCGACGCTGATGTGTTCGAGATCGAGCAGATTGACGAGGATTTCCCGGTGCGCACCCGGCAGGAAGTGGCTCGATTCCAGCACTACGGAACGCAGTTCCTCAGTGGTCAGCGCGGCGGGTTCGTTGCTGGCCGGCTTGAGGCGCAGCAGGCGCAGGAGACTGCTGGCGAACAGGTTGATGAACCAGACCAGCGGGTACGTCGCGCGCAGGAGGGGCCAGAGCAGATAGGCCAGAATCACAGCGAGCCGGTCGGCATTTGCCGCGCCGATGATTTTCGGCGTGATCTCCGAAAACACCAGAATGAGAAAAGTGACCAGCAAGGTGCCGGCGGCGAGTGCCCACTCCTGCTCGCCAAACAACTCGATGGCAATCACCGAGACCAGCGTGGCCGCCGCCGCATTGACGAGGTTGTTGCCGAGCAGGATCACGCCGAGCAGCTTGTCGGTGGTGCCGAGAAGCTCGAGGGCCAGCCGGGCACCCCGATGTCCCTGGCTGGCGAGATGGCGCAGCTTGTAGCGGTTGGCCGCCATCATGCTGGTCTCGGTCATCGAGAAAAACGCCGAAAATACCAGCAGAACCACCAGCGCCATGGACAGCGCGGAAAGCGGATACTCCTCCATCAGGCCGGACGACCGAGCAGTACTTCGAGCACGAAGCGGCTGCCGACATAGGCCAGCAGCAGCACGCCGAAGCCGGCCAGTGTCCAGCGCAGGGCCTTGCGTCCGCGCCAGCCATAGCGATGTCGGCCGAACAGCAAGGCGGCGAAGATCAGCCAGGACAGGATCGCGAACACGGTCTTGTGGTTGAACGGCAAGGCCTTGCCGAATATCTGCTCGGAGAACAGCACGCCGGAAGCGAGGGTCAGCGTGAGCAAGGCAAAGGCGATGTGGATCAGCCGGAACAGCAGGGCTTCCATCGTCAGCAGCGGTGGCAGGCCGGCGAACAGCGGCGTCATTCTTCCGCGATGCAGGCGCTTCTCGGCGACGGCCATGAGGATGGCGTGCAGCGCGGCGAGCGTGAACAGGCTGTAGGCGAGCATGGCCATGAGGAAATGGAGGCGGAAGACAGGCGAATCGGCGTTCGTGACGAGGTGCTGGCCGGGAATCAGCCAGGGCAGCAGGCCGCAGATGGCCGCCAGCGGCAGGCCGAGCATCTGCAGCCCTTCCATGCGTGCGTAGAAACTTTCGATCCAGTAGAGCGCGACGGCCAGCCAGGTCATCATCGACAGGGCGACCGCAAAACCGAAACGCATGCCGGCCCCATCGGCCGGGAAGATTTCCTGCGCCAGCGTGGCGCCATGAATGAGGAGCGCGATCGCCAGCCAGCCGCGCTCCCAGCCGACCAGGCCCCTGACGGGTTGGTCGAGCACCGCGCCCCGCCAGCGCGAGCGCCAGAAGTGCCACGCCAATCCGACATACAGCAGGGCGGCCAGCGAATGGGGCAAGGGGGTATGCAGTAAAATCGGCGGCATATTTGGAGTCTACACTAAGCCCATGCTCGACAATCTGACCCAACGACTCGCCAAGGTCGTCAAGACGCTGCGCGGCCAGGCCCGCCTGACCGAGGACAATATCGCCGAGATGCTGCGCGAGGTGCGCATGGCACTGCTCGAGGCCGACGTCGCCCTGCCGGTGGTCAAGGACTTCATCGCCCGCGTCAAGGAAAAGGCAGTCGGACAGGAAGTGATCGGTTCGCTGACGCCGGGCCAGGCCTTGGTCGGCGTCGTCCATGACGAGCTGACCGCGCTGATGGGCGGCGCGAAGGCCGAACTGAATCTGGCCACCCAGCCGCCGGCGATCATCCTCATGGCCGGCCTGCAGGGCGCGGGCAAGACGACGACGACAGCCAAGCTCGGCAAGTGGCTCAAGGAACGCCAGAAGAAGAAGGTACTGGCGGTCAGCTGCGACGTCTATCGCCCGGCGGCCATCGAGCAGTTGAAGACGGTGTCGGCACAGGCCGGCATCGATTTCTTCCCGTCGTCCGCCGGCCAGAAACCGGCCGATATCGCTGCTGCCGCCCTCGACTACGCGAAGCGCCATTTCCACGACGTGCTGTTCGTCGACACGGCGGGCCGCCTCGCCATCGATGAGGCGATGATGGCGGAGATCCGCGAGTTGCATGTGCTGCTCAAGCCGATCGAGACGCTGTTCGTCGTCGATGCGATGCTCGGCCAGGACGCGGTGAATACCGCCAAGGCCTTCAACGAGGCGCTCCCGCTGACCGGTGTGGTGCTGACCAAACTCGACGGCGATGCGCGCGGCGGCGCCGCCTTGTCGGTGCGCCACGTCACCGGCAAGCCGCTCAAATTCGCCGGCGTCGGCGAGAAGCTCACCGGCATCGAGGAATTCCATCCCGAACGGATGGCCAGCCGCATCCTCGGCATGGGCGACATCCTCGGCCTGGTCGAGGAAGCGCATCGCAACGTCGATCAGGAGAAGGCGCAGGAACTCGTCAAGAAGATGAAGTCCGGCAAGGGCTTCGACCTCAGCGACTTCAAGGCGCAGATCGGCCAGATGCGCAGCATGGGCGGCATGGGCGCGCTGCTCGACAAGCTGCCGGCGCAGTTCGGCGCCATCGCGCAGCAGGCCGGCGGGGCGGTGGAGGACAAGGCGGTGCGGCGCCTCGAGGGCATCATCAATTCAATGACCCCGACGGAGCGCGCGAAGCCCGAACTCATCAAGGCGAGCCGCAAGCGGCGCATCGCGACCGGCGCCGGCGTGCAGGTACAGGAAGTGAATCGACTGCTCAGCCAGT
The DNA here is from genome assembly GCA_021849505.1 of Pseudomonadota bacterium. Taxonomy (GTDB): domain Bacteria; phylum Pseudomonadota; class Gammaproteobacteria; order Burkholderiales; family Rhodocyclaceae; genus Sulfuricystis. The sequence continues at coordinate 24,162 of JAJZSW010000038.1, forward strand.
TCGAGCAGACGCAGAAGATGATGAAGCAATTCTCCAAGGGCGGCATGGCCAAGATGATGCGTGCCGCAAAGGGACTGATGGGACGTGGCGGCATGCCGGGCATGCCCAAATAGCCCTCTAGCCTTTTGAGTGCCGTCCTGCCAGCGCCGACTTTTACTGTCGCGCCTGAATGACCCGCGGCCCCCAGTTCCACTGCCTTTCCCACGCCGCGCGCACCATGTTCGGGTATTCCGGCCGGCCGAGGCTGCCGTTGTAGCGGCCAAGCGCGCGGAACAGGTCGCCCTTTTCGATGTCGAGGTAGTGGCGCAGGATCGTGCAGCCGAAGCGCAGGTTGGTGCGCAGGTGGAACAAGTTGTGGTCCGGATTGCCGATCAGCCCGACCCAGAACGGCATGACCTGCATGTAGCCGCGTGCGCCGGCGATCGACACGGCATGTTTGCGGAAGCCGCTTTCCACCTGGATCAGGCCGAGCACGAGTTGCGGATCGAGCCCTGCACGCTGAGCCTCGTAGCGCACGGCCTTGAGGAACTCGAGGCGGGCTTCGCGATCGGGGATGCGACGCTCCAGACGGCGCGACATCTCGGTCAGCCATTCGATCTTTTCCTCGATGCTGGCGAAATGCGGCTCGGGTGCCGCGCGGTCGGATACCGCGGCATGCAAGGCCGCCTGCACGCTCGCGGCGAGCGGTTCGTATTTCT
>JAJZSW010000124.1:0-306 GCA_021849505.1 Pseudomonadota bacterium
TCCATCCATGCGACGCATTATATTCGCGCTGTTCTTGAGTTTTTCAACTGCCGCCGCCTTCGCGCAGGGCGCGCCCGCCACCCCCAGGCCCCTCGAGCTGGCGGCCGACGCGCCGGAACGTCATATCGTGGTGCCCGGCGACACGCTGTGGGGCATTTCCTCCAAATTCCTCAAGGATCCCTTCCGTTGGCCGGAGCTCTGGAAGATGAATGCGGAGCAGGTGCGCAATCCGCACCGCATCTATCCCGGCCAGGTGCTGGTCCTCGACCGCAGCGGCGCCAGCCCCACGCTGAAGATCGGCAACAT
>JAJZSW010000124.1:316-4652 GCA_021849505.1 Pseudomonadota bacterium
CCGCTGGTCATCAACGCCGGCGACTTCGACAGCGCCCCGCGCATCGTGGCTACCCAGGAAAGCCGCGTCTTCACCGGCACGGGCGACCTGATCTACGCCACCAACAACGCCGACCCGAAGATCAAACGCTGGCATGTCTTCCGCCCCGGCCGGCCGCTCAAGGATCCGGAAAGCAACGAGGTTCTCGGCATCGAGGCGGTCTATCTCGGCAGCGCCCGGCCGGCCGGCGAGCGCGCGGACGTATTGCCGCTCGAAATCACCAGCGTCAAGCAGGAAATCGGCCGCGGCGACTATCTCGTCCCCGCCGAACGCCCCGAGGTCATGAGTTACGTCCCCCACGCCCCGACGCAGGACATCAACGGCCGCGTCATGCTGATCTACGGCGGCGTCGGCGAAGCGGCTGCGAACTCTGTCGTCTCGCTGTCGCGCGGCAAGGCCGACGGCCTTGAAGTGGGTCATGTGCTGGCGATCTACCGCACCGGCACGACCGTCAGGAACCGTTTCGAGGACGACAAGACCCAGACGCACGTCCTGCCCGACGAGCGCATCGGTCTCGCCTTCGTCTTCCGCGTCTTCGACCGCGTTTCCTATGCGCTGATCACCTCGGCGAGCCGCCCGGTGATGGAAGGCGACCGCGTCCGCAAGCCGTAACACCGTTCCCGGAGCAGGCGTGTCCACGCCAGACGAACTGGCCGCCTGGCTGCGCCTGACCCTGATCCCCGGCATCGGCGGCGAAGGACAGCGCCGGCTGCTCAAGGCCTGCGGCGCTCCCGAGGCGATTTTTTCCGCCTCCGGCAGCGCGCTGCGCGGCGTGCTGGGCAGCGCACTCGCCGAACGCCTCGTCGGTCATGACGCCCGGACGGAAATCGACGCCGCGCTGGCCTGGGCCGCGCAAGCGGGCAACCACATCCTGACGCTGGCCGATGCGGCCTATCCGCAGGCGCTGCTGACGGCCGCCGACCCGCCGGTGCTGGTGTATGCGAAAGGCGATCCTGAACGACTGGCCCTGCTGAACCGGCCGGCTTTCGCAATCGTCGGCAGCCGCAATGCCACCAAGCAGGGTGAAGCCAACGCCACGGCTTTCGCGCAGGCGCTGGCCGCCGCCGGGCTGACCATCGTCAGCGGACTGGCCGCCGGCATCGATGCCGCCGCGCATCGCGGCGCGCTGCCGGAAGCGGCCTCGACGATCGCCGTCGTCGGCACCGGCTGCGACCGCATCTACCCGGCGCGCAACGAAGCGCTGGCGCGCGAAATTGCCGAAAAAGGCGTGATCGTCAGCGAATTCCCGGTCGGCACGCCGCCGCTGGCCGCGAACTTCCCGCGCCGCAACCGCATCATCGCCGGGCTGGCGCGCGGCTGCCTGGTCGTCGAGGCCGCCCGGCAGAGCGGCTCGCTGATCACCGCGCGGCTGTCCGCCGAAGCCGGACGCGAGGTCTTCGCGATCCCCGGTTCGATCCATTCGCCGCAATCCAGGGGCTGCCACGCGCTGATCAAGCAGGGCGCCAAGCTGGTCGAATCGGCGCAGGACATCCTCGAGGAACTGCGCTGGGAGAGGATCGTGAATCCTGCCGCCATTGCAAACATGGCCCCGGTGCCGGAAGCCGAGACCGACCCGGTGCTCGTCGCGCTCGGTGGCGATCCCTGCGATCTCGACACCCTCGTCGGCCGCACCGGTCTCGCCGTGGATGCCCTGCTGGCAAGGCTGTTGCCGCTCGAACTCGACGGCCGCATCAGCCAGTTGCCGGGCGGCCGCTACCAGCGGCTGAACTAAGACCCGAAAAACCCCGGCTTGCCAGCGGGATTGAAGGGCGCTTATGATGCGCCCCCCATGAGTAAACAACTGATCATTGCCGAAAAGCCTTCCGTCGCCCAGGACATCGCCCGGGCGCTGGGTGGTTTTACCCGCGAAGGCGACTATTTCGAGAGCGAGCACTACGTGCTCAGCTCGGCCATCGGCCATCTGCTCGAGCTGACCGTGCCCGAGGAATACGAGGTCAAGCGCGGCAAGTGGACCTTCACCCATCTGCCGGTGATTCCCCCGCGCTTTGCCCTCAACCCGATCGACAAGACCGCCGACCGCCTGCGGCTGCTCACCCGCCTGATCAAGCGCAAGGATGTGACCGGCCTGGTGAATGCCTGCGACGCGGGGCGCGAAGGCGAACTGATCTTCCGTTACGTCGTGCAGCACGCGCTGACCGAAAAGACCGCCAAACCCATCCGTCGCCTCTGGCTGCAGTCGATGACCGCACAGGCGATCAAGGACGGCTTCGCCCACCTGCGCAGCGACGCCGAGATGCTGCCGCTCGCCGACGCGGCGCGCTGCCGCTCCGAGGCCGACTGGCTGATCGGCATCAACGGCACGCGCGCGATGACCGCCTTCAACTCGCAGGAGGGCGGTTTCTACAAGACCACCGTCGGCCGCGTGCAGACGCCGACGCTGGCGATCCTCGTCGAGCGCGAGAGGGCGATCCGCGCCTTCGAGCCGCGCGACTACTGGGAGGTCGAGGCCGAGTTCCAGGCCGTCGCCGGCACCTATCGCGGCAAGTGGTTCGACGAGAAGTTCAGGAAAGGCGACGATGAACATGCCCGGGCCGAGCGCCTCTGGGAGCAGGCCGCCGCCGAATCCCTGCGCAAGAAATGCCTCGGCAAGCACGGCGACGTCACCGAGGAGTCCAAGCCCAAGACCGAGGCCTGCCCGCTGCTCTACGACTTGACCAGCCTGCAGCGCGAAGCCAACGGCCGTTTCGGCTTTTCGGCGCGCAACACCCTGGCGCTGGCGCAGGCGCTCTACGAGAAGCACAAGGTGCTGACCTACCCGCGGACCGACTCGCGCTACCTGCCCGAGGACTATCTCGGCGCGGTGAAGGACACGCTGCGCGCGCTGTCCGAGGAAGGCTACGGCGCACTGGCCGGCAACGTGCTGAAAAACGGCTGGGTGCATCCGACCAAGCGCATCTTCAACAACGCCAAGGTGAGCGATCACTTCGCCATCATTCCCACCGGCGCGGCGCCGAAGCATCTGTCCGAACCGGAACAGAAGCTCTACGACCTCGTCGTCAAGCGCTTCATCGCGATCTTCTACCCGGCCGCCGAATACCTCGTCACCACGCGCATCACGCGGGTCGAGGGCGAACCGTTCAAGACCGAGGGCAAGGTGCTCGTCACCCCCGGCTGGCTCGCCGTCTATGGCAAGGAGTCGCAAGCCGATGATGAAAACCCCAATCTGCCGCCGTTGCAGAAGAACGAACGCGTCTGGGCCAACGATGTCGAGGTGAAGGCCAATGCCACCAAACCGCCGCCGCGCTTCAACGAAGCGACGCTGCTCTCGGCGATGGAAGGCGCGGGCAAGCTGGTCGACGACGAAGAACTGCGCGAGGCCATGTCGGAGCGCGGCCTCGGCACGCCGGCGACGCGCGCGGCGACGATCGAGGGCCTGATCGCCGAGGAATATCTGCACCGCAATGGCCGCGAACTGCAGCCGACCGCCAAGGCATTCAATCTCTTTTTCGCGCTGGAGCAGCTGAAGGTCGACGAAATCCGCTCGCCGGAACTCACCGGCCTGTGGGAATGGAAGCTGCGCGAGATGGAGCACGGACGCCTCAAGCGCGAGGAGTTCATGGCCCACATTACCGAGCAGACGCAGGAGATGGTCGAGCGCATCAAGACCGGCGAGTTCGCCGATGCCGACTTCGGCACGCTCAAGACACCCTGCCCCAAGTGCGGCGGCAAGATTCACGAGACCTACCGCCACTTCAAGTGCGACCGCTGCGATTACAAGCTCTGGAAGGTCGTCGCCGGCCGCCAGTGGGAGCCGGAGGAGATGGACGCGCTGTTGCGCGACCGGCAGATCGGCCCCTTGCAGGGCTTCCGCAGCAAGATGGGCCGCGCCTTCGCGGCCGTCATCAAGCTCGACGACGAGCATGCGCCGAAGTTCGACTTCGGCAACGAGGAAGACTCCGGCGAAGAAATCGATTTCAGCGGGCTGGAGCCGCTGGGCGCCTGCCCGAAATGCGGCGCCCGCGTCTTCGAACAGCCGATGGCCTACGTCTGCGAGAAATCCACGGGGGCGGCGAAGAGCTGCGACTTCCGCTCGGGGAAGGTGATCCTCCAGCAGGAAATTTCCAAAGCCGAGATGCAGAAGCTGCTCGAGACGGGCAAGACTTCCCTGCTCAAGGGCTTCGTTTCCAACCGCACGCGCAAGAAGTTTTCAGCCTATCTCGTGCGCGGCGCCGACGGCAAGGTCGGCTTCGAGTTCGAGCAACGCGCGGCCAAACCCGCCAAGGCGAAGACGGAAGCAAAAGTCGGCGCTGGCGGGACGGCACCGAAAAAACCTGCC
>JAJZSW010000039.1 GCA_021849505.1 Pseudomonadota bacterium
TACATAGCCGGGTCTGCTTTATAGCGCTCGATGCTTTCCTCAATCTGCTTGATGCGCTGCTCCAGTTTGTGCGGCGTGAAGTTCTTGTCCCGGTTATTCACGGCCTTGAACTTGCTGCCATCGATGGCCACCACGGCATGGCTGAACAAGTCCAACTCGCGGCACAAGGCGATGAACTGCTTGCAGGCGTTGCGAATGCCGGTGCCGTTGTCGCGGCGGAAATCGGCAATGGTCTTGAAGTCGGGCGCCAAGTACCCAGTGAGCCACATGACTTCAACGTTGCGCTGGGCCTCCCGCTCCAGCCGGCGGCTCGACTGCACCCGATTCAGATAGCCGTAGATGTACAGCTTGAGCAGTAAGCCAGGATGGTAGCCCGGCCGTCCCGTGACGGCAGGCTGCGCACACGCGAACCCCAGACCCGGCAAATCCAGTTCATCGACAAACAGGTCGATCACCCGCACCGGATTGTCTTCACCAATGAAGTCATCCAGTGACTCGGGCATCAACACCATCTGCCCCCGACCCTTCCCTTCGATGTATCTCTTCATCGCCCGCTCCAGTCCATGCCCTATGCATAGACAGAAACTAGGCAAGATGGTTCACTGGGTTTTCACACAGCCTCGGTCGTCAACAGCGCTTGAAGAAAGCGAATGTGCCGTCCCGCCAGCGCCGACTTTCCGCTATCAGGCGGGTTCGATGCGCGCGATCAGGGCGCCCTCGCGCACCGTGTCGCCTGCGCTGACGAGTACTTCGACGATGGTGCCGGCGCGCGGCGCGGGGATGTCGAGCGCGACCTTGCCGGTTTCCAGCGTGATCAGGTTGTCTTCGTGGCGCACCGTGTCGCCGGGCCGGACATGCACTTCCAGCACTTCCACTTCGCCTTGCCCGCAGTTGCCGCAGGTTTCCCAGCATTCGGGGAACTGCGGCAAGCGGATGTCGTCCGCCATCAGCTCTCGACCATCTTGCGGATCACGCGGTTGAAGGGTTCGATCCACTCGGCGGCGAACTGGTCGTCGCAGGCGTTGATCTCGGCGATCGCCCGGATCAGCGAACGGCTCTCGCCGCGATGACTGTGCTTGAGCGTAACCGCCTCGAAGGCATCGACGATGGCGAGGATCTTCGCGCCGGCGCAGATGGCGTCGCCCGCGAGCCCTTCCGGGTAGCCCTTGCCGTCGGGCATCTCGTGGTGCTGCCGCACCATTTCCGCCGCCGCGGTCCAGCCGGGCATGCGCTGCAGCAGGCCGGCGGCGTGCGCCGGATGTTCGCGCAGCTGCTGCCGGGCGCTGTCGCTCAAGCGGCCGGAGGTGAGCCAGGCGTGTTCCGGCAGGAACATCATGCCGATGTCGTGCATGTAGACGGCTGCCGCGAGCTGCGTGGCATCGACCGGATTGCCGGCGGCGGCATTCGTGTCGAGGGCAAGGCGCAGGAGCCGGCCGGTGCGCCCGTTGAAGAGGGGCGAGCGGGCCTCGAGCTGCAGGGCGAGCGAGGAGAAGAACCACAGGTCGGCGGCGAGATCGTCGTGGCTGGGCGTGAAGGACGTCCCCGTCGGGATCTCCCGGCCGGTCTGCTGCGGCCGGAAACCGGTGACGGCCTCGATGACCGTGGCGGCGCGGGCAGCGATCTCGCCGGCCGGCGCGCGCGCCAGGTTTTCCAGGCCGCCGACCAGTTGCGGCAGCTTGAGATGGTCGACCGTGCGGCCGCCGTCCATGGCCTCGACGGTCAATTCCAGCCGGTCGAGGGTCAGCAGCATCACTTCGGCGAGCAGGGCGGAAAACACGACGTCGCCATCGCGGCAGCGGGCCAGCAGCGATTCGAGCGGATGGCTGATCGCCACGCCGGTATCGACCTTGCACAGCGCGGCGTCCCCCTTGATCGTGTGCAGGGCGCGGAACAGCCGGGCGATCAGGCCGCGATCATGCGGCGCCTTGCGCAGCGCCGCGATGTCGCGTTCGATGCCGGGCACCTGGTCGTCGAGCGCCTCGACGAAATCACGAAAGCTTTCGCGATCGGCGATGCGGGGCTGCAGGAGGGCGATGAGATCGGCCATGAAAGTTCTCCGGGGATTACAGGATCGGCACGCCCTGCGCCTCGCCCTGCTCGTAGACCACATTGGCGCGGCCGACGATCAGCGGGTCGAGGGCGCCGATGCGCTCGGGATCCTTGTTCTTGTAAGGCAGGCGGTGCAGCACGTAGCGCATGGCCTGCAGCCGCGCGCGCTTCTTGCAGTCGGATTTGACGACCGTCCAGGGCGCGTCGGCGGTGTCGGTGTAGAAGAACATCGCTTCCTTGGCCTTGGTGTACTCGTCCCATTTGTCGAGCGAGGCGAGGTCGATCGGCGAGAGCTTCCACTGCTTGAGCGGGTGCACGCGGCGCTCCTTGAAGCGGCGGCGCTGTTCCTCGCGCGAGACCGAGAACCAGAACTTGATGAAGTGCGTGCCGTTCCTGACCATCATGCGCTCGAACTCAGGCACCTGGCGCATGAACTCCTGGTATTCGGCATCGGTGCAGAAGCCCATCACGCGTTCGACGCCGGCGCGGTTGTACCAGGAACGGTCGAGCAGCACGATTTCGCCGGCGGTCGGCAGGTGCTGCACGTAGCGCTGGAAGTACCACTGGCCGCGTTCGGTTTCGCTGGGTTTTTCGAGAGCCACTACACGGGCTCCGCGCGGGTTGAGATGTTCCATGAAGCGCTTGATCGTGCCGCCCTTGCCGGCCGCGTCGCGGCCCTCGAAGAGGATCACAACGCGCTGGCCGGCTTCCTTCACCCAGGCCTGCAGCTTGAGCAGTTCGACCTGCAGGCGGTATTTCTGCCGCTCGTAATTGCGGCGCGTCATCAGGTTCTTGTAGGGGTAGCCACCCTTGCGCCAGTCCGGCGCAAGCTCCTGATCGGGGTTTGCCCCGGACTTGTCGAGCGCGAGCTTCTGTTCGCGCAACAGGTTGCGCAGCAGGCGCTGGCTTTCCTCCGCCGTGGTGCCCGAAACGATGTCGCGCATGGCGGCCAGGCGCGCCTGCTGGGCGGCGTCGACGGCCTGGCCGACGGCGTTGGCTTCGATTTTCTCTTGCGAGCCGATCGGGCCGATGTCGCCGGCGGACGCGGGACGCGGCTGGGCGGGAGAACGCCGCGGCGCGCGCGGCTTGGGCGCCGGGGTCTTGGCAGCGGGCCTGGCGGCGGCCTTGGTGGCTGCCTTGGGTTTGGCCGGCGTGACAGATTTGGCGGTCTTGCGGGCGGGTGTGCGCATGCTGATTCCTACGAAAAGAGGTCGTCGAGCGGGTTCTTTTTCTGGCCGGCGGGCGAACTGCCCGCAATGCGGCGCGGCGTCAATTCATCCTGGATATTGTCGCAGTAATAGCTCCAGGGCGCGGTGGATTCGGAAAAGCGGCGCCACATTTCGAGCGCGATGCGGTCGTATTCCAGCAGTTCGCCGTTGTCGAGTTCGATGCGCAGCACGCGCGCCTTCTCGTCGTAGCCGATGCCACGCAGGCGGCCGGCGCGGATTCTCTTCAGCTCCATCAGCGGTAGCGGTTGATCGCGTCGCGCGTTGCCAGCGCGACCTCGCGTGCGGCGTCCGCGAAATCCTCGCCCTTGCCCGCATAGAGGATCGCGCGCGAGGAGTTGATCATCAGGCCGGTGCCGTTCGCGGTGCGGCCGGCCTTCACCGTCGCCTCGATATCGCCGCCCTGGGCGCCGATGCCGGGCACCAGCAGCGGCAGGTCGCCGACGATCTCGCGCACGCGAGCGAGTTCGGCGGGGAAGGTGGCACCGACGACGAGGGCGCACTGGCCTGTCGTGTTCCATTCCTTCGCCACTTTTGCGGCGACCAGTTCATACAGTGCCGTCTTGCCAGCGCCGACTTTCTGGAATTGCAGGTCGCTGCCGCCGGGATTCGAGGTGCGGCAGAGCAGGATCACGCCCTTGTCCCGGTACGCCAGCCAGGGCTCGACCGAGTCGCGCCCCATGTAGGGATTCACGGTGACCGCGTCGGCCCGGTAGCGCTCGAAGGCCTCGATGGCGTACTGCTCCGCCGTGCTGCCGATGTCGCCGCGCTTGGCGTCGAGGATGACGGGGATGCCCGGATGGTTTTCATGGATGTGGGCGATCAGCGCTTCGAGCTGGTCCTCGGCGCGCCGCGCGGCGAAGTAGGCGATCTGCGGCTTGAAGGCGCAGGCAAGGTCGGCCGTGGCAGCGGCGATGGCTGCGCAGAAGCGGAAGATCGCGTCGGGTTGGTTCTCGAGGTGGGCGGGAAACTTCGCCGGGTCGGGGTCGAGGCCGACGCAGAGCAGCGAGTCGTTCTTCTGCCAGGCGCCCGCGAGAAGTTCGGTGAATGTCATTTCTTCCAGTTGTCTTTCAGCGTGACGGTACGGTTGAAGACCGGCGCGCCGGGCCTGGAGTCGGCGCGGTCGGCGACGAAGTAGCCGTGACGCTCGAACTGGAAGCGTTCTTCGGGCGCGGCATCCTTGAGGGCGGGCTCGAGTTGCGCCGCGATGACTTGCACCGAATCGGGATTGATGTCTTCCAGGAAATCATGTTCCGCGCCGGGATTCGCCACCTTGAACAGGCGGTCGTAGAGCCGCACGTCCGCCCGATAGGCATGCCGTGCCGAAATCCAGTGGAGGTTGCCCTTGACCTTGTAATTGTCGGCGCCCGGAGTGCCCGACTTGGAATCGGCGTAGTAATTGCAATGCACGGCGGTGACGTTGCCGGCGGCATCCTTGTCGCAGCCGGTGCATTCGACGACGAAACCGTAGCGCAAGCGCACCTTGTTGCCCGGGAACAGGCGGAAGTAGCCCTTCGGCGGCGTTTCGACAAAGTCCTCGCGCTCGATCCACAGTTCGCGCGAGAACGGCACGGCGCGTTTGCCGAACTCGGGCTGCTGCGGATGGTTGGGCGCGAAGCATTCCTCCTCCTGCCCTTCCGGATAGTTGTCGATGACGAGCTTGAGCGGGTCGAGCACGGCGATGCGGCGCAGAGCCGTCTCGTTGAGCACGTCGCGCTGGCATTCCTCGAAGACGCCGTAGTCGATCAGGGAATCCGACTTGGTGACGCCGATCATCTCGGCGAACTTGCGGAAACCTTCGGGCGTGTAGCCGCGGCGCCGCGCGCCGACCAGCGTCGGCAGGCGCGGATCGTCCCAGCCGTTGACATGTTTTTCCTCGACAAGCTGGATGAGCTTGCGCTTCGACAGCACGACGTAGGTGAGGTTGAGGCGCGCGAACTCGATCTGCTGCGGCAGCGGTCGCGGCAGGCAGCCGAGCTCGGCGAGCTGGTCGAGCAGCCAGTCGTAGAACGGCCGCTGGTCCTCGAACTCGAGCGTGCAGATGGAGTGGGTGATGCGCTCGATGGCGTCCTCGACCGGGTGCGCGTAGGTGTACATCGGATAGACGCACCAGGCATTGCCGGTGTTGTGATGCTCGGCGTGGCGGATGCGGTAGATCGCCGGGTCGCGCAGGTTGATGTTGGGCGCGGCCATGTCGATCTTGGCGCGCAGCACGTGGGCGCCGTCGGGGAACTCGCCGGCCTTCATGCGGCGGAACAGGTCGAGGTTCTCTGCGGGCGTGCGGCTGCGGTAGGGGGAGTCGATGCCGGGTTGCGTGAGCGTGCCGCGATTGGCGCGCATCTCCTCGGCGCTTTGCGAGTCGACATAGGCGAGGCCGGCGTTGATGAGCGCCTCGGCGCAGTCGTACATTTTCTGGAAGTAGTTCGAGGCGTAGAAGAGGTTCTTCCCCCAGTCCCAGCCCAGCCAATGCACGGCGTCGATGATCGAATCGACGTATTCCTGTTCCTCCTTCTCCGGGTTGGTGTCGTCGAAGCGCAGGTGGCAGGCGCCGCCGTAGTCGCGGGCGAGGCCGAAGTTGAGGCAGATCGACTTGGCATGGCCGAAGTGCAGGTAGCCGTTCGGCTCGGGCGGAAAGCGCGTGCGGATCGCGGCGTGCCTGCCGGCGGCAAGATCGGCGTCGATGATGTTGCGGATGAAGTTGGATGCCGCAGCGGCTGTCACAGGGGCCTTGGCTTTCTGCTCGGACATGGGGCGGATCAGGGGGAGTTGATGTAAAAATGCGATTTTACGTTCTGGCGCAGATAAATTGACTACGTTTCCACCACGGGAGAAGCCGGCACAAGATGCGCCCACCGCGCTGGACTGGAGCCGGTTTCGGTATCTGGTGGTCGAGGATTCGCCGACCATGCGCGCCTGGCTGCGCCAGGCGATCATCAACATGGGCGGCAAGAGCGTGACCGAGGCCAACGGCTACGGCGACGCCATCTACCGCCTGAACAACCAGGAATCCTTCGACATCGTGTTGTGCGACTACATCCTGTCGCTCGACAAGTACATGACGCTGTCCGGCGGCCAGCGCGCCCTGGCGAAGGACGGCCAGCATCTGCTCGAGGAATGCCGCCACCGCAAGCTGCTGCCGAGCGCCAGCGTGTTCATCATGGTGACCGGCGAGAGCCTTTACGAGAAGGTGTTCGCCGTGGCCGAGCTGGCGCCCGACGACTACCTGCTCAAGCCGATGAAGCCGACGCTGCTGGCGGAACGCCTGACCAGGGCCATCCTCAGGAAGCAGGCCCTCAAGGGCATGATCGAACTGTTCGACGACCAGAAATACGAGGAATGCCTGCGGGCGACGCGTATTTTCCTGAACACCGATACGCCCTATGCGCTCGACTGTCAGCGCCTGGTCGGCGACTGCCTGCTCAAGCTGAGTCGCAACGAGGAGGCGATCCGCCATTTCGAGGATCTGCTGATCGACCATCCCGGTTTGGCATGGGCGAAGATGGGCCTGGCGCGGGCGCGCTTTCACCTGGATCGCTATGACGAGTCGCGCGACATCCTCGAATCGCTGGTCGCCGAAAACGGCGATTTCGCCCAGGCCCACGACCTGCTGGCGCGCGTCCATGAGGTCAAGGGCTCGCCGGAAAAGTCGCGCGCCCTGATGAAGGAGGTACTGGCCCGCAATCCGCGCGCGATCCACCGGCACCGCGAAGTCGTGCGCATGGCGCTGGATATGGGCGACGCGCAGGATGCCGTGTCCGCCTATGAGGGCATGTTCAGCCATGGCGCGGGGTCGGTCTCCGTCAACCCCAGCGACTTTGCCGGGTTCAGCACGCTGCTGCTGCAGAATCCGGACCAGGGCAATGCCCAGCGCCTGACGCAGCTCATCACGGTGCTCAACGACTACTACCTCAAGCTCAACGCCGGCGGCGAGCAGAGCGGCTACCAGCTCGCCGAGCTGGTCGCCCAGTTTTCGCGCGCCAAGCTCAATGGCCAGACCAGCCATGCGGCGCGTTTCTACGAGCAGATCGGCGCGGCGATCAAGGAGCAGCCAGCCCTGGATAATGCCACCAAGATGAGCCTGATGGAGGTGGCGATCGCGGCCGGCGACGAGGCGAAGGCAACCGAAATCGCCAGGGAGGTGCTGGCCGACTACCATGGCAACGAATCGATGACGCGCCGCATCCTCGGGACGCTCGAAAAGGGCGGCCTCGGCTTCGAGGCCGAACAGATGCGTCTGGATACCGAGCGCGCGGTGGCCGATCTCAACCGCAAGGCGGTCACCCTGGCCAAAGGCGGCAAGCCGCAGGAGGCGATGGAGGAGTTCATGCGTCTCGCGGATACCACCCGCAACCTTTCGATCACTTTCAACGCGGCGCTGGCGATCGTGCATTGGCTCGAGACCGCCCCGCCGGATGAAGCCCTGTCCCGCAAGCTCGCGCATTACATCGAAGTGATCAAGAACCGCGATCCGACCAACCCCCGCACGCGCCAGATCGAGGACATGGCGCGCCCCTACCTGCGTGCTGCCGTTACGAGAACCGGTTCCGGGTCGGATGACGATATCATGAGGGACATTACCCTGTGACCGGGCCAGGGCGCCGCCCACCGGTTGCCATGCGCCGATGAACCCCGCAGCGCTCGCCGCCATTGCCCTCGGCGCCGTGCTGGGCGCCTGGCTGCGTTATGGCCTCGGGCTGTGGCTGAACCCGCTGTTTACCACGGTACCGCTCGGCACCCTTGCCGCCAACCTGACCGGCGGTTATCTCGTCGGCGCGGCGGTCGCGGTGTTCCATATCAACGTCGAACTGTCGCCCGAACTCAAGCTGTTCTTCGTCACCGGCTTTCTCGGTGCGCTGACGACCTTTTCGACGTTCTCCGCCGAGGTTGTGCATCTGATCCAGAACGCGCGCTACGGCTGGGCGGCCGGCGCCGCGAGCCTGCATCTGTTCGGCTCGCTGCTGATGACCGGGCTGGGCATCCTCACCATCCACAAGCTGGCGCAGTAAGCCAGTTGCGTGCCCAGTCCAGGGCCGCTTCGAGATGGCTGGCCGCCGCGGGACTCAAATCCATGCCCAATTCGAAATGCTCGCCACGGATCGCGAGCAGATGGCAGGGGGGCGGCGCGGCGCCGTGCAGATCGACATAGACCTGCATGACCGCCGCGGGCGTGATGGCGTGGGTGCTGAAGCTGGCATCGCGCGACGGGGCAAGCGGCGACACGCTGAAGGGAGCCGCGGCAGTCAGGCTGGCATCGACGAAGAGGATGCGCCGGCGGCCTTGCAGCTCAAGCGCATCCTCCACCTGCAACTGGAAGTCGGTCTGGCATTCGATGTCCGGCAGGCCAAGCGCGGCGATGCGCTCGATGAACAGCGGCCCGAGCGCGTCGTCGCCGCGCGACGGGTTGCCCCAGCCAAAGACGAGGATCGGCGCCGTCACAGGCGTTGGCAATGTCCGTGCGCGTCGCGCGTCAGAAGATCGAGCGTCATCCCGTCGGCGTCGATCAATTCAATCTCGAGCGGCATCTTGCCGAGCGCGTGGGTGGCGCAGGACAGGCAGGGATCGAAACAGCGGATGGCGACCTCGATATGGTTGAGCAGGCCCTCCGTCAGTTCGCGGCCGTCCAGGTATTGTTTCGCCACGACGCGGATCGCCTCGTTCATCGCCTGGTTGTTGTGGGTGGTCGAGACGATCAGGTTGGCACGCACGATCTGGTCGTTTTCGTCCACCCGGTAGTGGTGAATCAGCGTGCCGCGCGGCGCCTCGATGACGCCGACGCCGCGTTCCTGGCGCTGGCCGGTCGCCATCAGATCCTTGCCGCAGATGTCGTCGTCGTGCAGCAGATCCTTGATGACCTCGGCCGCGTGCAGCATTTCGATCATGCGTGCCCAGTGGTAGCCCAGCGTGGCGCCGGTCGCGCTGCCATTGTCGAAGGCCATGAATTCGTCTCGTTCCTTGTCGGCCAGCGGCGTCGGGATGAAGTCGCATTGCGTCACGCGCGTCAGCGGGCCGACGCGATACCAGCCGGTGTCCGAGGAGCCGATGGGGCAAAGATAGGGGAACTTCATGTAGCTCCACGACTTCACATCCTCGGCAATCACGTCCCAGTAACGACTGTAGTCGAAATGGTCGAACAGGGTGCTGCCGTCGGCGCGCCGCGCGCGCAGGCCGCCGTGGTAGAGGTCCATGGCGCCGTCGGCGCGCACCAGTCCCATGCTGTGCGCGCTGAAGCGGCCGAAGCTGTTGTAGTAGTCCAGATTCTGCGCGAACAGCCCCTTGATCAGTTGCACTGCGTCGCGGCTCCAGGCGATCATCTGGTAGATGTCTTTCTGCAGCGTGGCCCGTTCCTCGGCGGTCAGGGATTTGTTCACGCCGCCCGGGAGCGAGCCGGTGCCGTGCACGCGCTTGCCGGCAGTCATGCGGATGATCTCCTGGCCGTACTTGCGCAGGAATACGCCTTTCTTGGCAATTTCGGGATGCGCCGCGATGACGCCGACGATGTTGCGTTGCGCGACCGGGGAGTCGAAGCCGAACAGCAGGTCGGGCGAAGACAGGTGAAAGAAGTGGAGGGCGTGCGATTGCAGCATCTGACCATAGTGCATCAGGCGGCGGATCTTCTCGGCGGTGGGCGTCAGGGTGGCTCCGACGATCATGTCCATCGCCTTGGAGGCGGCCAAATGATGCGACACCGGACAGATGCCGCAGAGGCGCTGGACCATCACCGGCACTTCCCAGTAGGGTCGGCCCTCGATGAATTTCTCAAAACCGCGGAACTCCGTGATGTGCAGGCGCACCTGCTGCACGTGGTTGTTGTCGTCCAGCAGCAGGGTGACCTTGCCGTGGCCCTCGACGCGCGACACCGGTTCGATGGCGACGCGCTTGAGTGTTTCCGGGTGGGGGGCGGTTTCTAGTGCGAAAGGCATGTCATGTCTCCCGAAGGGCCGTCCCGCGGGAGACGACGCCCCCTGTAGGGGCAGCGAACGAATTGAGCGTGGGGGCCATATTTAACCTCGATGTGTTTCAGTCGTAGTGAATCAGCCCATGGCCGAGGTGTGGCGTATGCCCGGCGAGGAGGTCGGTGAGGAATTTCCAGATGGCATCGCCGGACGGCGGGCAGCCGGGGAGGAAGTAGTCGACCGTGACTATTTCGTGGATCGGGTGCACCTGGTTGAGCGGCAGCGGGAGTTCGGGGTCGTTGGGAATCTGCGTGCCGCGCGCCAGCCCCGTTTCGGTGACATACACCGCCACCAGGATGTCGCGCAAGTCCAGGTTATTGCGTTGCGCCGGTAGTCCGCCATTGACCGAGCAGGCTCCCATCGCGATGAGGATTTTGCAGTTGGCGCGAAACTCGCGCAGCACATGCACATTCTCCGCGTTGCATACCCCGCCTTCGATGATGCCGATGTCGCAGGGACCGCAATGCTTGATGTCGGTGATCGGCGAACGGTCGAATTCGACGAACTCGAGCAGGTCCAGCAGACGTTCGTCGATATCGAGAAAGGACATGTGGCAGCCGAAGCAGCCGGCAAGGCTGGTCGTGGCCACCCGCAGCTTGCGGGGCGGGGCGGCGACAGCGGCGGTACTCATGTCCGTTCTCCCTGAGCCGCGGCTACCGGCTTGAATTCGTCCACATGGGCCGAGATCGGCGCGACGTCGAAGCGGCGCTCGCCGATTGGCACGGCGAAACCCTTGCGCTTGGGCAGGATCACGCCGACCGGACATACCTGCGCGGCCTTGTCGGTCGGCGCGAAATTCGTGTCCGCCAGCCGGCCGGATTCGGCATTGACGACCAGATGTTTCTTGATGCCGCGCCCCGACAGGGCGAAAACGAACTTTTGATCGACCTCGGTGCTGGCGCGGATGCACAACTCGCAAAGGATGCAGCGGTTGAAGTCGAGCATCACGTCCGGATGGGAGGCATCCACCGGCCGGGTGGGATAGAGCAGGTTGAAGCGCGGCGTCATCACGCCCAGCTCATAGCCGAGCGCCTGCAGTTTGCAATGGCCGCTCTTTTCGCACGAGGGACAGAAGTGGTTGCCTTCCACCAGCAGCATCTGCACCAGAGTGCGGCGCTTGTCGAGGATTTCAGGGGTGTTGCTTTCCACTTCCAGGCCGGCGGCGGCCGGGGTGGTGCAGGAAGTGGCCGGGCGTCCGTTGATCTTCACGGTACACAGCTTGCAACTGCCGTGGGGACGGAACTCCGGGTGGTAGCAAAGGTGCGGGATGAACACGCCGGCCGACAGCGCGGCTTGCATCACGCTCTGCCCTGGCGTGAAGGGGATTTCAATGTCGTCGAGGAGGAAGGTGTTGGCTTCGCTCATTGCGCGGTCTCCAGGTGGGCGCCGGCATCGTCGCGACCCGTCATCTGGCGCGCTTGCGACAGGGCGGCATCAAGATCGAAGGCGGGTACGAATTTGAGCAGTTTCAGACGCCGGTCATAGGCGGGACGGAACTTGTCCAGCGTATAGAGCAGCGGGTTGCAGGCGGTATGGCCCAGACCGCAGTGCGCCGAGGTCTGCAGCACGCGGTTGAGATGAAAGATCTCGTCGAGGTCGGAGCGCGTGCCCTGGCCGTCGGCGATTTTGTCCACCAGGTTTTTCAGCAGCGTGGTGCCGACCCGGCAGGGTGTGCAGAAGCCGCAGGATTCGTGGGCGAAGAAATGCACGAAGTTGCGCACCACCTCGAAAATGTCGCGGCTGTCGTCGAAGATCATGAAGGCGCCGGCGGTGGGCACGTCGCCGAACGCGATGCGGCGGTCAAAATCGTCCGGGTTGAGACAGATGCCGGAGGGGCCGGAAACCTGGACTGCCTGGGTGTTGCGGGCGCCGCACTCCTCCAGCACCTGGCGCACGGTGACGCCGAAGGGGAATTCATAGATGCCCGGCCGCTCGCAGTCACCCGAAACCGAGAGGATCTTGGTGCCGGTGGAGCGGGCGGAGCCGAAACTGCGCCACCAGTCGCCGCCCTTGTCCGCGATCAAAGCCGCCGCGGCAAAGGTTTCGACGTTGTTGACGATGGTCGGCTGGTTGAGAAAACCATTGGTAACCGGGTAGGGGGGGCGGTTGCGCGGCACGCCGCGCTTTCCCTCGAGCGATTCGATCAGCGCCGATTCCTCGCCGCAGACGTATGCGCCGGCGCCGAGATGCACCTCGATATCGAAGTTGAAGCCTTCCCGTCCCAAAATATTTTCGCCGAGGAGGCCTTGGCTGCGGCGCCGCGCCAGCACGGCATTCAGCGGTTCGAGCAAATAGCGGTACTCGCCGCGTAGATAAACAAAACCCTTGGCGGCGCCGATGATGAAGGCGGCCACGGTCATGCCCTCGAAGACCAGGTCGGCCTGACGGGTCAGCAGCACGCGGTCCTTGAAGGTGCCGGGTTCGCCCTCGTCGGCGTTGCACACGACGTAGCGCGTTTTACCCGGGGCGTTGTGACAGGCTTCCCATTTCAGGCCGGTCGTGAAACCGGCGCCGCCGCGCCCGCGCAGCCCGGATTTCTTGATTTCTTCCAGGGTGGCGGAGGCGCCGGTGTCGGCCGCCTGCATGAACTCGTGCCATGACCGCTCATTGGAGGCGGTTTCCACCCCGGCTGCCGTGCCGCGCGCAAAGCTTGTCCGCAAGGCATCGCCGGGCAACAGGCTGTTGCCGAGAATGATGTCGGCGCGCCGGATGTTGTCTTCGACCTTGAACCATTCGGCGGGCCACTCATCCACGGGAACCTGCTTTTGGATCAGGCCGACCATTTGATCGACGCGTTCCGCGGTCATGCGCGTAATCGCACGGTAATTGACCAGCACGGCGGGCCCTTGATCGCACATGCCGGTGCAGGAGGTGGTGTCGACGCTGACCAGCATGTCGGCGGAAACGCGGCCGGGTTCCAGCCAGAGCTTCCGGCACATGGCCTGCATCAGATCAATGTTGCCGAGCATGCGGTCAGTGATGTTGTCGCTCCACAGCACGCGGTAGCGCCCCAGCGGCTCGGTGTGAAAGAAGCTGTAGAAGCCGGCCGTGCTTTCCACCCGGGAGCGGGGCCAGCCGATCCCGGCGGCAATGGCGGTCAGGGTGGGCGGGGACAGCCAGCCAAGCGCATCCTGTGTCTCACGTAAAATCTGCATCAAGCGCGTGCCGTTGTTGCCGTGACGGGCCAGAATGGTGCTGATCGTATCGTTACTGTTCATGGTTTCCTCGTGTTGCGATGCAACCGGCCGCGCATGCTACACCCTCAAATCAAGTACTTTTTGAGCTAGATCAATGGTTATATCCGCCGAAGCCGCGACATTGGCGCATGGCCTTGCCGGGCGGGAGAGCCCATGAAGCCCGCTGCGGAAGCCCGCAAGGCAGTGCGGCCGGTCATCGAATATGACGATGAACTTCCCGTAAATATGCGCCGGGACGAGATCGCCGCGGCGATCCGCGAACATCAGACTTTAGTTATATGCGGCGAAACGGGTTCGGGCAAGACGACCCAGCTGCCGAAAATCTGTCTCGAAATCGGCCGCGGCCTCAAGGGCCTGATCGGCCACACCCAGCCGCGCCGCATCGCCGCGCGCGCCACCGCCGGCCGCATCGCGCAGGAACTCAAGTCGGAACTGGGCAGGTACGTCGGCTACAAAATCCGCTTCAGCGACCGCACTTCGCCCGAGAGCTACATCAAGCTGATGACCGACGGCATTTTGCTCGCCGAGACGCAGGCCGATCCGCTGCTGCGCCAGTACGACACGATCCTGATCGACGAGGCGCACGAGCGTTCGCTCAACATCGACTTTCTGCTCGGTTACATAAAGTCGGTGCTGGCGCGACGGCACGACCTGAAGCTGATCGTCACTTCGGCGACCCTCGACGCCGAGCGCTTCTCGAAGCATTTCGACGGGGCGCCGATCATCGAGGTCTCGGGCCGGCTCTATCCCATCGAGACGCGTTACCGGCCCTTCGACGAACGCAAGGACGTCGATCTCAACGACGCCATCGTCGCTGCCGTCGACGAAGCGCATCGCAGCGGTCCCGGCGACGTGCTGGTCTTCCTGCCCGGCGAGCGCGAGATCCGCGAGGCGGCCGAGGCGCTGCGGAAACACTCATTTTCCAAAACCTCGCCCGGCCTCGAAATTCTTCCTTTATTTGCGCGGCAGACCGCGCAGGAACAGAGCCGCGTGTTCGCGCCGCATCAGGGCAGACGCGTCGTGCTGGCGACCAACGTCGCCGAAACCTCGCTGACGGTGCCCGGCATCCGCTACGTGATCGACACCGGCCTCGCCCGCGTCAAGCGCTATTCGCATCGCAACAAGGTCGAGCAGCTGCAGGTCGAAAGCATCTCGCGCGCAGCGGCCAACCAGCGCGCCGGCCGGTGCGGCCGCATGGCCTCAGGCATCTGCTTCCGCCTTTACTCGGAAGAGGATTTCGGCAAACGCGCACCCTATACCGATCCCGAGATCCTGCGTTCTTCTCTGGCCGGGGTGATCCTGCGCATGAAGTCGCTCAGGCTCGGCGACGTCGAGGACTTTCCCTTCCTCGAGCGTCCGCTGCCGCGCATGATCGCCGATGGCTACACGCTGCTCGCCGAGCTTGGCGCCATCGACGAAACCTCGAAGGCGTTGACGCCTGTCGGCGGCGAGCTGGCCAAGCTGCCGCTCGACCCGAAGATCGGCCGCATGATCCTCGCCGCGCGCGACCTGGGCTGCCTGAAGGAGATGCTGGTCATCGCCGCCGCGCTGTCGACCCAGGACCCGCGCGAGCGGCCGCAGGAGCAGGCCGCCGCGGCCGATCAGGCCCACGCGAAATGGAAGGACGAAAAGTCGGAGTTCCTCTCCTATCTCAAGCTCTGGACAGCCGCCGACGAGGTCTGGAAGCATGAGAGCTCGAGCAAGCAGAAAGCCTGGTGTCGGTCGAACTTCATCAACTGGCTGCGCTTGCGCGAATGGCGCGACGTGCATGGCCAGCTGATGACGATCTGCCACGAGCACGGCTGGAAGGAGAACCAGCTGCCCGCGAATTACGACGCCATCCACAAGGCGCTGCTGACGGGCCTCCTGGGCCATATCGGCCTGATCAACGAGGAAGACAAGAACTATTTCGGCGCGCGCGGCATCAAGTTCTTCATCCACCCCGGCTCGGCGCTGATCAAGAAGGCCGGGCGCTGGATCGTCGCCGCCGAACTGGTCGAGACTTCGCGCCTGTTCGGCCGCTGCATCGCGAAGATCGAGCCCGAATGGCTGGAGCAGGTCGGCGCGCATCTCCTGCGCAAGCATGTCTATGAACCACATTGGGAGAAGAGTGCCGGCCAGGTCGTCGCATGGGAGCGCGTGACGCTGCACGGCCTGACGCTGCATGCCAAGCGGCGCATCCATTACGGCCCTAGGGATCCCAAGCTGGCGCGCGCACTGCTGATCCGCGGCGCGCTGGTCGAGGGCCAGGTCGCGGATGAATGGCTGAGGAAATGGGCGTTCCTGCGGCACTATCAGAAACTGAAAGCGGAGATCGAGCGCCTCGAGCACAAGTCGCGTCGCCCCGACGTGCTGGTCGATGACGAGCTGGTGCATCCCTTTTTCGATGCCGTCGTGCCCGAAGGCATCACCACACTCGCCGCCTTCGACAAGTGGCGGCGGGATGCGGAGCAGGAGAATCCCCGACTGCTGTTCCTCGACAAGGAACAATTGATGCGTCATGAGGCGGCGGGTATCACAACCGATGCCTTCCCCCCGACATTCGAGTTTCGCGACCAGAAGCTCAAGCTGTCCTACAAGCATGATCCGGGCGCTGCGGACGATGGGGTAACGCTGTCGCTGCCACTCGCGGTTCTGAATCAGGTGCCTGCCACAAGGCTCGACTGGCTGGTGCCCGGCCTGCTCAAGGAAAAGGTCGTCGCGCTGCTCAAGACCTTGCCGCAAAAGTACCGTCATCGCTGCCAGCCGCTCGACGGCTTTGCCGAAGCATTTTGTGACGCGGAGCACGACCGTGAGGAGGCGTTGGCGAAAGCATTGACGCGCGCCATCGAGGAAAAGATCGCGCTGAAACTGCCGCTCGACGCCTTGCGCCCCGGCGAATTGCGGCCGCATCTGACCATGAACATCCGGCTGCTCGACGAGCATGGCGCGACGCTGGCCATGTCGCGCAATCTCGCCGAACTGCGCGCCGATTACGGCGAATATGCCGCGCCGTCGGAGGAGAAGGCCGTCGAGATCCAGCGGTCCGATCTTCGCAGCCAGTTTGCATTGGCGCTGAAAGAGCAGTTGAAGTTCGTCGAGAAGAGCCTGCCGCGCGAACTGGGGATGCAGTTCATGATCTTCGGGACGGAGCAGGAACTCAAGGAGCAGATCGCCGCCGTGGCGCTCGACCGCACCTGTTTTACGTCCGACGGGCCTGCTGAATTCGAAGCGCGTGCTACGCAGGCGAAAGGCCGCGTGGTGCTGGTGGCGCAGGAGGTCGCGCGGCA
Organism: Pseudomonadota bacterium; assembly: GCA_021849505.1. Taxonomy (GTDB): domain Bacteria; phylum Pseudomonadota; class Gammaproteobacteria; order Burkholderiales; family Rhodocyclaceae; genus Sulfuricystis. The sequence continues at coordinate 16,695 of JAJZSW010000039.1, forward strand.
GGTCGGCGCGATCCTCGCCGAGCATGCCGTCGTGCAGAAGAAGCTGGCCGCCGCGCAGAAAGCCTTTCCACAGGCCTGCGCCGATATCGCAGCCCAGATCTCTGCGCTGCTACAGAAGCGGTTCATCGTCGCCACGCCCTATGAACGGCTGCAGCACTTCCCGCGCTACCTCAAGGCCATCGCCATGCGGCTCGACAAGGCGAAGAACGATGCGGCGCGCGACGCGCGCTGGATGGCCGACTGGCAGGCGCTGGCCCGCCCGTGGGAACGTGAATATGGCCAGATGCGCAAGTCGGCAACTGTCGATCCGTTTCTGGAGGAATTCCGCTGGTTGCTCGAGGAGTTGCGCGTGTCCCTGTTCGCGCAGGAACTCCGCACGCCGAGCCCGGTCTCGGTGAAACGCTTGCAGAAGATGTGGGAGGGACGACCAAGATGAGCCTGCGCATTGAAAGCCTGACGCAAACGCTGGTCCGCGCCGCGCGCGACCTGGCCCGGCCGGCCATCCTGTTCCAGGTGATCTGGCCGCCGCTCGCGGCCTTCACGCTGTGGTCGGTTGTTGCCTGGTTTGCCTGGCTGCCGGCGGTCGACTGGATCGTGACGCAACTTCCCGACTGGTCGTGGCTGGACTGGTTCGGTCCCTGGCTCGCGCATGTCGCGGTGTTCCTCATCTTCGCGCCGCTGATCTATGTGACGGCCCTGCTGTTCATCGCCGCCTTCGCCCTGCCGCGCATGATGACGATCGTCGCGGCACGCGATTACCCGCATCTGTCGCGCCACGGTTCGCCGCAGGCCGCGCTGTGGGGCAGTTTGTGGAATACGCTCGCGGCCGGCACGATCTTCGTCATCGGCTGGATCCTCAGCCTGCCCTTGCTGCTGATCCCCGGCGCGTTGTTCGTGCTACCCCTGCTCTGGTCGGCCTGGCTCAACCAGCGCGCCTTCCGCTTCGACGCGCTGGCCGAGCACGCGCTGCCATTGGAGCGTGAAGCGATATACCGGCGCGAACGGGGCAATTTGTTCGCCGCCGGCCTGGCCAGCGCGCTGGTCGGCTACGTGCCCCTGATCCATCTGCTGGCGCCGGGCTTCGCGGCGCTGCTGTTCGTCCATCTCTGCCTCGCGGCCTTGCGCGAGCTGCGCAACGAGGAAGGAATCACGCTATGAGAACCTATGGACTGATCGTCATCGGCGACGAGATCATGCGCGGCAAGCGCCAGGACAAGCACATGGCTAAGTTCGTCGAGATCTGCGCCGCGCGCGGGCTGCATCTCTCATGGGTCCAGTATCTCGGCGACGAGCGGCCGCGCCTGATCGAGACGCTGCAGCGTACCTTGAGCAGCAACGATGTGGTGTTCAGCTGCGGCGGCATCGGCGTGACGCCCGACGACCATACGCGTCAGGCCGCCGCGGCCGCTGCCAATGTACCGCTCGAATTGAATGTCGACGCCGAGCGTGAGATCCGCGCGCGCATGGCCGAGATGGACCAACCGGTGACCGCGGCGCGTCTGGAGTTGGGAACGGTTCCACAAGGCAGCCGCATCATCCCGAACCCGTTCAACCGCATTCCGGGTTTCTCGTATCGCGACCACCATTTCCTGCCCGGTTTTCCGCAGATGGCCTGGCCGATGGCGGAGTGGGTGCTCGATACTTATTACGCCGACGACTTCCGCAAGAATGCCGAGGCCGAGGCGGCGATCCTCGTCTGGGACGGACTCGAAGGCAACATGCTCGACCTGATGCGCCTGACCGAGGCGGACTTCCCGGGCATTGTCGTCTTCAGCCTGCCGACCTTCGGCAGCGAGACCGTGCGTCGCCATGTGGAGCTGGGCGTGCGCGGCGAGCCGTCCGTGGTTGCCCAAGCCATCGAAGTGCTGAAAACCGGCGTGGCCACGCTCGGCTACACATACGACACCAAGCCCTGAAAAGTCGGCGCTGGCGGGACGGCACCCGTTCCCCCGAACCGCCCGCCATTATGTCTCTGATGCATAATCAACAGATACAATGGGTTACGGAAGTAACCGAGCAGCCGGAAGTAACCGAGCAGCCTATTCGCAGAGACTCTGTAATCGTAGGGTCTCGCTGACCGGATCCGCTGTGAAGGGATCCTATAACCATGCCGGGTACCCTCTTACCGACCGCCATTGCCACCGCTCCCCGCTAGGCAGAGGAGAGTCATTTTATGCATTTCAATACTGCAGCGAGGGAGGGGGTGAACTATCCTTCGAGTACGGCAAAATTCGGAAGATATCGGTACATATCTACAAACCGGTTGGCTTCTCCCTCAGGAATCGAGCCGAGATCAAGTTCCGTTCCAGGAACCAGCGGTAGCTGGCTCTCCAGCCGCTTGAACTCTCGTACGGTCAGTTTCGGTACCGCAATGCGAACCGGCTTATCGGTTTTCCTAAATTCAAGTCCATCGAAATGACAAGCCTCAAAACGCCCGGCATCGTCCGCTGAGAAAAAGACACCGACAAGCGTTGTCATTCTTGCTCCGTCCTCGTATTCAATTTCACAGACGGGCTGAAAAAACATTTCAGGAGCGGCCCCGTTGCTGTTGCGACTGGCCAATTCAGCTTCGATTTCCTGCGCGACTAATGATCGACTCAGCGCGCCGTACTGCCAGCCGTATAGCTGTTTTGGAGTCGTAGTGGTTGGTACCCGATCACGACCAAATTCATCGACGAAGCGCGCGAGCGCGGTCGGCGCATCCGCAGTTTTGTCTTGATCGGCTTGATCGACCTGTGGCGCTCGGACGCATTGGACGGAAATGGCCAGCGCCGTCCCAGAAGTTGCGCGTCGAGCGACTATGCGCATATCGAGCAGGATATCTGGTGACAGCGGGTCATCATAATCAAGCCATACGAACTGTTTCTTATTCCAGTCCAGATCCGGCAATGCGTCCCTCGATGAACGGAAGTCGATCGGTATCCGGAAGGGCTTATTTTCTTCAAATCGAGCTTGGGCGGACTCCTCTTGCTCGATGGATACCATGTCCTTTATACCGAGGGCTCGATGAAACAAAGCAAAGTCGGTAAACCAGACAGAGCCGAAACCCACATATGCGTAGTCTTCGATTCGCCCAAATGGTCTCAGTCTACGAAACACATCGCAGAGCATACGCCGCTCCGCGTGCTTGGCGGGACGAAGCGAATAATCTATGCGTCGAAAGCTGGCGCTCATTCATCCCTCATACTTTGGAATATTAGCTCGAATGTCTTTTCACCTACCGCCTTTGCAGACGCAACGGATAGTTCGTTCATGAGGAAGTCCACCTGGTCGACGGGCTTGGAATACTGAATCTTCACCGTCTTCTGACCTTTCTTAATCGATCCTCGCGCAGGAGCGGCGAATGCAGCACGGGCCGGAAGTCTTTCCGCCTTCACGGACTCGGCATTGCTCACAAAATCAAGAAGAGGACTGTGCTCGCGCGTATGCTCGTCAATGTCGTTATCCAGATCGTTTAGAAAGCTGATCACTGGCCGCATCATTTCCATCATGCGGCCAAACGTTCTTTGCCAAACGTGGTTGTCATGATCGACATCTGTCTTCGTGGTGTTCCAGGGTACGCGAGAGGAATCTTTCGAGTCGAACGAAACGATGCCGCGGAAGCGCGCAAACTGATTGTGGAAACTCGGCATAAAAATCGTGTCCGATTGCTCCTCAAGCAATCCCCATCCGGTGCGACTTGACCGGTCTGCCTCCAGCACTACGCGGCCGTTACAAATGACATACCACCCGGCCTCCCGTGGGCTGCTGTGCCCGATGCCGGTGATTATCCGGACGTTAACGTCATCCTCTCCGCGGTCCTGGAACAAGATTTCATCGGTGCCCGGTTGAAAGTCCTTTCTAACGAGCAGGTACAGATTAGTGGCATCGAGATGCTGCCCATTAACCGATATCGATAATCCATCGGAAATGAACTGCCGGTGCTTCGACTTGATGAGGCCGATTATTAGGTTCTCGAATAGTCTTGTCGAAAAGCGCGTTCTCACTTCCGGCCGTAGGTTATCGACGAACACGTCCGTTCCGGGGCGTGCCTTTGAAACATTTTCGTCCGGTGTGAATTGAGCCCACGGGAAATACCATCCGTCTGAAGACGATTCCCACTCGGGAACATTCACTTCGACTGCCCATTCGTCATCCGTGGTCGCGGATCGAACGACGAAATGATTGCCGAACTTGAAGAGAGCCCTCTTCATGCCTACACCGAATTGCCCGATGGAATGCTCTGTGCGCGGTGTACCCGCCGGCCGGCCGAACCTGAAGGCATAATCCCGCGCCGCTTTGCTGTCAAATCCGCCGCAGTTATCTACGATGCGGAAGCCGTCTTGCGAAAATGTAATGTCAACCTGACGGCCTTCGAAAGGTTGCTCCCCGGTGGGGCGCATTGCTTTCGCGCCATCCACAGAATTGTCGACGAGATCCAACACCGCCTGTTCAAGCGGAATATCCCGGGTAAGCATTTCTACAAAAAAAGACTTCGTCGGCTCCGCGCATATCTGCGGTTTGTTCTGCTGCTGGAGTGTATCGGCCATTCGTATTCTCCACCGGCCAGTTGAATGCGGTAAGCAATACTATCAAATGACGTTCCGTTTGATGCAAACGCAATTCGTACCAGGGCGCTTCGCTGGGCGAATAACCGCGACTTGCATGGGCGTTGTTTTAGGGGGCGCGAAGAGACATCGACTCGATCGCTATTTTCATGGATATGATTTATCATAAGGCGCACTATGTGCATGGCGATCAGCTAAGTCGTCGTAATGAAAAAGATAATCGACTTATTCGCAGGCGCCGGGGGTCTTAGCCTAGGCGCCGCAAGAGCGGGCTTCGAGGTCGCAGCCGCGGTTGAACTCGACCCCTATGCGATCGAAACCCACACCAAGAATTTCCCAAATACTGCGCATATCGCCAAGGACGTGGGCGATATGGGCGGAGATAGCCTGCTGAATTTCGCCAACGTACAGGACGGTGAGCTCACAGGGCTGATTGGCGGCCCTCCATGTCAGGGCTTTAGCTTCATGGGTAAGCGGCAAGTGGAAGACACCCGCAACAGCCTATTCGGGCATTTTTTCAGGCTCGTCGCTGAAACCAATCCCGCTTTCTTCCTTGCCGAAAATGTCCCAGGAATTCTCGACCCGAAATACGACACCATTCGGGAGTCGGCCTTCGCTCAGTTACCGGGTCACTATGAACTCTTACCCCCAATCAAGGTGACAGCAAGCCGTTACGGCGTGCCTACTACGCGAACTCGCATATTCTTCTTCGGTTACGACCCGCGGCGCTTTCATAACGACTTCTCTGTGGGGGAATTTATGCCAGGGGAGGATACCGATGAGACGCACGTTGGCCACGCTCTTACCGGCTTGCCGATGCGAATCGATTGCCGTTGGCAGAACGACGAGCAAGGCTGGAGAGAAATAGGAGACCTTGGGAAAGGGGTCTTCTTTGATAGGGTTGCAAATGCAATTCCCGCTGGCGTAGGTGATCCGTGGTCAATTGAAAGGTACACGGAAAAGAGGCTCGTCTCCGGCTGCATGGGGACACGTCATACGGACGACGTAAAGCGTCGCTTCAAAGCCCTTAAGTACGGAGAAGTGGATGCTACATCTAAAGCCATTCGTCTTGACCCGGATGGATTCTGCCCAACTTTGCGGGCTGGTACAGCAAAAGACAAGGGAAGCTATCAGGCAGTTCGCCCGATACACTTTGATCGTCCGCGTGTAATTACCGCGCGGGAAGCAGCACGCTTGCAAGGCTTTCCGGACTGGTTTGTCTTTCACAGTACCAAGTGGCACAGTTTCAGGCAGATCGGAAACAGCGTTAGCCCGATAGTGGCAGAAGCCATTCTGGCTAAAATATTTGCGAACCTCAGTGATTAGGTCATTGTGACCTGCCGAGAAAATTCCTGATTTTTGCCTCCACACGAGTGGGGTCCGTCAGCTGACACTGCCATATTCGCAGAACCGCCCATCCTATGCGACGAAGGGCTGCGGCCACCTTAGCGTCCCGTTCTTTGTTTCGGCGAATCTTTTCGGCCCAGAAATCGATCCTTGAGCACGGCAGTTTACCTTTCCGACAGCGATGTCCGTGCCAAAAGCAGCCGTGCACGAATATCACCGCCCTTCTTCCTGGGAAGACGATATCAGGCGTTCCTGGAAGATCTTTTCTGTGGAGGCGAAAACGATATCCCATAGAAAAGAGCATCTTTCTAACAATCAATTCTGGGGTAGTGTTCTTACTTCCCACCGCGCGCATTATTTCGCTGCGCTTCTCTTTGGAAACACGATCAACCATTGAGCAACAGGTCTCCAGAATGTCCGATTAACATGCAGATCTTAATTGGCGTGGGAATAGCTACATGTTACGTTTGCCTATACCTCCTGAGAAAGTATCCCTGCTTCGTTTTTCACGCGCACCATTTCTGGATCTCTCTCGCTAGCAATGAAGTACTGTGAAACGGACCCAAACATTTCTTGAACTGACCGGACTTTTTCAGAGGGGATGTTGACCTGCCCCCGTCTTTAGTGCCAAGTCGTGGTTAGCAAAGTCCGAGTTGTGAATCTATCCGATTTCCGTCTCCGATGCGCTGTCGGGCAAGCTTGCCCGACAGCGCGCCGCGAACTCCGCCGGGG
>JAJZSW010000040.1 GCA_021849505.1 Pseudomonadota bacterium
GGTCGAGTCGTTCCGCCTCGGCGAACAGCGTGTCGAGCGCGTCCGGCAACAACGTCGCGTCGTTGTTGAGCAATAGCAGATAGTTGCCGCTGGCCACCTGCGCCATGCGATTGTTGGCGACACAGAAACCGACGTTCTCTGAGCTACCGATCAGCCGTACATCGGGATGGCGTGCGCGGATGTAATCGATCGAACCATCGGTCGAGGCATCGTCATGAACGATGATTTCGATCTCGGCACCCAGCGTCTGCGCACGCACCGAGGCAATGCATGCGTCGATCAGGTCGAGGCCGTTGTAGTTGGCGATACAGACGGAAACGAGCGGCGCTCCGGTCATGATCGGGTCTTCAAAAGTCAGCACTGGCGGGACGGCACATTTATTGATTCAGCCACAGCCATGTGCGGGCCAACCCCTCCGCCAGCCCCGTCCGCGGCGCCCAGCCGGTGGCGCACAGGCGGGAAACGTCAAGCACCACTTTGGCGACATCGCTGCGGCGGGCGGCACGATAGATCACCTGGGGTGTTCGCTCGGAAACCTCGCCGGCCAGTCGGATCAGGGCATTGATGCTGCAGCCTTCTCCACTGCCCACGTTGTAGGTGACGCTATCGTCCGGCCGATCGACAAACAGTACGCAGGCTGCCGCCACGTCATCCACATAGACGAAGTCACGCACGGCCTCGCCGTCGCCCCAGACTTCGATCGGCTGGCCAGACCGGATTTTTTCGAGCACGGTGCGCACCAGCCCGAAACCGGCTTTCAGCGGTTGGCCGGGGCCATAGGCATTGGCCGGGCGCATGATGGTCACTGCTCTGCCTTGGGCGCGAAGGGCTTGCAGGAACATCTCCTGTGCAGCCTTGCCAGCGCCATGAAAAGACAAGGGGGCCAGCGGGGCATCCTCTGCCACTGGCAGGCAGGCAGGGTTGCCATAGACCGTACCGCCGGAAGAAAAATATATCAGGTGTGCGTCCGGATAATCCTGCAGGGCATCGAGCAGCGTCAATGTCGGCAGCAGGTTGCCGGCTTCCTGCAAGGGGTTGCGGGCCGATGCGCCAGGCGTGGTTTCCGAAGCGAGATGAATTACCGTGGCGCTGGCACAGAGAAGTTGCTCAAGCAGCGGGCGATCCTGCATGTCGCCCAGATGCCAATGTACCTGTGGAAACTCGGCGCTGGCAGGACGTCGCGTCAACACATGCACTGTCCTGCCGGCGGCGGACAATTGCCGCGCCAAAGTGGAACCGATGAACCCCCCCCCGAGCAGAAGAACATCCTGTCCATTCATTTCAACAGATCCTTGTAGCATGCCGCATAGCGCGCCGCGCAGTCGTCCCAGTCCCCGACCGTCTCCTTGATCCAGCAACGTGCCGCTTGGCCAATGTTTTTATTCTGCTCTAGCGTTTCGAGAAAGTGTAGCGCCGACTGCAACTCTTCCCGACTCCCTACCAACCAACCGGTCTCGCGGTGACGGATCAAGTCGCGATGCGCCGGCAGATCCGAGGCAATCACCGGCAAGCCGGCGGCCATCGCTTCGAGCATTACTTGGGGACGCCCCTCGTCATGGCGACTCAAGGTAATCAGTCCGGCAGCCTGTGGAAACCATTCGTCGCGCAATGCGGCCGGATGCGTGGCGCCGTGATAGTGCACCCAGTTGGGCACCATCACTTCTTCCTGCATCGGTCCGAACAAATGCAGTTCTCGACCAATCCCGAACAATCCTTCTCCCCAGGCAAACAGGTCGCCGATCTTGTCTGGCGTCAGGCGCGACACCACCAGCCAACGCCACGGCGGGGCAAGCTTGCGGTCGACGGCGAACCAGCGCGCGTCCACGCCAAAGTGGACCGGCCGGATCTCTGCCAGATCACCGAACAAACGTTCAAGCTGGGTCGCCATCCAGGCCGCATTGGGCGCCATGATTGTGCGCCGCTGCCGGAACACCCGGCGCAGCATTGGCACCATGCCGGGCAGGTCGAGCAGGCCGTAGTCGCTGCCCAGCACCGTGACGAGTGCAGGTGTACGCGTACTCCATAGCGCCAGGGCGTTCTGCAGCCAGTTGGCATGCACCACGGCGGGGTGTTGCCTGCGTAAAGCACGCTGCTGGCGGCGCAGCAGGCCGAGCGCGGCCAAGCCGCCTGCCATCCGGTTTTTCCGCAGCAGGCGGGCGATGCCACCCCGGGCCAGCAATGCGGCGAGCCAAGCGGCATCGTCGTCCAGTAGGCCGCTGTTCACGCCGGGGGGTAACGCTCCCGGGGGCGCCCACAGTTGCAAGTCGATATCCGCCCTGCGCCCCAAGGCAGCCGCCATGTCGACAATAAAACGGCCCTGCCAAGCCTGCGCATCCGCCGGATAGGAGGTGGCGGTCAGCAGCACGCGCATTCAAACGCCCTGTTCAGGATCGCGATGCTCGTCGAGACCCTTGTAATGCAGGGCGGAAATCTGCTCGGACACGATGCCGATCAGGAAGGTGAGAATCGCTGCAATGAACAGCAGCACGCTCATGTTGGTGAGCCGTCCGGTGGTGAAATATGTGTAGAGGTAATAGCCCAAGCCGGTCAGGAAGAAGCTTGCCGAGACTGGCAAAAAGAGCTTTTGCGGCGAATAGAGCGTGCCGATCTTTATGATGATGAGCAAAAAGCGCACGCCGTCGCGCAGCGGGCGGATATGACTCTTGCCCTGCCGCTCCTGCGCGCGGATCGGCACATAGGCGACACCGTAGCCGGCCCGGAAGAAGCTCATCGTGATCGTGGTCGGATAGGAAAAGCCGTTGGGCAGCAGATACAGGAACTGCCGAAACTTGCTGGCCCGCACGGCGCGGAAACCGGACGTCAAATCGTCGATGTTCTGCATCACCATCCAGCTGGCAAAGCGACTGAACACATCGTTGGCGACGGCACGGTGCATACCGGCATGCGTGCCGCGCGCGCGCGCGCCCACCGCCATGTCGTAGCCGGCGTCGATCATTTCCAGCAGGCGGGGAATATCCTCGGGCCGGTGCTGGCCGTCGCCGTCCATGAAAACAATGATCTCTCCTAGCGCAGCGCGCGCCCCGGTCTTGATCGCCGCGCCGTTGCCCATCGGATAGGGGTGGGAAATCACGCGCGCGCCATGCTGCCTGGCCACATGCGGCGTACCATCAGATGAGCCATCGTCGACCACGATGATCTCGGCATCCGGTACCTGCCGTCGCACTTCCGGCAGCAGCGCGGCCAATGGTGCCACCTCGTTGCGCGCGGGAATGACGACACTGAGAAGTGGAGCATTCATGGCGCCAGTGTAGCAGTCGCCGCAATAGTCGGCCCTGGCGGAACGGCACTGACTTGCATCGCCGTCACGCCCGCGCTATAGCCTGGCACACTTGGTTTTTCCTTCCGGGCCCATGCATGTGCGCAACAAAGCCATGGTCTCCCTTTCGGAGCGAAGCAGACTCGATTCCTGGAGTCGATCCAGCATTGCGCTCGCCTCTTCATAACGTCCTTGCAAAAAGGCCAGTTGCGCCCGCTTGAGCCGGTTACTGGGGTTATGCGGCGCGATGGCAAGCGCCTTGTCGAGTTCGGTCTGCGCAGCCGACAAATCTCTTGCCGCCAAGACCAGGTAGTCGGCCAGCCACGAATGCGCCAGCATCTTGACCTGGGCGGAGGCCGATCTGTTCATGGTCGCGGCGTTGAACAATCTTTCCACATCTCCACGCGACAGACAAAGCGTACCGGCAATGGTCATTTCCTTGATGCTGAACAAGATACTCCGATCCCCCGGCCCAAGGGGGCAATCCACCAATCGGCGCGCCAGCGCATCGACCCATTCCGGTTCGACAGACTCCTTGATTTGACAATTCAAATGGATCAAACCCAGCCAGGACACTTTGTGGTTAGGATCCAGTTCCCCCGCCTTTTCATAGTGCTTGCGGGCAAAGAAATATTGAGGGGAATTGGCCGAGTCGATTTCCACCCGCGACACCAGCGCGCGCCCGGCCTCATAGTGAGTCCGGGCCGACTCGGGGTGGTGTTGCGATTCGATCTGCGTGCGGCGGATATCGTCGCCATACTGGTGAGCACGCAGGGCGGTGACAAGAAAGGAATAAGCCACGAACACCGCCGCAAGGGCAATCCCCAGCGTTTTCTGCCACCCGGCATGTTGCACCACCTGCATCAAGCCCCAGGCAGCGGCAATGAACAGACCAAAGGATGGCAGGTAGTTTCGATGTTCATGAGCGATCTCGAGCGGCAACACCGTCGATTCGAGCAGATGGCCGACGAGAAACCATGCAAAGCCGAAACAAAGAAGCGGAGCACGTCGCCGGGCATACCACGCCACCCAGCCCAGCATGATCAGGCCCAGCCAGGCCGGCAGGGTGGTCCAGGGCGTCAGCAGTGCGGTCGAGATCGGAATGTCGTCGTGATACAGCCCGAAGGCTTCGAGCCGTGGGAAAACGATCAACCCAAGGTAAAACCACAACACGCGCCCCTCGGTCAGCAAGCGCTCAACTAGCGTGAAACTGCGCATTTCGTAACCGGCCCAAAGCCATTGGCCCGCCGGCAGCAGCAGATAGACCAGGCTGGCGACACTTGCCAGACCAACGACCAGCATTTGCATCAGCGCAAACCGGTCCAGCCTACCCAGTGCATTACGCCTGACGATCAGTTCCCATATCAGGACAAACAAAGGAAACAGCACTGCCGTCTCTTTTGCAAGAATTGCCAGTGGCCAACAGACAAACCACGCGAACAGGATCCGGGAAATACCCGCGCTGCCAGCCTGTTCCCGCCCTGCCATGTGCAGGAGAAAACCCGCCAACAGAAATAGCGCCGAAAGGCTCGTCATGCGTTGCACGACATACAACACCGAAGTGATTTGGATCGGGTGCAGCAACCAGAGTGCCGCTGCCACACCGGCATAAATCGGCACAAGCAACAGGCGTTTGGCCACCAGAAACACCAATACGCATGTCAGCACGTGAATGGCCAGATTGGTGGCCTTGAATACAAAGGGATCGAAGCCGCTGAAATAATGATTGAGCGCGAAGCTGAGTTGGGCAATCGGCCGCCCGCCCAGTCCAGCACGACCCGAATTCCAGGCTTCCTGCAATTGCGGGATTGAAAGCTCTGTCAGCCGCAAGCTTTGGGCTTGAAGGATGTTCGGTTCGTCATCGAAGAAAAAGCCACCATCAAGGCCGGTCCAATAAGCGGCAATGACTGCCACTAACAGCAGTCCGACCAGCCCTGTTTGCTTGGCAAGCTGCCCCATTCAACTCACTCTTCGTTGGATAAAAAAGCCCCGCCTGAGCGGGGCTTTTGATAACCGAGGCCTGACCCCGATTAGCCTTCGTATTCCGTGTTTCCCGATTTATAACTTGCAGCTGGAGGGTAAATACTTCGCAGCAATAGTCCCGGTGCAGGACCAGTTAAGAACACCGTTACCAGCATCAGAGGGAGTCAGCAACAAGTTGCCTGTAATCCCGGTCCCAAGATTCCGAGAAACGGCAGTAATGGCATTAGCATTCGTAACTCCCCAGTCCACCGATGCAACATAAGTGGAAGCTTGGGTTGACAGAACAACCGACGCGGTACCAGGCAAACGATTGTTGATCTGGAAAAATTCAGCTACAGGGACTTTCCCAGAGGACGCCGCAAGCATAACCTCGGACACTTTTGCACGAACAGTGTAGTCCTGATAAGCCGGCAGTGCGACAGCAGCCAGAATGCCGATGATGGCGACGACGATCATCAGTTCGATGAGGGTAAAGCCTTGTTGAATCTTGCGCATGTTTTCTCTCCTTAGGTAAAGCACCCGAATCGTGCTGAAAGGGATTATGCAACGCCCATGCCAGCCCGTTAACCCCGATTTCGCCCGAGAAATGGCCGGAAATCGGGTTGCCATTACATCTCGCCCGTCAATTAGTGACAATTTTCGTCACATGAGGCACTGATGCCGTCCCGCCAGCGCCGACTTTCAGATGTCGATCTGCTCCGGGTCGAGGAACTCGTTGGCGTAACTGCGCCAGACGCCTTGCCGCATGAAGACCTCGAACAGGTCGGGATCGATGTGGCCGTTGGCGGCGAATTTGCGCATGATCTCCAGGGCCTGCGACAGCTTCATGCCTGACTTGTAGGGGCGGTCGCGCGCCGTGAGCGCCTCGAAGATGTCGGCGATGCCCATTATGCGCGCGGGCACGGACATCTGTTCGCGGGTCAGTCCTTGCGGATAGCCCCGGCCGTCCATGCGTTCGTGATGGCCACCGGCGTATTCGGGCACCTTGCGGAGATGGGCCGGCCAGGGCAGCGCCTCGAGCATGCGGATCGTGGCGACGATGTGGTGATTGATGGTTTCGCGCTCGGCCGCCGTCAGGGTGCCGGAACGGATCGTCAGGTTCTCGATCTCGTCGGCGCTCAGAAAATCGGCATCGACCCCGGCCGGATTGCGCCAGCTGCGGCCGACGCCGATGTCGCGCACGCGCTGCTGCTGTTCGGGGGGCATCGCCTCGCAGCCCATATTCGCCTGTCGCAGGAAGGCCCGGTCGTCGTCGAGGCGCTCCAGTGACTTGCGATACTCATTCCAGCAGGCGGCCTCGGCCGGCGCGTCCTGCTGCGGGCGCAGTTCGAGCTGCTTGCGCAACGCGGCGATCTGCGCATCGCGCTTGAGCACCTCGAAGCGGGTATCGATCAGGCCGATGCGATCATGGATCGTCTGCAGCTTGGTCGCCTTGTCCACCACGTGGACAGGGGTCGTCACCTTGCCGCAGTCGTGGAGCAGCCCGGCGATTTTCAGCTCGTACAGCTCGGCCTCGGACATCGTGAAATCGGCCAACGGCCCTTCGCGGGTGGCATTCACCGCAGCGGCAATCATCATCGTCAGCCGGGGCACGCGCTGGCAGTGCCCGCCGGTATAGGGGGACTTCTCGTCGATCGCGAGGTTGATCAGGCTGATGAAGGACTCGAACAGCGCTTCCAGCTGGTTGATCAGCTGCCGGTTGGTCAAGGCGATCGCCGCCTGCGAAGCGAGCGACTCGGCGAGGCGCTGGGCGGCCAGGGGAAATTTCCGGACCTGCCCGCCCAGCGGGTCTTTTGCATTGATGAGCTGCAGGACGCCGATGATGCTGCCCTCGTGGTTCTTCATCGGCACGGTCAGAAAGGATTGCGAGCGATAGCCGGTGCGGGCATCGAACGCGCGTGTCCCGGAGAAATCGAAGCCGGCCTCGGCATAGGCGTCGGCGATGTTGATGGTGCGGTCTTCGAGCGCGGCGCAAACGGCGACGAGCGCCTTGTTGGGCGTGCCGCCCGGTGCATGAAGCGGCAGATCGGGGAATCCGGCCGGGTTGCTGCCCGGCGCGATGCCGAGCGTGTCGTTGCAGACGATCTCGAAGCGCAAGGCGCTCCGGTCCTCGGTCATCCGATAGAGGGTACCGCCATCGGCATGCGTGATGGTCTTGGCCGCGAGGAGAATTTGTTCAAGCAGGCGCGAAAGATTGCGCTCGCTGGAAAGCGCCGCGCCGATTGCGTTCAGCTGCTCGAGGCGGCGGAACAGTTCTTCGGGCGAATCCATGCGTGACTTCCGGGTCGGTTACTTGATACAGACTGCCCTGACCTGCTTCATGTCGGTGATGCCCTGCAGCACCTTTTCCATGCCGTCCTGCTTGAGCGTGCGCATGCCGTCCTCGAGCGCCTGCGCCAGCAGCTGTGCGACGCGCGCATGTTCCTGGATCAGCTTCTTCACCGCATCGGTGCCGACCATCAGCTCGTGCAGGCCGACGCGCCCCTTGTAGCCGCTACCGCCGCAGGCTTCGCAATCGCCGCCTTCGCGCGCCCGGTAGAAAGTGAACTGCCCCTTGTCGTTGGCGTAAGTCTTCACCCAGTACTTGTAGATCGCCTCGGAGGCCGCCTTGGGATCGCGCTTGAAAGTCTCGGCATGCTGCAGTTCCTCGCAGTATTCGGCGAGGAAGTGCTTGATTTCGGCAGGCTCGGGCACATAGGCCTGCCGGCACTGGCTGCAGATGCGCTTGGCGAGACGCTGGGCGAGGATGCCGAGCAGCGCGTCGGAGAAGTTGAACGGGTCCATGCCCATGTCGAGCAGGCGGATGATCGACTCCGGCGCGCTGTTGGTGTGCAGCGTGGCGAACACGAGGTGGCCGGTGAGCGAGGCCTCGATGCCGATGCCGGTGGTTTCGGCATCGCGCATTTCGCCGACCATGATGATGTCCGGATCGGCGCGCAGGAAGGCACGCATGATCACGGCGAAATCGAGGCCGGCCTTCTTGTTGATCTGCACCTGGCGCAGGCCCTTCTGCGTGATTTCGACCGGATCCTCCGCCGTCCAGATCTTGGTGTCCGTCGTATTCAGCGTCTTCAATACCGAATGCAGGGTCGTCGTCTTGCCGGAACCGGTCGGGCCGCAGACGAAAAAGAGGCCGTAGGGCTTGGACACGGTCGCCTTGAGGCGCTCCTCGTTGTGCGGCAGCAGGCCCAGCTTCTCCAGCGGGATCGGCTCGCCCGCGGCAAGGATGCGCATCACCACGTCCTCGATGCCCCCCGCGGTCGGCAGCGTCGCCACGCGCAACTCGATGTCCAGCGGACCGAACTTCTTGAACTTGATCTTGCCATCCTGCGGGCGCCGCTTTTCCGAGATGTCCAGGTCGCACATGATCTTGATGCGCGCGACGAGGGCGCTGCGGAAACTGTAGGGAATCTCGATGTACTTCTGCAGCGAGCCGTCGCGGCGGAAGCGGATCGTCACCCGGTCCTTGCCCATGCCCGGCTCGATGTGGATGTCCGAAGCGCCCTGCTGGTAGGCATCGATGATGATCTTGTTGACCAGCTTGACGAGTTCGTTGTCCGCGGCGGCGGAAACTTCGTCGCCGGTCTCGCTCTCGATCTCGCCATCGTCCATCGCCGACAGCAGGTCTCCTACATTCGTATCGTCGGAAAAACTGCCGCCGAAAAAGTGGTCAACCGTCTGTCTGAACTCGCGCACGGTGGTGACGCGGTAGGCGATCTTGCTGCGCGGGAAGATGTTGTTGACGATGCGCGAACTCTTCAGCTGCTCGGGATCCAGCGTCAGGATGAGAATGCCTTCCTTGCCGTCCTCGATCGGCAGCCACTGGCTCTGCTCGACGTATTCGCGGCGCAGATTCTTCATCAGGTCGAGCGGCTTGATGCGATCGGCCTTGTAGGCTTCGTAGGGAACCCCGAAGAACTTGGCGAGCGCTGCGCCGATGGCGGACAGCTTGACCTGGAATTCGGTGATCAGGGCTTCCTCGACATCGATGTTCTTGCGCCGCGCCGACTTGCTGGCCAGTTCCATCTCTTCGGCGGTGATGACGGCATCGAGGACGAGATGGTCGTATTTCGTCTTGATGACGTGGTCTGGACGGCTGCGCTGCGTGAACGCGATCGCCAGCGTCTCGCACAGCCCCTTGATGCCTTCGTCCTGGAAACCGGCGAAGGGCGTGCCCGCCTTGTTGTTGATGATCTGCACGACCCCGAGCAATTCGTCGCCCTGGTTGTCGATGATCGGCGCCACCAGCATCTGCTTGGTGCGGTAACCGGTGCGACGGTCGACTTCCTGCAGGAAGCGCAGATTGGCGCTGATCCCCTTCAGTTCGGCCTCGTCATAGACATCGCGGATATTGACCGTCTGCCGCTGCAAGGCGGCATAGCCGGCAACGCTCTGGTCCGAGATCGGCAGCCTGAGATCCTTGAACGAATTGAGGCCGGTCTTCACCTTGGAGACGATCGCGCTGCGGTCGTCGCTGACCGCATAGATGGTCAGGCGGTCAGCATTGAACAGGGCGCAGATGTCCTGCGACAGCTCGAGCATGATTTCCTCGATGTTCGCAGTCGCATGGATCTTGTTGGTGACCGCCTGCAGGTTCTTGAAGAACGCCAGCCGGCTGCCGAGCTCCCCGGCGCTCAGGGGATCGCTGCCGTGGCCGCCGGTCACCGGACTCAGGATGGCGCTCATAACTCAAAAACCTGGTTGTTCTGCAGCATGCGGGGAGCGAACTCGGCCACGCTGCTCTCGATCTCGCCCATGGTGAGTTCGATCTGGCCCGGCTTGAGGTGCGTGATGAATATTTCCGGACGGGTCTGCAGATACCGCAACTCCTCCAGCAACATGCTCGGACACAGATGCAGCGAGGATTCGGCAAGCTGGCGCTCGCGGTTCGAAAACGCGGTTTCGACGAGCAGGGCCTGAAGATTCGGGATGGCATTCACGGCATCCCAGAACGGGCGGCAGGGCCCGGTGTCCCCGGAAAAAACCAGGCTGTTCTTCCCCGAATCGATCTGATAGCCGACGGCCGGCACGGAATGACTGACCGGCAGGGAGACGAAACGACGCTGGCCATCCAGGGCGACCGACGCTCCCATGTCGTGGGTTTCAAATTTCAGAAAAGGTATCGCCGCATCGGGAATCGCGGTGAAATCCGGCCAGATCGCCCCGTTGAAAACATGCTTGAGCAGGGTCTCGGCAGTCGCGGGCAGGCAATGCACCGTCAGAGGACGGCTGCGCAGGTCGCCGACGGTATCGATCAGCAAGGGCAGGCAGGCGATGTGGTCCATGTGGCTGTGCGTCAGGAACACATGATCGATCTGGGCCAGCTCGGCGATCGACAACTCCGTCACGCCCGTGCCGCAATCGATCAGGATGTCGTGGTCGATCAGCAACGCGGTCGTGCGCAG
This sequence comes from Pseudomonadota bacterium, assembly GCA_021849505.1. GTDB lineage: Bacteria > Pseudomonadota > Gammaproteobacteria > Burkholderiales > Rhodocyclaceae > Sulfuricystis. The sequence goes on from JAJZSW010000040.1 coordinate 10,666, forward strand.
GTGCCGACCGCCGATCCCGCCGCTGCAGCCGAGGATGCGTACTTTCATGGGTCCGGTCGGGATGGTTGCTGCATCAATCGCGCAGGAAGAACTCCATCTTCACGCCCGCCAGCTCGATGATGTCGTGATCGCGCAAGGGGTGTGCCTGGACGTCGATCGGCGATCCGTTTACCTGCGGATAACGCGGCCCCTCGACATGCGTGAGGAAATAACCATGGGGCCGGCGGGCAATCACCGCGACCTGCACGCCCGGCTTGCCGAGGGTGGTGAGCGATTTCACGAGGTCGAGCGTCTTGCCGGCATTGCTGCCGGTGAGCACCTGGATGGCGCCCAGCGGCAGTGAGGCAGGGGCAGCTGCGGCAGGCGCATCTGCCGGCAACGCGGACGCCGCGAGCTGTTCCTGCGCCTGGAGGGGCGTCGTCGGCAGCGGAGAGGCAGCGGCTGGGGCTACGTTCGGCGCCACCGGAGGCGCCAGTTCGACGGGCGGCATCAGCGCAGCCTCCGGGGCCGCGGATGTCTTGAGATCAGCGGCCTTGCGCATCATGTCGGGCCGCAACACCATGGTCTTTTCGAAGTCCTCCTGTGCGACGTACGCGTTCGCCTCCTTGACGTACTTCAGCCGGTATTTGCCCAGTTCGATCACATCGTTGTTCTGCAGGAAATGTTTCTTGACCTGCTGGCCATTGACGAAGGTGCCATTGGTGCTGTCGAGATCCTCGAGGAAGGAATCATTGAGAATCGTCACGACGACCGCATGGGCGCCCGAGATCGCCAGATTGTCGATCTGGATATCGTTCTGAGCCTTGCGGCCGATCGTGATGCGCTCCTTGTCGAGAGGAATATCCTTGAGCACCAGGTTATCCATGCTGAGTATGAGCTTAGCCATCGTGAGCTTCCTTCAGGACGTCAATCGTTGCCATTCCAAGGTGGCGCCAGGCCACATTGTCCTCGCCATATCAATGACTCATCAAGCGGGAAGCGGGGAAACCCTCCCGTATTTTGACAAGAATAACCGAGACATTGTCGCGTCCGCCATGCTCGTTCGCCATTTCTACCAGTTGCCGCGCGCAAAGTTGCAGATTTGCCGAAAACGCCGTCATGATCGCGGCGATTTCACTGTCATCCGCCATGTCATTGAGACCGTCCGAACACAGCAGATACACGTCGCCCGGCAACGCCTGGTAATCGTTCAGTTCGACATCCACGGAGGGATCGACACCCAGCGCACGCGTGACCAGATTCCGGTTCGGGGATAAACGCGCCTCCTCGGGCGAAATCATGCCTTTGTCAATCTGCTCCTGCAACAGGGAATGATCGCGCGTCAGGCGCGTCAGGAAGTCGTCGCGCAGGCGATAGAGCCTTGAATCGCCGACATGGGCGACCACGAACTTGTCGTCGTAAAACTGCACGGCAACGAGGGTCGTGCCCATGCCCGCAAACCTTGGATTGTTTTGCGCCGCCATGTGAATGGCGGCATTCGTGCGCAGGATCACGTCGCTGAGCACCTCATGGGCGCGTGAGCGATGGCTCTCCACGGGCAGCCAGGGCGGCAGTTTCCTGAAGGCATGGTCAAGTTCGCTGCCGAGGGCGGTGATCACCATGTTGCTCGCGACCTCGCCGGCATTGTGGCCGCCCATGCCGTCGGCAAGGATCGCCAGCCCCAGCCGCGGGCTGACGAAAACGGCATCCTCGTTATTGCGGCGAACGCGTCCGGTATCGCTGCAGGCAACCATCTCGATGGCATCAGACAGGTCGAACTCAAGCATGAGAAACGAACATAACTTAATGAATAAACAGCACGATAGACTGCATTCTTGCAGTCAAACCTTAAAGTAGTCAATGTTTTTTTCGGATGAAACCGGGCTCAGCCGGGCAATTGTGCGCCGAGTCCCTGCCGTTGCGCCAATTCGACCAGGCGTTTCGCCACCGCCAGATCCTGAATCGCCATGCCCTGCGATTCGAACAGGGTGATCGCCTCCGGATCGGTCCGTCCGGGCCGGATGCCTGCGACGATTTCGCCGAGTTCGACGAGCTGCCCTTCGTGCAGGCGGCCCTTTTCCAGCGCCGGCAACAGGTCACCGGCCTCGCGCAGCGCCGTCGCCCGGCTGTCGACGCACACCAGGCCGGCCCGCCCGACGGCCTTTTCATCGAGTTCGCGGCGGATCAGGGCATTCGAGCCGGCCGCATTGATGTGCATGCCTGGGGATAGCCATTCGCCCAGCACTACCGGCGTGCCGGAGGTCGTGACCGTCACCACGATGTCGCTGCCGCGCACCGCCGCCTCGGCGCTTTCCGCTGGCACGACCTCGACGCCGAAGCGCCGTGCAAAGTCAGCGCTGGCGCGACGGCAGTTGTCCGGATTGCGCGAGAACAGCCTGACCTGGCGAAGCGGCCGGACCTTGCAGAGCGCTTCCAGCTGGCCTTGCGCCTGCCAGCCCGCGCCGATCAGGGCGACGGTGGCCGCTTCCGGCCGGGAAAGATGTTTTGCCGCGATGCCGCCGGCCGCACCGGTGCGCATCATGCCGAGGGTGTCCGCTTCGATCACCGCCTGTAGCCTGCCATCGGCCGCATCGAACAGATGCACGCGGAAGCGCGCGCCGTCCTTGCTAGCCGTGTAGGCCTTGTAGCCCATTACCCCCGCGTCGAGCAGCGCGCCTTGCAGGATGTGCAGCGAGGCGGTCGGCACACGCGTGCGCTGGCGCGGGGTGTCGATCGCCCGGCCCAGCGCATGCGCCCGATGGGCGGCTGCCACCGCCTCAAGCGCGAGATCCATCGTCAGCAGCCGGCGGACGTCGGACTCGGTCAGGAACAGCGCCATGGCGTGCCGTCCGGCCAGCGCCGACTTTTACAGCAGCGACTTCAGCAGCTTGCCCATCACCGACGGATCGCGCGTGATCTTGAAGCCGCATTCCTCCATGATCGCCAGCTTGGCATCGGCAGTGTCGGCGCCGCCGGAAATCAGCGCGCCGGCATGGCCCATGCGCTTGCCGGCCGGGGCGGTGACGCCGGCGATGAAGCCGACCACCGGCTTCTTCATGTTGTCTTTGCACCAGCGCGCGGCATCCGCCTCGTCCGGCCCGCCGATTTCGCCGATCATGATCACCGCGTCGGTGTCCGGATCGTCGTTGAACATGCGCATGATGTCGATGTGCTTGAGGCCGTTGATCGGGTCGCCGCCGATGCCGACCGCCGACGACTGGCCGAGGCCCAGCTCGGTGACCTGCGCGACGGCCTCGTAGGTCAGCGTGCCGGAGCGCGACACCACGCCGATGCGGCCCTTCCTGTGGATGTGGCCGGGCATGATGCCGATCTTCACTTCGTCGGGCGTGATCAGGCCGGGGCAGTTGGGGCCGAGCAGCAGGGTCTCCTTGCCGCCCTGGGCGACCTTTCTCTTCATCTTGTTGCGCACGACCAGCATGTCGCGCACTGGGATGCCCTCGGTGATGCAGATCGCCAGATCGAGGTCGGCCTCGCAGGCTTCCCAGATCGCGTCGGCGGCACCGGCCGGCGGCACGTAGATGACGGAGACGGTGGCGCCGGTCCGCGCCTTGGCTTCCTTGACCGAGGCGAAGATCGGCACATCGAAAATCTTCTCGCCGGCCTTCTTGGGATTCACGCCGGCGACGAAGCAATTCCTGCCATTGGCGTACTCGATGCACTTTTCGGTATGGAACTGGCCGGTCTTGCCGGTAATGCCCTGGGTGATGATCCTGGTGTCTTTGTTGATGAGGATGGACATAATCGACTCCCTTACTTCACGGCCGCGACGATCCTGGTCGCGGCTTCCGCCATGGTGTCGGCGGCGATGATCGGCAGGCCGGATGCGGCGAGGATCTGCTTGCCGAGGTCTTCGTTGGTGCCCTTCATGCGCACCACGAGCGGCACGGACAGGTGCGTTTCCCTGGCCGCGGCGACGATACCGGTGGCGATGGTGTCACACTTCATGATGCCGCCGAAGATGTTGACGAGGATGCCCTTGACCTTGGGATTCTTGAGCATCAACTTGAAGGCTTCGGTCACCTTCTCGGTCGTGGCGCCGCCGCCGACGTCGAGGAAGTTGGCCGGCTCGGCGCCGAACAGCTTGATGGTGTCCATCGTCGCCATCGCGAGGCCGGCGCCGTTCACCAGGCAGCCGATGTTGCCGTCGAGGCTGATGTAGGCGAGGTCGAATTTCGAGGCCTCGATCTCGTCGGCGTCCTCTTCATCCAGGTCGCGGTAGGCGACGATCTCTGGCTGGCGGTAGAGCGCGTTCGAATCGAAGTTGAACTTGGCGTCGAGCGCCTTGATGTTGCCGTTGCCTTCCAGGATCAGCGGGTTGATTTCCGCCAGCGAGGCATCGGTTTCCATGTAACAGGTGTAGAGCTTTTTGAAGGTGTCGATGGCCTGAGCCTGGGAGGCAGCCGGAACGCCGATGCCTTCTGCGAGTTCCCTGGCCTGCGTGTCGGTCAGGCCGACGAGCGGATCGACGAAGACCTTGATGATCTTCTCGGGCGTCTTGTGCGCGACCTCCTCGATGTCCATGCCGCCCTCGGAGGAGGCCATCATCGCGACTTTCTGCGTGGCGCGGTCGGTCAGGGCCGCAACATAGTATTCCTTCTTGATGTCGGCGCCGTCTTCGATCAGCAGGCGCCGCACCTGCTGGCCTTCCGGGCCGGTCTGGTGGGTCTTCAACTGCATGCCGAGGATGCTGCCGGCGTGCTGGCGCACTTCGTCGAGCGACCTGGCCAGCTTGACGCCGCCGCCCTTGCCGCGGCCGCCCGCGTGGATCTGGGCCTTCACCACCCAGATATTGCCGCCCAGTTGCTCTGCGGCCTTGACGGCCTCATCGACGGAAAAACAGGGGATGCCGCGCGGGGTCGCCACGCCGAACTTCCTCAGGATTTCCTTGCCCTGATACTCATGGATCTTCATGGAGAATCATCCTTGCCGAGGATAAGAAAAAGCTCGTGGCGCTTGCCACGAGAGGAGAATAATATCACTTATGATCCACTCAATTATTTTTATGACTACCGGATGGCGGTGAGATTGCTTTCCGGCGCATTGCCGCGGAATTCTAACGCTCATCTCGCATGATAAAGTCCCTACTTGAATCGTATGAATGCGCCGGCAAGCCGGGTGAGCGCAGGGAGAATTTCATGAAACCGAATCGGGCGCTCGACGCCATCGAAACCGCCAGCCGCGACGAAATCGTCGCTCTCCAGACCGAGCGTTTGCGCTGGAGCTTGCGGCACGCGTATGACAACATCGCCCATATGCGCGCCAAGTTCGACGCCGCCGGCGTCAGGCCCGACGACTTGAAGTCGCTGGCCGACCTGGCCAGGTTTCCCTTCACCACCAAGCAGGACCTGCGCGACACCTATCCTTTCGGCATGTTCGCGGTACCCGAAAACAAGGTTGTCCGGGTCCATGCCTCCTCGGGAACGACCGGCAAGCCGACCGTGGTCGGCTACACGCAGAAGGACATCGACACCTGGGCGCAACTGATGGCCCGCTCGATTCATGCAGCCGGCGGCCGGGCCGGCGACAAGGTCCACGTTTCCTATGGCTACGGGTTGTTTACCGGCGGCCTCGGCGCGCACTACGGCGCCGAACGGCTCGGCTGCACGGTGATCCCTTTCGGCGGCGGCCAGACCGAGCGCCAGGTGCAGCTGATCCGGGATTTCCAGCCGAAGATCGTCATGGTGACGCCCTCCTACATGCTCGCGATCGCCGACGAGTTCGACCGCCAGGGCATCGACCCCGCCGACTGCGCACTGAAGATCGGCATCCACGGTGCCGAGCCCTGGACGCAGCAGATGCGCGAAGAGATCGAGCGCCGCTTCGCGATCGACGCCATCGACATCTACGGCCTGTCGGAAGTCATGGGCCCCGGCGTCGCGCAGGAATGCATCGAAAGCAAGGACGGCCCGGTGATCTGGGAGGACCACTTCTACCCCGAGATCATCGACCCGAACACCGGCGCGGTGTTGCCCGATGGCGAACTGGGCGAACTGGTGTTCACCTCGCTGACCAAGGAAGCGCTGCCGATCATCCGCTACCGCACACGCGACCTGACCCGCCTGCTGCCGCCGACCGCGCGCTCGATGCGGCGCATCGCCAAGATCACCGGCCGCTCCGACGACATGCTGATCATCCGTGGGGTGAACGTCTTCCCGAGCCAGATCGAGGAGCTGATCCTCAAGCAGCCGAAGCTCTCGCCGCACTACCAGCTCGAAGTCAGCCGCGAAGGCCATCTCGACTCGATGACGGTCAACGTCGAGATCAAGCCGGGGTTCGCCACCGCGACGGCGGCCGAGAAGGAATTCGTCGCCCACGACCTGCAGCACCATATCAAGTCCTATGTCGGCATCTCGACGAAGGTCGAGATCAAGGCCGTCGGCGCCATCGAGCGTTCGATCGGCAAGGCCAGGCGCGTCATCGACACTCGACCGAAATAAGGGCCGCAATGAGCGAAATCACCCGGGCGAGCCGCGACGAGATCGCCGCGCTGCAGCTGCGGCGCCTGCAAGCCACGTTGCAGCGCGCCTACGAGCGCGTGCCGCACTATCGCGCCAAGTTCGACCGACATGGCGTGCGGCCGGACGAGCTGAAATCTCTGGACGACCTGGCGAAGTTTCCCTTCACCTGCAAGGAGGACCTGCGCCAGACCTATCCCTACGGGATGTTCGCCGAGCCGCTCGAAAACATCGTGCGCCTGCACGCTTCCTCCGGCACGACCGGCAAGCCCACCGTCGTCGCCTACACGCAAAACGACATCGACACTTGGGCCGGCATCATGGCACGCTCGATCGCCGCGGCCGGGGGCACCAAGCGCGACATCATCCACGTCACCCACGGCTACGGCCTGTTCACCGGCGGGCTGGGCGTCCATTACGGCGCCGAGCGGCTGGGCTGCACGGTCGTGCCGATCTCCGGCGGCCAGACCGAGCGCCAGGTGCAGCTGATCCGCGACTTCGGCGCGACGATGATCGTCGGCACGCCGTCCTACGTACTCAATATCGTCGACGAGTTCGAGCGCCAGGGTTTCGATCCGCGCGCCTCGACGCTGCAACGCGGCATCTTCGGTGCCGAGCCCTGGGGCGAGAGCATGCGCAAGGAACTCGAGTCCCGCCTCGGCATCGTCGCGATGGACCTCTATGGCCTGTCGGAACTCATCGGCCCTGGCGTTGCGGTCGAGTGCATCGAGTCGCGCGACGGCCCGACGATCTGGGAGGACCATTTCTATCCGGAGGTCATCGATCCCGAAACCGGCAGGGTGCTGCCGGACGGCGAACCGGGCGAGTTGGTGTTCACCTCGCTGACCAAGGAAGCGCTGCCGGTGGTGCGCTATCGCACGCGCGACCTGACGCGCCTGCTGCCGCCGACCACACGGAGCTTCCGGCGTATCGGCAAGATCACCGGCCGCACGGACGACATGCTGATCATCCGCGGCGTAAACCTGTTTCCGTCACAGATCGAGGAACTGATCCTCAAGACCGCCAAGCTGGCCCCGCATTATCAGCTCGTGGTTTCCCGCCAGAAACATCTGGATGACCTGACCGTGCGCGTCGAGATGAAGCCCGAACTCGCCGGCGACAGCGGCCTGCGCGAGATCGCGGCGGCCGAGCTGCGCCACCGCATCAAGGCGCTGATCGGCATCAACACGAAGATCGAGGTGATGGACACCGGGGGCGTCGAACGCTCGGCCGGCAAGGCGAAGCGCATCGTCGATCTGAGGCAGGCATGACGCCGCATCATTGGCCCTGGACCTTCCTGTTCTTCAGCGCGCTCGGCGCCGTCAGCCTGCTGGCCGGAATCGCAGCCTTCGCCGGCCTGTTCGCGAACGTGCATCCGCTGCTCGCCGACGAGATGGCGGGCTGGGGGCTGGTCGTCTCGGCGATCGCCTGTTTCCTCAGCGGCGCGTTTCCGCTGGTGCTGCGGCGCCTGGCCGAAAGGGAAGGTGCCTGAACATGGCCGCCAACGAAATCGCCACATTGGGCGGCGGCTGCTTCTGGTGCCTCGAAGCGGCGCTCAAGCTGCTGGAAGGCGTGGGCCGCGTCACCTCGGGCTATGCCGGCGGCGCCAGCGAGCATCCGACCTACCGGCAGGTCTGCACGGGCAGCACGGATCACGCCGAGGTGGTGCGGGTCGAATTCGATCCGGCGGTGATCGACTACCGGACGCTGCTCACCGCCTTCTTCGCGATTCACGACCCAACCACGCGCGATCGCCAGGGACACGACATCGGCACGCAATACCGCTCGGTGATTTTCACGCATTCCGCGGAACAGGACCGGACCGCGCGGGACCTGATCGCCGCCCTCGATGCCGATCGGATCTGGCCCGATCCGATCGTCACTGCCGTCCTGCCAGCGCCGACTTTCTGGCCGGCCGAGGACTATCACCAGGACTATTTCGCGCAGAACCCGGCGCAGCCCTATTGCCGCGCGGTCGTCGCCCCGAAGGTAGCCAAGCTGCGCGAGAAGTTCGCCGCCCGGCTGAAAAGCCCTGTATAGCCCCGCAATGCCCCTGTAATCAGGCTTTTGGCAGTGACGGCCGGCGGCACAATCGCGACATTCGAAATTCTCCGGGTGATCCGCGATCTTGAGCAAACCCCTGCCGCGCGTGCGCATGAAAGTCCTGGCCTGTGTCTTCATGGCCTGGCCGCTGTTCGCACAGGCCGAAGGCGCAATCGGTTCCGGCCAGTCCGCCAGCGCCGTCCGCACCATCTCGGACGAAGCCTTCCAGCGCTGGGTCAAGGAAGACAACAAGCTCATCGAAGGCATCCTCGGCAGCCTCACCCATATCGATCTGCTGCTTGGCGATATCGAGCGCATGATCAGGCAACTGCCCGACTTCGCCGCGCCACAGGCGGCCGCTGCGCAGCCCGCGCCGCCGCCTGCGCCCGTCGTAATCGAGAAGACCGTGATTCAGGAAGTCCCCGGTCCGCTGGGGGGCTGGATGCCCACGCTGGCCGGCGCCGCCCTGCTGGCCCTGCTGGCTTTCTGGCTGGGCAGAAAGCAGGGCGCGACACAACAGCCTGCCGCGTCCGGGAAAGGCACTGTCGCGCCCACCCCGCAGCCGAAGCCCGCGCTGGAAAAACGTGCGGCCGCCGCCGTGCCTGCCGCTGCACCCGCTCCGACCGCATCGGCCCCCAAACCGGTGGAAGTCACTCCTCCGCCACGATTCGAACTGCCTTCGCTGCAGCCCGAACCCGAGCCCGCTCCGTCCAGACCCGCGCCGCTCGAGCCGGCGCCTTCGATCGAACCGGCTCCATCCACTTCGGGCGACCAAGCGCTGGAGCTCGCCGAGATCATGCTCTCGATGGGTCTCGGCCATGGCGCGACGCAAACGCTGACCGAGCAGATCCGCAACGAGCCCAAGCAGGCGCTGCGGCACTGGCTCAAGCTGCTCGACATCTATCGCAAGAACGGCCAGCAGGAAGAGTTCGAGCGTTCCGCAGAAGAATTGCGCCTGCACTTCAACGTCCGTCCCGAAGACTGGCATGCCCAAGCGGGTACGTCGCAATCGCTGGAAAGCTTCCCGCACATCGCGAAGCGCCTTACCGAACTGTGGGGCAAGCCGGACTGTCTCGTTTACATGCAGAACCTGCTCGACGACAACCGCGGCGGCGCGCGTTCCGGCTTCCCGCAATCTGTCGCCGAAGAACTGCTGATGCTGACGAGCGTGATGCGCGAAGCCTACGGCTTCCTGCCCGGCTAGGCCGCAGCATCTAAATCGGGTTGTCGATCTCCACGTAGTCGCAGTTCAAGCCGAAGCGCACGGCCAGATGCACGCCCAGCGCCATCACGCCATAGCGCTCGGTGGCATGATGGCCGGCGGCCAGATACGGCACCCCTGACTCGCGCGCCAGATGCACCGTGTGCTCGGAAATCTCCCCGCTCACATAGAGATCGGCGCCGGCCAGGATCGCCTGCTCGAAATAGCCTTGCGCCCCGCCGCTGCACCAGGCAATGGTGCGTACCGCGCGCTCGGGATTGCCGATCAGCAGCGGTTCGCGGCCCAGCACCGCGGCGACCCTGGCGGCGACGTCGCGTGCCAAAGTCGGCGCCGGCGGGACGGCATCCGGCACGCCAATGAAAACGATCTCCTGCTCGGCAAAGCGTCCCGTGACCGTCCAGCCCAGCCGTTGCGCGAGCTGTGCGTTGTTGCCCAGTTCGGCGTGTGCATCAAGCGGCAGATGGTAGGCGAACAGGTTGATGTCGTGGGCCAGCAGTGACTGCAAGCGCTGCTTGCGGAAACCGGTGACGCGGCCATCCTCGTTTTTCCAGAACCAGCCGTGATGCACCAGCAGCGCGTCCGCACCGCGGGCGATCGCCGCGTCGATCAGGGCCTGGTTCGCGGTAACGCCGCAGACGATGCGCGCGATCACGGCGCGTCCTTCCACTTGCAGGCCGTTTGGGCAATAATCGCGGAAGCGTTCCGGCATCAGGATGCCATTCAGATAAGCCGTCAATTCCTCTCGCCGCATTTTTCCTCTTCCTCAAGTTCGCGCTACCGCCATGAAACGATTGTGGCTCATTTTCGCCCAAACCGTCACGATCAGCGTCGCCGCGCTGTTCGTCGTCCAGACCCTCAAGCCGGAATGGCTGGCCTGGCGCCAGCCATCGAATAACGGCCAGCCGCAGGTCGTCGCCATCCAGCAAGCCGCGCCCACCTCCGATGCGCGCAAGGTCGCGACCTATGCCGACGCCGCCCAGGCCGCGCTGCCGGCCGTCGTGCATATCTTCACCAGCCAGGAAGTGCGGCGTCACCCGTTCAGCAACGATCCGGTGTTCCGCCATTTCTTCGGCGACCGCTTCGGCAACGACACACAGCGCCAGTCGGGCCTCGGCAGCGGCGTGGTGGTTTCCGCCGACGGTCTGGTACTGACCAACAACCATGTCGTCGAATCGGCCGACGAGATCGAGATCGCCTTCCACGACGGCCGCAAGGCCAAGGCGAAACTGGTCGGTTCCGATCCCGAATCGGATCTTGCCGTGCTGCGCATCGCCGACAGCCAGCCGCTGACGCCGATCACCTTTGCCCAGGCGGAGTCGTTGCGCATCGGCGATGTCGTGCTCGCCATCGGCAATCCCTTCGGCGTCGGCCAGACCGTCACCTCGGGCATCGTCTCCGCGCTGGGTCGCACCCACCTCGGCATCAACACCTTCGAGAACTTCATCCAGACCGATGCCGCGATCAACCCCGGCAATTCCGGCGGCGCGCTGGTCGACAGCAACGGCCATCTGGTCGGCATCAACACGGCCATCTATTCGCAGAGCGGCGGGTCGATGGGCATCGGCTTCGCGATTCCCGTTTCGCTGGCGAAGAGCGTGATGGAACAGATCATCAAGACCGGCACCGTCACGCGTGGCTGGATCGGCGTCGAGGTCCAGGACATGACCCCGGAACTGGCGGAGTCCTTCGGCGTCAAGCCCGACGAGGGCGCGCTGATCGCCGGCGTGATGCGCGGCAGCCCGGCCGACAGGGCCGGTGTGAAGCCTGGCGATGTGCTGCTGTCCGTCGGCGGCAAGCGGGTGAAGGACGCCCAGGTGATGCTCGACCTGATCGCCGCGCTGGCGCCGGGGGAAAAGGCGGCGTTCGGCCTGTTCCGTGCCGGCAAACCGCTGGAATTGCAGATCGTCGTCGGCAAGCGGCCACGGCCGCCGCGCCAGTAGCCAGCAGCAGGCGCGCGGCCTACGGGCGCTCGCGGTTGGCGGCCGAATCGGCCTCGGCCTTGTCGAGTTCGGCATTCATTGTCGTCTCATCGGGTGCTTGATATGCGCTTTCATCCACCCGGGTTGATTTGCCGATCAGCTGCGCCATCAGGATGCCCAGTTCGTAGAGCAGGCACATGGGGACGGCGAGCAGGAATTGCGAGAGGACGTCCGGAGGCGTGAAGATGGCGGCGACGATGAACGCGCCGACAATGAAGTAAGGCCGAATCTCCTTGAGTTTCTCGACGCTCACCAGGCCGACGCGCACCAGCACGATGACGACCACGGGCACCTCGAAGGTGACCCCGAAAGCGAGGAAGGTGGTCAGCACGAAGGACAGGTATTTTTCGATGTCCGTCATTACCGCGACGCCTTCCGGGGCGAAGGCGTTGATGAAGCCGAACACCGCGGGGAAGACGATGAAGTAGGCGAAGGCCATGCCGACGAAGAACAGCAGCACGCTGGCGGCCAGCAGCGGCAGCGCCAGCTTCTTTTCGTGCCGGTAGAGGCCCGGCGCGACAAAAGACCAGGCCTGATAGAGGACGTAGGGCAGGGCGATCAGGAAGGAAACCATCATCGTCACCTTGATCGGCACGAAGAAGGCGCCGACCACGTCGGTCGCGATCATCTGGCCGCCCTCGGGCAGGGCCGCGAGCATCGGGGCCGCCAGCAAGGTGTAGATGTCCCGCGCCCAATTGACGAGGCCGAGAAAAACGACGAGCACCACGACGACCGCGCGGATCAGTCGGTCGCGCAGTTCGACCAGGTGCGAGATGAAACTTTCCTGGGCTTCTTCCATCAGCCGGCCGGCGGGAGGTTAGGTGGAACAGCCGAGGCTGAAGGGGCGGGAGGAGTGAAGGGTTTCGCCGCCTCGATCGATTCGTCCGCTTTCTTTTCGGCGGAGGCGAGGATCGACTGGTTGAGCTGGGTCTCGACGGTGTTCATTT
>JAJZSW010000125.1 GCA_021849505.1 Pseudomonadota bacterium
TCCTGCAGTCGCTCGACGATCCGGCGGTGTCCTTTTCGATCGCCGATCCCGCCCTGTTCGGCTTCAACTACGAGATCGCCCTGTCGGATGCCGAATGCGCTACGCTCGACCTGAACGACCCGACTGAAGCCGTCGTGGTCGTGATCCTCGTCAAGGAGGAAGGCCAGTTGCGCGCCAACCTGCAGGCTCCGCTCGTGCTCAACCTGCGGGCGCGCCGCGGCATCCAGCACGTTTTCGCCCGCCTGAACTATCAGGTCACTCTCAAGTAAGCGCAATCCCATGGCCCGCCAGATCATCAGCACCCCCAACGCCCCCGCCGCGATCGGCACCTATTCGCAGGCCGTGAAGGTGGGCGACACCGTTTACCTCTCCGGCCAGATCGGCCTCGATCCGGTCAGCATGACGATGGTCGAAGGCATCGACGCGCAGATCGTGCGCGTCTTCGACAACCTCAAGGCGGTGGCCGCTGCCGCCGGTACGACGCTCGACGCGGCGGTGAAAGTGAACATCTATCTCACCGACCTCGCCAACTTCGCCAAGGTCAATGAAACGATGGCGAAATACTTCAACCAGCCCTACCCGGCGCGTGCCGCCGTCGGGGTCAAGGAACTGCCGCGCGGGGCCCTCGTCGAGGCCGACGCCGTCCTGGTGATTGGCTAAGCAAACCATCCCGGGCGCGACGTCCCTCGTCGCCGAAAAGCTGAAAACGCTCGGCCTGCACACGCAGGCCGATCTCGTTTTGCACCTGCCGCTGCGCTTCGAGGACGAGACACGCATCACGCCGCTCGCCGCCACCATGCCGGGCGAATCCGCGCAGTTCGAAGTCACGGTGGCGTCCTGCGAGATCGCCTATCGCCCGAAACGCCAGCTCGTCTGCCGCGTCGAGGATCACAGCGGCGAACTGATGCTGCGCTTCCTGAATTTCTATCCGAGCCAGCAGAAGGTTCTGCAGCCGGGCGCGCGGCTGCGCGTGTTCGGCGAAGTGCGCGGTGGCTTTTGGGGCAGCGAGATCATCCACCCGCGTTTTCATGTCCTGCAGGGTGACGAGGCGCTGCCGACCGCGCTGACGCCGGTCTATCCGACTACCGCCGGGCTCGGGCAGGCCACGCTGCGCAAGCTGATCGCGCGTGCCCTCGCCGAAGCCGACCTCGCCGAGACGCTTCCGCCAGAATTGACTGCCCGCCTCAAGCTGAAGGATTTCGCCGTGAGCGTGCGCTCACTGCACGCGCCGCCGCCGGGGCTGGATGCCGAAGCTTTGGTGATGTACCAGAAGCCCTACTGGCAGCGCATCGCCTTCGACGAACTGCTCGCCCAGCAGCTCTCGCTGCGCCAGGCCTATGCCGCACGGCGCGCGCGCGGCGCGCCGGTGCTGGCGGGCGATGGTTCGCTAACGCAGCGCCTGCTTGCCCAGCTGCCCTTCAGGTTGACCGCGGCACAGCAGCGCGTCTGGTGCGAGATCGAGCACGACCTCGCCCAGCCACATCCGATGCAGCGGCTGCTGCAGGGCGATGTCGGCAGCGGCAAGACCGTGGTTGCCGCGCTGGCAATGTTGCGCGCGGTCGAGGCCGGCCATCAGGCAGCGCTGATGGCGCCGACCGAGATCCTCGCCGAGCAGCACTGGCGCAAGCTCGCCGCGTGGCTGGCGCCGCTCGGCCTCGAGGTTGCCTGGCTGTCCGGCAGCCAGAAGAAGAAGGACAAGCTCGCCGCCATTGCGAAAGTCGGCGCTGGCGAGACGGCATTGGTAGTGGGCACGCACGCGCTGATCGAGGAGAACGTCGAATTCGCGCGGCTGGGACTCGCCATCGTCGACGAGCAACATCGCTTCGGCGTGCGGCAGCGGCTCGCGCTCAAGCAGAAAGGCGCGCAGTCGCACCAGCTTGCAATGTCGGCCACGCCGATACCGCGCACCCTGGCGATGAGTTACTACGCCGACCTCGACGTCTCGGTGATCGACGAACTGCCCCCCGGCCGCACGCCGGTCGTGACGAAGCTGGTCGGCGCGGCGCGCCGCCATGAGATCGTCGACAAGGTGCGCGAGCTCTGCGGCGCGGGGCGGCAGGCCTACTGGGTCTGTCCGCTGATCGAGGAATCGGAAGCATTGCAGCTCAAGACCGCGCAGGAAACCTTCGAGCACCTCACCACCGAGCTGCCCGGGCTGAAGATCGGCCTCGTCCATGGCCGTCTCAAGCCCGACGAAAAGGCTGCCGTGATGGCCGGCTTCGTCAAGAATGAAATCCAACTGCTCGTCGCCACTACCGTGATCGAGGTTGGCGTCGATGTGCCCAATGCGAGCCTGATGGTGATCGAGCACGCCGAGCGCTTCGGCCTCGCCCAGCTGCACCAGCTGCGCGGCCGTGTCGGGCGCGGCGCTGCCGAGTCCGCGTGCATCCTGCTCTATGAACAGCCACTGTCGGAGGCGGCGCGCGCGCGGCTCAAGATCATCTACGAGAATAACGATGGCTTCGAGATCGCGCGCCAGGACCTGCATCTGCGCGGCCCGGGCGAGTTCGTCGGCGCACGGCAGAGCGGCCTGCCGCTGCTGCGCTTCGCCGATCTAGAAGATGCCGTGCTGGTCGACGCGGCACGCAGCGCCGCCGAGGAAATGCTGGCACAGTGGCCCGCGCAGGTCGAGCGCCATCTGGCGCGCTGGCTGGCTGGCCGCGCCGAACTTCTCAAGGCCTAGCCTGGAAGAAGCGATAGGCGTTGCGCCCGGCCTCCTTGGCCTCGTACATCGCCATGTCGGCCTTGATCATCAACTCCTCGACATCTTCGCTGCCATTCGCCGGATACAGCGCGATGCCGATGCTGGTGGTCATCGGAATCTCCAAGCCGTCCAATGGTAGCGGGGTCGAGAAGGTATCGATGATCTTTTCGGCCACGCGGACCGCATCGAGAGGGTGGCCGACTTCGGTCAACACGATGACGAACTCGTCGCCGCCGGGCCGGGCGACGGTATCCCCGGCGCGCACGCAGCCGGTCAGCCGCTGTGCCACCTGCTTGAGCAACTCGTCGCCGACCGAATGCCCGAATGCGTCGTTGATCAGCTTGAAGCGGTCGAGATCCAGGAACATGACGGCCATCGAACGGCCGAAGCGGCGCGCCTGGGCCAGCGCGTGGCTCAGCCGGTCGAGCAGCAGGCGGCGATTGGGCAGGCCGGTCAGGGTGTCGTAATAGGCAAGCTGGCGGATCTGTTCCTCGGCCTCCTTGAGCGCGGTGATGTCGTGGGCATTCTGGATGATGCCGACGATTTCTCCGTCCGGACCCCGCAGCGGCGAAGCCAGCAACTCGATCTGGCGCGGCTCGCCGGCCGCGTTGAAATGCGTATGGATGACGCTGACCGTCTCGCGCCCTTCGAGCACCATCTGCATCGGGCAGGGATGATCATCGCCGCTGCAGGGCGTCAAAAGATGATGGGAAACCTCGTAACAGCAGGAGGCACCGGTCATTTCGGGAGCCAGATCCCGCGCGGCGCGGTTCGCCATGAGAATGCGAAAATCGCGGCCGATTGCCATGATCGGCTCCGGCGTTCCGTCCAGCACCGCTTGCAGGAAAGCGTTCTGCTGCTGAACCTGGTTGCGTGCCTGCTCGATAAGCATAAAAATCTCCCTATTGATCATAATGTTTATAAATACAATCCTGAACTTTGGCGGGGCGGACATGTTGACCGAGATCAAAAGTCGGCGCTGGCAGGACGGCACAGCCTCCCTTCCGGCGATGCGCGTTAGACTTCCCGTCATGTCGATCCCCGTTTCCCAGCCGCGCGGGTAAGCGTCCCGCCCACGGTCGCGCGATGAGCTACCGCCTGCTGGCCGATGCCGTGCTGCTGCTCCATCTGGCCTTCATCGCCTTCGTCGTCGCCGGCGGTTTATTCCTCGGACGCTGGCCGCGCCTGCCCTGGCTGCATGTCCCCGCCGTGCTGTGGGGGGTGGCAATCGAACTGTGCGGCTGCATCTGCCCGCTCACCCCGCTGGAAAACCGGCTGCGACAGCTGGGCGGCGAGGCGGGCTATCCGGGCGGATTCGTCGAACATTATCTCTGGCCGATCATCTATCCGGCCGGCCTGACCCGCGAGTGGCAGATTGCGCTCGGCCTCGGGGTGGCGGCGCTCAACCTGTTCACGTATGCGCGCTGGTGGCTCAGGCGATGATCGGTTGCATCGTCAGCAGTGGCCGGTATCAGGACTGCTGCTGACCGGCTCGGGTAGGCCTGGAAATTCCGTGGCGATTCCTATTGCATGAGAAGGCATAGGA
Organism: Pseudomonadota bacterium; assembly: GCA_021849505.1. Taxonomy (GTDB): domain Bacteria; phylum Pseudomonadota; class Gammaproteobacteria; order Burkholderiales; family Rhodocyclaceae; genus Sulfuricystis. The sequence continues at coordinate 4,251 of JAJZSW010000125.1, forward strand.
ATTTTCCGGTCGAAAAATCAGAATTTGCCCAATCGGCAAATTCAACCCGGGTTGCTAGGATGCGCTTCATCGAAATTGCATACTCCCAACTCTGATCGGATGAAGCCATGAAAAACAAATTGATGTTCCTCGTCGTGTCGACGATGTTTTCCGCCACCGTCCTTGCCGGCCCGCCAGCGCCAAAAGTCTCCGGCATCGAGTCCAAGGACTACCAGTGGGCGAAGATGGAAGGCGAGATGAAGGCCGCCCTGGCGGTCAAGGGCGAAGCCAAGAAGGGCGAGG
>JAJZSW010000126.1 GCA_021849505.1 Pseudomonadota bacterium
GATCTGCTCGTCCGTAAATCGCTTCTTCATGCCCGCTTCTCCCTTCGAAAGCGGACTTTACTAACTTCATGCCGGCACTGAAATCGGGGGGCAGGTCAAGCTGAATGCGGAACGGTGGCGTTTTTCGTATTACCGAAAATGCTTCCGCGCAAAACTTGGCCGGACGATAGTTGAACTACCTGAAAAGAAGCCTGGCAAGCCAGATATTGATTTCATGGTGTCAGCTGTTCGCGCTCAACCCTTTTGGTGGTTTCTCGCTCCGAGACTAAGAGCTTGGAAGACGACACTACCGGCCAAGGAAGCGCTTGACTCTGGCGCGACAGAAAGTGCCTGAACATGCCAAATATCACTATGCAGTACTTATCTGCGCATTGTCTTGGCGATAATTCTGTCGGGATTGTGCGTTACTCCCCGCCAAGACGTCGGGCACTCTTGGAGAGCTTCCATTTCAATGGTCCTTCCTTATTCGAACACCTCTCAAGTAAATCCATGTGTCCGTAAATAGTGCACCGAATTAATGCGGAACTTAGTTCTCTTCCTGTTATTTCGGAGGCATCATGGCAAAGCTCGTCATAAGTCTTAGCGGGCCATTCAATTGCTGTTGGGGACTTCCAAAGCGAACGAACAATAGCGTCAATCACTGATATCAGATAACCCCGTCTTGGCTTGGCTATGAGGTATCTTGCGTTTTGTTGTTTCGGCATGTCGTTTCCCAAACTAGTCCATGTGTTGCGCAGCACGGTAATGGTACCTCTTCCGATTGACTGGCCGCTAGCCGGCACATAGCCGCCCGAGTTTGTACAAAATAACAAGGTTCGCGGTGGCCGAGCACCTGAAGTTCCCCACCTTGCTGGCGAAGGTCTCTTCAGGGTCGGAAGTGTGAATTCATCGGGTAGGGAAGCGGCCATTCAGTGCGGCCTGTGCTGGACGACTGGTAACCGAGATATCGCTAACCAATGCTGCCCACCAAGTAAATGGCCGTTTCGGCCGAGGAGTTCCCATTGGTCTGGCTGTCCGCGCGACTGCGGTACCGGGTTGCAACAGGTCTGGCCCTTGTCAATCGCGAATTACGGATACCCGTTTCTCATGAATGAAAGTCGGCGCTGGCGGGACGGCATGCTGCCGCCCCACCTGCGCTTCCGGCTACTTGACCAGGCGGCACTCCTCGCCTGCGACCAGGCCGGTGCGCGCCGGGAAGCGGCCCGGGGCGAAGCTGGTCGCGCCAATGCCTTGCGCATACTGCGTCAAGGCCTGGTGGATGGCCGTGAAGTCCTTCTGCGCCTCGGTCTTGGCATTGGGATCCGCCGGGCCGGCTAGCGCCGCCAGATACTGGTCGGTGGCTTCGCGCAGCACCGCCAGGGCGGCGTCGGGCCAGGCGGCCAGGGTCATCGCGGCGCTGACGGGTTTGCCCTCCAGCAGGCGCAGCGTGCCGTCGACATTGCGCTGGCTGATGCCCTCGTTGATGTCGAGGATGTCCTTGAGCTTGGCGCACTCGACCGATTCGGTGGCGCGATAGGACTCCTGCACCGCGTCCTTGGCCGCCCGCTCGATGGCCGCCCGCTGCGCGGGGTTGAGGCTGTTCCAGACGGCCTTGTCGATGTGCATCCACGAAATCAGGAAGGGCTGGTGCCACGCCGGATGGTGGGCATAGCGCCCGCCGCTCTGGCCGATGTTCTGGGTGCAGTTGGGGGCGGTTCCGGCCGGGATCGGGAAGGGCAGCGCCGGGCTGCAGTCCAGTTGCCCGGCATCCGGATTGCCCAGGGGCGCCGTCGCGGTGGCTTCCTTGACCGGGAAGAAATCGACGAAGTCGTCATAGGGGTTCACGTACTCGAAGCCCTGGATCGTGCGCCTCTGCATCGGCAGCAGGACCGACTGGCCGCCCACCGGGGGATAGAAGGTCAGCGTCTTGGCGGGGATGACGCCGCGCTGCACCAGCAGGTCGCAGGCGCGGTCCAGGATGTCCTGCGGCGGCGCGAGGAAGCGGATGCGCCAGCCCGACTGGCACAGGCCGGCCAGGCCGATGCCGTTGCCCTGGCCCAGGCATTCTGCGTCCCCGAAGCGGCAGTCCGGCTTGCCGATCGGCCGCGGGAAATAGCCCGAGCCCTGCATGGTGCTGCCGACCACCGGCAGCACGATCTGCGTGCCGCCGCGGCTGTCGAGCAGCGACTGGGCCAGCGCCAGGCCGTTGCCGCCGAACTTGTCGATTTTTGCGTCGTAGAGGAAGGCGAGCATCTGCTCGAAGCGCATGCCGAAGGGCACCGAGTTGTAGGCGAATCCCCAGCTCGGTTCGGCGAACTTCTTCTCGGCGTTGCGATTGGCGAACTGGATGCCGGCGCGCAGCGCGCTGACCTCGCGGCCGGTCTTCTGATCGCGCTGGAAGACGACCTTTTGTCCCGGAGGCAGGGCATCCGGCCCCTGGTCGTCGGTGTAGGCCTTGACCTTCTCGATGAAGATCTTCAGCGCGCCATAGCCGGGATTGCGCGGGTCGGTGGACGTGCCGTTGCCGTGTCCGATGGTCGGCGAGGCGCTGTACTCGTTGTAGGGAATGGTGACGTCGGCGGCCGCGGGCAGGGCGGCAAGCGCGCCCGCGGCCGCAAGCGCGAGCGCTGAAAGAGTCGCACGGAGTTTCATCGGGGCACCTCGCAAGGACGCGTTGATGGAATGACAACTGGCGAACGAAGAATCTACTCCATCCGCAGGCCCGCTGAACGAAAATCGGCGCTGGCGGGACGGCATGATGCCGCCCCGCCAGCGCCGCCGATGCTGCCGGGATTACTTCAGGTCGAAGCGGTCGGCGTTCATCACCTTCGTCCAGGCCGCGACGAAGTCATTGACGAACTTCTCCCTGGCGTCGTCCTGCGCATACACCTCGGCGTAGGCGCGCAGGATCGAGTTCGAGCCGAACACCAGATCGACGCGGGTGGCCGTCCACTTCACGGCGCCGGTCTTGCGGTCGCGGATCTCGTACAGGTTCTTGCCGGCCGGCTTCCAGGTGTAGGCCATGTCGGTCAGATTGACGAAGAAGTCGTTGGTCAGCGCGCCCACTCGGCTGGGGTCGGTGAACACGCCGTGCCTGCTGCCGCCGTGGTTGGCGCCGAGCACCCGCAGGCCGCCGATCAGCGCAGTCATTTCGGGCGCGGTCAGGCGCAGCAACTGGGCGCGGTCGAGCAGCAGTTCTTCCGGGGTGACGACGAAGTCCTTCTTGAGCCAGTTGCGGAAGCCGTCCGCCACGGGCTCGAGCACGTCGAAGGACGCGGCGTCGGTCATTGCCGCCGTGGCGTCGCCGCGGCCCGGCGCGAAGGGCACGGCCACGCTGACGCCGGCAGCCTTGGCGGCCTGCTCGACGCCGACGTTGCCGGCGAGCACGATCACGTCGGCCACGCTCGCGCCGGTCGCGGCGGCGATCTTTTCATAGACCGCCAGCGCCTTGGCGAGACGCGCGGGCTCGTTGCCTTCCCAGTCCTTCTGCGGGGCGAGGCGGATGCGCGCGCCATTGGCACCGCCGCGCTTGTCCGAGCCGCGGTAGGTGCGCGCGGAGTCCCAGGCGGTGGCGACCATCTCGCCGATGCTCAAGCCGCTGGCGGCGATCTGCGCCTTGACGGCGGCGACGTCGTAGTCCTTGCGGCCGGCGGGCACCGGGTCCTGCCAGACCAGATCCTCCTTCGGCACGTCGGGACCGAAGTAGCGCGCCTTCGGGCCCATGTCGCGGTGGGTCAGCTTGAACCAGGCGCGGGCGAAAGCGGCTTCGAAGGCGGCCGGGTCCTTGTGGAAGCGCTCCGAGATCTTGCGGTACTCCGGGTCCATCTTCATCGCCATGTCGGCGTCGGTCATGATCGGGTTGCGGCGGACCGACGGATTCTCGGCATCGACCGGCTTGTCTTCTTCCTTGATGTTGACCGGCTCCCACTGCCAGGCGCCGGCGGGGCTCTTCTTCAGTTCCCAGTCGTGATTGAGCAGCATGTCGAAGTAGCCGCCCTTGCCGGTATTCCACTTCATCGGATGCGTGGTCCAGGCGCCTTCGAGGCCGCTGGTCACGGTGTCGCCGCCGATGCCGCGCGTCTTGTGGTTGTTCCAGCCGAGGCCCTGCTCCTCGATGTCCGCGCCTTCGGGGGCCGGGCCGAGGTTGGCGGCGCTGCCGTTGCCGTGCGCCTTGCCGACGGTGTGGCCGCCGGCGGCCAGGGCCACGGTCTCCTCGTCGTTCATCGCCATGCGGGCGAAGGTGACGCGCACGTCCCTGGCCGTCTTGAGCGGGTCGGGCTTGCCATCGACGCCTTCCGGATTGACATAGATGAGGCCCATCATCACGGCGGCGAGGGGGTTCTCGAGGTCGCGCTCGCCGGAGTAGCGGCTGCCTTCGCTGCCGCTCGGGGCGAGCCACTGCTTCTCGGCGCCCCAGTAGGTGTCCTTCTCGGGATGC
>JAJZSW010000041.1 GCA_021849505.1 Pseudomonadota bacterium
TCCCTCCGGGCGTCATGACCGACGAGGCGTTCGGCGAGTGCGCTGCCCAGCACGCCGCGCAGCGCGCTGCCGGAGGTGGAAAAAATCGCCTCGGGAGAACCGCAGGCCTTGAGCAGCCGGCGCTGTCCTTCGCCGCCGATGCCGGGGATCAGGGTCAGGCGCAGCCAGGCGGCCAGTTCGTCCGGCGAGGACACGCCCGCTCCGGAAACGGTATTACGGCTTGCGGACGCGGTCGCCTTCCATCACCGGGCGGGTTGCCGAGGTGATCAGCGCATAGGAAACGCGGTCGAAGACGCGGAAGACGAAGGCGAGGCCGATGCGCTCGTCCGGCAGGACGTGCGTCTGGGGCTTCTCGTCCCCGAACCGGTTCCTGACGGTCGTTCCGGTACGGAAGATCGCCAGCACATGACCCACTTCGAGGCCGTCGGACTTGCCGCGCGACAGCGAGACGACCGAGTTCGTCGCCGCTTCCCCGACGCCGCCGTAGATCAGCATGACGCGGCCGTTGATGTCCTGCGTCGGGGCGTGGGGAACGTAGCTCATGACCTCGGGCCGCTCGGCCGGCACGAGATAGTCGCCGCGGCCGATTTCCTGCTTGACGCTGGTGATTTCGAGCGGCAGCACGTCCGCGCGCTCGCCGGCCGGCCGCGCGCTGCCGAGATAGACCGCCTCGATGCCGAGAACCTCGTTGCTTTCCGGGTCCTTGAGCGGCCGGCCGGGGCGGAAGACATGCCAGCGCTTGATCTGCGGATCGGCGTTGTTGGTGGCGTAGATCAGGTCGCCCGTGCCGGTGAAGACGCGGCTTTCCTGGGTAGCCACGATGCGCGGGGCGCTGTCGAAGTCGCCGGCGTTGATGACCAGCGGCTGCGAGAGGAAGGGCTCGATCGCGCTGGCCGGAATCGCGGGGATTTCCTGCGGCGGCACTTCGACGCGCACTTCGGGGCCGAGCTTGACGATGTTGCCGATCTTCAGCGTGGGGTCGGCGCCGCTGCGGTCGAGGACCAGCACCTGGCCAGGATAGATGCGGTGCGGATTGCGTACCTGCTCCGCATTCATCTTCCAGAGCTCCGGCCAGCGGAAGGGATCCTTGAGGAATTTGGAGGAAATGCCCCATAGCGTGTCGCCGGGCACCACGATGTGACGTTCCGGCGCGTCGGCCGCCAGCTCGAGGGGCCTGGGGGTGGCGGGCGCGCCCTGCGCGAAGGCGGCGGCAGTTGAAAAACTCAAGAACAGCGCGAATATAATGCGTCGCATGGATGGAACCTCCGGGCTATGCGGAGATTCTGCCCGCAAATCCCGCAGGCATCAACCGGTTAAAGACGATTTTCATGGCCTTATTGCCCATATTGCGCTACCCCGATCCGCGTCTCCATACGGTGGCCAAGCCCGTGGAGGCGGTCGATGCCGGCATCCGCAAACTGGCGGCCGACATGCTGGAAACCATGTACGAGGCGCCGGGCATCGGCCTGGCGGCCACGCAGGTCAACGAGCACAAGCGCGTGCTGGTGCTCGACGTTTCCGAGGACAAGTCGCAGCCGATGGTCTTCGTCAACCCCGAAATCCTCTGGCGCGAGGGCGAGTGCGTGGGCGAGGAAGGCTGCCTGTCCGTGCCGGGCATCTACGAGACGGTGAAGCGCAGCGAACGCGTCAAGGTGCGTGCGCTGAACCTGGCGGGCGAACCCTTCGAGCTCGCAGCCGACGGCCTGCTGGCGGTCTGCATTCAGCATGAGATCGACCACCTCGACGGCAAGGTATTCGTCGAGTACCTGTCGCGTTTGAAACTTGCGCGTATCAAGGCGAAACTGGCCAAGCAAGCCAGGATTACTGCTTGAAAATCGCATTCGCAGGAACCCCGGAGTTCGCCGCGGTCGCCCTGCGCGCGCTGCTCGAGGCCGGCTGCCAGGTTCCTTTGGTGCTCACACAGCCCGACCGGCCGGCGGGCCGCGGGCAGAAGCTCGTCGCCAGCCCGGTCAAGCAGGTCGCGCTGGAACACGGCATCCCGGTCCACCAGCCCGAGCGCCTCAAGGATCCCGCGACCCACCAGCCGCTGATCGATGCGGCCCCCGACCTGCTGGTCGTCGCGGCCTACGGCCTGATCCTGCCGCAGGCGGTGCTCGATATTCCCAAGCGTAAACCTGGCGGCTGCCTCAACATCCATGCCTCGCTGTTGCCGCGCTGGCGTGGCGCGGCGCCGATCCAGCGCGCCCTCGAGGCGGGCGACGCCGAAACGGGCGTGACCATCATGCAGATGGAGGCCGGCCTCGATACCGGCCCGATGCTGCTCGCCTATGGCCTGAAAGTCAGCCCCGACGAGACGGCAGCCTCGCTGCATGACAAACTGGCGCTGCTCGGCGGCCGGCTGATCGTGATGGCGCTGCAGCAGCTGGATGCGTTGAAACCGGTGCCGCAACCGGCCGAGGGCGTGACCTACGCCGCCAAGATCGACAAGGCCGAGGCGGCGATCGACTGGACCCAGCCTGCCGCAGTCATCGAGCGGCGCATCCGTGCCTTCGATCCCTTTCCCGGCTGTCTGACGCGACTGGACGACGCCGTCATCAAGGTCTGGCGCGCACGGCCGGCCGAGGGCAGCGGCCAGCCCGGCGAAACGCCGGGAAAAATACTGGCCGTCACGCCCGCCGGCATCACCGTGGCGTGTGGAGAAGGTGCACTGACCCTCGTCGAACTGCAGAAGCCGGGCGGGAGCCGTCTCGCCAGCGCCGACTTTCTGCGCGGCTTCCCCATTTCCGTCGGCCAACGCTTCAGTTGAAATCACCGCTGCTTTCAGTAGCGCTCAAAACCGCCGCGGAGGCGGTGGCCACTGTCCTTGCCGGCCGCACGCCCGATGCATTGCTGGCCGCCACCGCACCGGCGCTGCGCTCCGCCGTCCTCGATCTTGTGTTCTCGACCCTGCGCGATTACGGGCGCGGCGACTTCCTGCTCGGTCGCCTGCTCGCAAAACCTCTCAAGGACAAGCCGGCACGCGCGCTGTTGCTGGTTGCGCTGGAGCGCCTGGAACGCCGGCCCGAAGAGGCGCACACGCTCGTCGATCAGGCCGTCACGGCCGCCGGAAAGCCCTTCAAGGGGCTGGTCAACGCGGTGTTGCGCAATTTCCTGCGCCGGCGGGACGAACTCCTGGCCGCGGCCGACGCGGACCTCGTGGCGCACTGGCGCCACCCGCAATGGTGGCTGGAGAAGCTGCGTGACGCCTATCCCGATCAGTGGCAGGACATCGCGGCGGCCGGCAACTCGCATCCGCCCATGTGCCTGCGCCTGAATCGTCGCCGTCCACCCGTTGACATGCTCGCGGGCAAGCCGCTTGGCGACACTGCTCTCCTGCTCGACAGGCCGGTGCCGGTCGAGCGCCTGCCCGGTTTCCGGGAGGGCCGGGTCTCGGTGCAGGACTGGGGCGCACAGCAGGCGGCCAGCCTGCTCGATGCGCGGGACGGCATGCGGGTGCTCGATGCCTGTGCCGCGCCCGGCGGCAAGACCGCGCATCTGCTCGAGCTGGCCGACGTCGATTTGACCGCGCTCGAGGTCGATCCGCAGCGAGCGCGTCGCATCGCCGAAAACCTCGATCGGCTGGGCCTCAAGGCGAACATCCAGGTCGCCGACGCCAGCCAGCCGGCGGGCTGGTGGGACGGCCGGTCCTTCGACCGCATCCTCGCCGACGTGCCCTGTTCCGCCTCGGGTGTGGCGCGCCGGCATCCCGACATCAAATGGCTGCGGCGCGCGGCGGATGTGGCGGCTTTCGCACAGACGCAGGCCGCCATTCTCGCTGCATTGTGGCCGCTGCTGGCGCCCGGTGGCAAAATGCTCTACTGCACCTGTTCGATATTTTCCGAGGAAAACGGCGACCAGATGCGCGCCTTCGCGGCGCGTCACCCGGATGCGCGCCACCTGCCCACGGGCGGTGCCGATCCTGAATTGCAACTCTTGCCCACCGCCTCGCATGACGGCTTCTATTACGCACTGCTGGAAAAAGCGCCTTGAGCGGACCTGCGTCCTGCTTGCCGGACTGCTGATGCTCGGCCTCGCGCAGGCCGGCAGCATCGAGACGAAGCGCGCGGAAATGGTGCCCGACGAACGCGGCTACGCGATCAACGCCGAGTTCGCCATCCAGATCGGCGCGCGCCTCGAAGACGCCGTCAGCAAGGGCGTGCCGCTGCACTTCCGCTTCGAGATACAGATCAAGCGCAAGCGCTGGTACTGGATCGACGAGCACGTGGCCGGCCGCGTGCTCAAGTATCGTCTGAGCTATCAGGCGCTGACGCGCCAGTACCGCCTGACGCTCGGCACCCTGCACCAGAACTACGATACGCTCGACGAGGCGCTGGCGGCGCTGGGCCGCGTCGCGCGCCTGCACGTGGCCGACAAGTCCGCCCTGCCGGTCGGCGAGCCCCTGGTGGCAGCGGTGCGCCTCTCGCTCGACCATACCCAGTTGCCCAAGCCCCTGCAGGTCGATGCACTCGCCGATCGCGACTGGCAGGTCGAGGCCAGCATCCATACCTGGCAGTTCACCCCCGTGCCTGAGCAATGATCATCGCCCTGGCGATTGCCGCCGCGCTGGGCGGCATGCTGGTGATCCTGCTCGCTTCGGCGAGCGCCGACACCGCTCTGTTCGCGCGCCACACGCCGCTCTTGATCGGCATGAACGCCCTTGCCGCGCTGGTCCTGCTGGGACTGGTGGTCACCCAGTTGCGCCGCTTGTGGCGCGACTGGCGGAAGGGCGTGTTCGGTGCGCGGCTCAAGTCGCGCCTGTTGCTGATGCTGGCCCTGATGGCCGTGCTGCCGGGCGCGCTGGTGTATGCGGTGTCCATGCAGTTCGCGGTGAAGAGCATCGATTCGTGGTTCGACGTGCGCGTCGAGGCGGCGCTCGACGGCGGGCTCGATCTCGGCCGCGGCGTGTTCGACGCGATGCAGGCCGACCTGCTCGCCAAGGGGCGCTCGATGGCCTACGATCTGGCCGACCTGCCGGCGCCGGGGGCAGTCATGCTGAACCGCCTGCGCGAACAGGCCGGGGTGCATTCCGCCGCGCTGATGACCACGGGCGGGCATCTCGTCGCCAACAGCAGCGGCGACCTGCAGGGCCTGCTGCCCGCATTGCCGGAAGTCGCACGCCTGCGCCAGGCGCGGCTGGGTTCGGGTACCGCGCGTGTCGAGGGCGATGCCGCCGCCGGTTTCGTCGTGCGTGCGCTGATCCCCGTCGGCGGCTATCGTCTCGACGCCGAGCCGCTGGTGCTGCAACTGGAGCAGCCGGTCCCGCCCGCCATCACGCAAAGCGCCGCTCTCGTGGAGGAGGCGCAGCGCGATTACCAGGAGCTGCAGCTTGGCCGCGCGGGCCTGAAGCGCCTGTATACCCTGACCCTGACCTTCGCGCTGCTGCTCGCGCTGTTCGCGGCCGTCGCGCTCGCCTTCTTCCTGGCCGCGCGCCTCGCCAAGCCGCTGCTGATGCTCGCCGAAGGCACGCGTGCCGTGGCGGCCGGCGACCTGACGCCGCGCGCGGTGCTCGAGACCGACGACGAACTGGGCGTGCTGACGCGTTCCTTCAACGAGATGACCGTGCAGCTCGAACAGGCGCGCGTCGAGCGCGAAGCAGCGCAGCGCGCCGCGGTCTGGGGCGAGGTCGCCCGGCGGCTCGCGCACGAGATCAAGAATCCGCTGACGCCGATCCAGCTCTCCGCCGAGCGGCTGCAGATGAAACTGAGCGACAAGCTCGATCCCGACAGCGCGGCGATGCTCGCGCGCGCGACGCGCACCATCGTCGAGCAGGTGGAGGCGATGAAGAACATGGTCAACGACTTCCGCGACTATGCGCGCCTGCCGCCGCCGGTCGCCAAGCCGCTCGACCTCAATGCGCTGGTGGTCGAGGTGCTCGATCTGTATGCCGACGGGCCGATCGCGGTGTCGGCGGAACTCGATCCGGTCCTGCCACCGGTGCTGGCCGACGCCGACCAGGTCCGCCAGGTGCTGCACAACCTGATCAAGAACGCCGGCGAGGCGTCGAATGAGAAAGTCGGCGCCGGCGGGACGGCACCGGTGACGGTCGCGACGCAACTCAACGGCCGCATGGCGAAGCTGGTGGTGTCCGATCAGGGGTCCGGCTTCCCGCCGGAAATCCTGCAGCGCGCCTTCGAGCCCTACGTGACGACCAAGCCCAAGGGCACCGGCCTCGGGCTGGCGATCGTGCAGAAGATCGTCACCGATCACGGCGGCACGATCGCGCTCGCCAACCGTGCCGCGGCGCAGGGCGGCGGCGCCGAGGTGAGCGTGCAATTGCCACTGAATCGGCCCCCACCTCCTCATTCCCACGGCGAAGTTACGGCGGCATAATTCCGGACATGTCACAGATCCTGGTCATCGACGACGAAGTCGGCATCCGCGAGTTGCTTTCCGAGATACTCACCGACGAGGGGCACGACGTCGCCACCGCGGAAAATGCCACGACGGCGCGCGCCTGGCGCGACGAGCGGCGTCCCGACCTGGTGCTGCTCGACATCTGGATGCCCGACACCGACGGCGTGACGCTGCTCAAGGAATGGGCGGCCAGCGGCCAGCTCAACATGCCGGTGGTGATGATGTCCGGCCACGCCACCATCGACACCGCCGTCGAGGCGACGCGCATTGGCGCGGTCGGCTTCCTCGAAAAGCCGATCGGCATGCAGAAGCTGCTCGCGGCCGTCAAGCAGGGGCTCGAGCGCGCGCCCAGAACCGGCGCCGCGCTGACACTGGCGGCCTTTCCGCGCTCCCCGGCCCTCAAGGACCTGCGCAAGCGCCTCGAGCAGGTGGCGGCGAAGAGCCGCGCGGTGCTGTTGCGCGCGCCGGCCGCCTCGATCGTCGAGTTGGCCGCGCGCACGCTGCAGCCCACCGGCAAGGCCTGGATCGACATTGGCCACGACTCCAATCCGATCTCCCTCGAAGTTCTCGCGCAAGCCGGTGGCGGGGTGCTGTATTGCGGCGAACTTGCGAAGCTGACGCGCCTGCAGCAGAAGAATCTCGCCTTCGCCCTCGACCGTCTCGAGCGGCACAGCCTGCGGCTGGTCGCGGCTACCACGCATGATGCCGTCGCGCTCGCCGCGCAGGGCTGGGACGAGGCCGTGCTCGACCGTCTCTTCGACATCAGCATCGGCCTGCCATCGATGGCCGAACTCAAGGACGATGTTCCTGACCTCGCCACGCATCTCCTGACGCAGTTGGTCGAGGCCGGCGAAGTGCCGAACCGGCACCTCTCGGTCGCGGCGCAGAACGCGTTGCGCCAGCATCCCTGGCCCGAGGGCTATGCCCAACTCAGGAGCGTCGTCAAGTCGCTGGCGCTCGCCGCGCTCGAAGAGGAAATCGGCGCCGATGAGGTGCAGCACCTGCTGAACCCCGGCGCGGCGGCGCTGCCCGACATCGCCCCCGGCCTGTTGCCCGAGATGCTGGCGCTGCCCCTGCGCGAGGCGCGCGAGATGTTCGAGAAGCTCTACTTCGAACATCACCTGCGGATCGAGGGCGGCAGCATGACGCGGCTGGCCGAGAAGACCGGCCTCGAGCGCACCCACCTCTATCGCAAGCTCAAGGATCTCGGCCTGCGCAACGCATCCAAAGAGAACGAAGAATGAAAATCCTGATTCTCGGCGCCGGGCAGGTCGGCGCCAGCGTGGCCGAGGCACTCTCGTCGGAAGCGAACGACATCACCGTCATCGACCAGGATCGCGATGCGCTGGCGGCGCTGGCCGACCGGCTCGATGTGCGTACGGTGGCCGGCAACGCCGCCTATCCGAACGTGCTGCGCGATGCGGGCATCGAGGACACCGACATGCTGGTCGCGGTCACCCAGTCCGACCAGACCAACCTCGTGGCCTGCAAGATCGCCCGCAGCCTGTTCAACGTCAGCACGCGCATCGCCCGGCTGCGTTCGCCCGACCTGCTCGACCCCGCGCTGCTGAGCAACGAGAACTTCGCCGTCGACTACGCGATCTGCCCCGAGCAGGACATCACCGACTACATCGCCAAGCTGGTCGAGTTTCCCGAGGCCCTGCAGGTGCTCGAGTTCGCCGGCGGCAAGGTGACGCTGGTCGGCGTGCGCGCGAAGCAGGACGGCCTGCTGGTGGGCAAGCCGATCCGCACCATGCGCGAGCATCTGCCGCCGGGCGTCGATGCGCGCATCGCGGCGATCTTCCGCGAACACCAGCCCCTCGATCCGGATGGCGATACCGTCATCGAGCCGGGCGACGAGGTGTTTCTGCTCGCCGACAGCCGCCATATCCGGCCGGTGCTGAAGGAGCTGCGCCGCAACCGCGAGCCGGTGCGCCGCGTCATGATCGCCGGCGGCGGCAACATCGGCCAGCGCGTCGCCCAGACGCTGGAAGGCAGGTACGAGGTCAAGCTCATCGAGGTGGACCGGCGGCGCGCCGAGGTCATCGCCGGCAAGCTTGCCAACACCCTGGTGCTCCACGGCGAAGCGACCGACGAAAACCTGCTGGCGCAGGAAAACATCGACGAGATCGACATGTTCCTCGCCCTGACCAACGACGACGAGGACAACATCATGGCCGCCTCGCTGGCCAAGCGGCTCGGCTGCAAGCGCGTACTGGCGCTGATCAACCGCCGCGCCTACGCCGACATGGTGCAGGGCGGGCCGATCGACATCGGCCTCTCGCCGGCGCAGGTGTCGATCGGCGCGCTGCTGACGCATGTGCGGCGCGGCGACGTCGTCAAGGTGCACAGCCTGCGGCGCGGTGCCGCCGAGGCGCTCGAGCTGATTGCCCACGGCGACAAGAACAGCTCGAAAGTCGTCGGCAGGCGCATCGAGGAACTGCCGAAGATCAAGGGTGCGCACATCGGTGCGATCGTGCGCCACAGCAAACAGGCGGAAACGGTCAGCAAGGACGGTTTCCTGGTCTACGAACATGTCGAGCGCGTCATCATTCCGCACCACGACACGGTGATCGAATCCGACGACCACGTCATCGTCTTCTGTGTGCGCAAGCGCGAAGTCGGGCAGGTCGAAAAGCTCTTCCAGGTCGGCTTCCAGTTCCTCTGACCGATTGATATGCGCCGCTTCTATCCGCTGCTTCGGGTATTCGGTGCGCTGCTGATCGGGTTTTCCGCCTGCCTTGCCGTACCGATGGGGGTTTCCTGGTACGTCGGCGATGGCGCCCATCGGGCGTTCGACGAGGCTTTCGCGGCGACGCTGATTTGCGGGCTGGCCCTGTTCCTCAGCCTGTATCGCGAGCGGCGCGAAATGAAGATCCGCGACGGCTTCCTGCTCGTCGTGCTGCTCTGGACGGTGCTGCCCCTGTTCGCCTGCCTGCCGCTCTGGCTGCATCTGGACATTTCCTTCACCGATGCCTATTTCGAGGCAACCTCGGGCCTGACGGCGACCGGCTCGACGGTGCTTTCCGGTATCGACCACTTGCCGTTGTCGATCAATTTCTGGCGTACCTTCATGCACTGGATCGGTGGCATGGGCGTGGTGGTGCTGGCGGTCGCGATCCTCCCGCTGCTCGGCATCGGCGGTCGGCAGATGTTCAAGGCCGAAGTGCCCGGCCCGATGAAAGAGGCCAGCCTGACGCCGCGCATCGCCGAAACCGCCAAGGGCCTGTGGACCGTCTACCTGATTCTCACGCTGGCCTGCGGTTTCTCGCTCTGGGCCTTCGGCATGGAGCCCTGGGATGCGCTGATGCATGCCTTCACCACCCTCGGGCTGGGCGGCTTCTCGACCAAGGATGCCAGTCTCGGCCATTTCGCCAGCCTCGAGATCGAGCTCACGGTGATGTTCTTCGCACTGCTGTCGGGCATCAACTATGCGACGCACTTTCTCGTGCTGCACAACCGTACCCTCGCCCCTTACCGTAACGACCCGGAAGCTCCGTATTTCCTCGGCGTGCTGGCGGCGAGCATCCTGGCGCTGACGTTCTATCTGCTGGCGCTGGGTACCTTCGACGAGTTCGGCTCGGCGCTGCGCTACGTGGCCTTCCATTCGATCTCGCTTGCCACCTCCCTTGGGCTGGCAACGACCGATTACGGCCAGTGGCCTTTCTTCGCCCAGCTCTGGATGCTCTTCCTCGGCAGCTTCATCGCCTGTTCCGGCTCCACCGGCGGCGGCATCAAGATGATCCGCGCGATGATCCTCTACAAGCAGGTCTATCGCGAACTGCTGCACGCCATGCACCCCAGCGCGATCTGGCCGGTGCGCATCCGCGGCGCCATCATTTCGCAGAACGTGCTGACCGGCGTGATGGCCTTCGGCTTCGTGTATACCGTCAGCTTCGTGTCGCTCTCGCTGCTGATGGCCGCCAGCGGCCTCGACATCGTCACCGCCTTCTCGGCGGTGGCCGCGACACTCAACAATACCGGCCCGGGCCTCAACCTCGTCGGTCCCGCGACCACTTTCGCGGTGCTCAATGATTTCCAGACCTGGATCTGCACTTTCGCCATGCTGCTCGGGCGGCTGGAAATCTTCACCCTGCTGGTCGTGCTGATGCCGGCATTCTGGAAAAAGTAACGGGTGCCGTCCCGCCAGAGCCGACTTTCCACACCATGAAACGCTTCCATCCGCTCATCCGCGTCTTCGGCGTGCTGCTGATGTGCTTCGCGCTGACGATGCTGGTCCCGCTGCTGCTGTCGTGGGTCTGGCAGGATGGGGCGACCACCGCCTACGACGAAGCCTTCCTGCTGACCTTCGCTACGGGCCTCGGCCTCTGGTGGTCGGCACGCCGCGCGACGACCGACCTCAAGGTGCGCGACGGCTTCCTGATGGTGGTGATGGTCTGGACGTTGCTGCCGGTCTTTGCGGCCCTGCCGCTGATCCTGCAGCTGGGGATCTCGTTCACCGACGCTTATTTCGAGGCGGTGTCGGGTCTGACCACGACCGGCGCGACAGTGATCTCCGGGCTGGACGACTTGCCGCCCTCGATCAACCTCTGGCGCGGCATGATGGTCTGGCTGGGCGGCATGGGCCTGATCGTGCTGGCCGTTGCCGTGCTGCCGCTGCTCGGCATCGGCGGGCGGCAGATGTTCAAGGCCGAGACGCCCGGCCCGATGAAGGATTCGCAGCTGACGCCGCGCATGACGCAGACCGCGAAGGGGCTCTGGGGGGTCTATGCCGCCATCACGCTGGCCTGCATTCTGGGCCTCAAATGGGCGGGCATGGACTGGTTCGACGCCGTGATGCACTCATTCAGCACGATGGGACTCGGTGGTTTCTCGAGCCACGATGCAAGCTTCGGTTACTGGGATTCGCCGGCCATCGAGGCGGTGACCATCTTTTTCATGCTGCTGGCCGGCATCAACTTCGCCACGCACTTCCTCGCTGTGCATGGCCGCAGCTTCGCACCTTACCGCCGCGATCCGGAAATTGGCTGGTATCTGGTCGTGGTCATCGGCAGCGTGATCGGCATCGCGATCTACCTGGCGGCGCTCGATGTCTATCCGGACTTCGGCACGGCGCTGCGCTTTGCCGCCTTCAACGTCGTCTCGATCGCCACGACGACCGGCTACGCCAATACCGACTACAACCTCTGGCCGGCCTTCGCGCCGCTCTGGATGCTGTTCCTGAGCTGCTTCGCCACCAGCGCCGGATCGACCGGCGGCGGCATCAAGATGATGCGCGCGATCATCCTGTTCAAGCAGGTCTATCGCGAGCTGATGCGCGCCATGCACCCCAGCGCCGTCTGGCCGGTGCGCGTCGGCGGGATGCCGGTCGAGAGCAAGATCCTCTTCGCGGTGCTCGCCTTCGGCTTCATGTACAGCGTTTCCATCGCCGCGCTGACGCTGCTGATGTCGCTGTCGGGGCTTGACACCATCACCGCCGTTTCCGCCGTGGTCGCGAGCATCAACAACACCGGCCCCGGCCTGAATCAGGTCGGCCCGGCTACGACCTTCGCTATCCTCGACGATTTCCAGACCTGGATCTGTACCTTCGCGATGCTGCTCGGCCGGCTGGAAGTCTTCACCCTGCTCGTCGTGCTGACGCCGGCTTTCTGGAGAAAGTAACCGTTCAGTCGCCGAAATTCGTGCCGACCCGCCGCGCCGAAAGGATCATCGGGTGGTCGGGCGGCACGGTCTTGACCTTGCCGGCACAGTCCTCGATCTTCACGGCGCGCGTGCCTTCGCCGTGCGAAGCGACCAGCACGCCATACTGTTTCTTGGCGATCAGGTCGGCGGCGGCGGTGCCGAGCCGCGTGGCGAGGATGCGGTCGGCCGCCGAGGGCGTGCCGCCGCGCTGCAGGTGGCCGAGGATGGTCAGGCGCGCCTCGAGGCCGGTGAGTTTTTCGAGCTGTTGCGCGAGCCGCAGCGTGCGGCCGGCCCAGATCAGTTCGGCGGCGTCGGCCTCGGTGTCGTCCATTTGCTTCGCGAGTTTCGGATTGGCTTTCGCCTTTTCCTTGATGGCCTTTTTCTTCAGTTTCGCGTCGTTCAGCGCGGCGAGATCCTGCTTCGAGATGGCGCCTTCCGCCACCGCGACGATGGAGAAGGGGCGCCCCTTGCGGCTGCGTTCGCGGATCGATTCGGCGATGCTCGCCGGGTCGTAGGGGATTTCCGGGATGAGGATCACGTCGGAGCCGCCGGCGATGCCCGCGCCGAGCGCGAGCCAGCCGGCACGGTGGCCCATGATCTCGACGACGATGATGCGGTGGTGGCTGTGGGCCGTGCTGTGGAGGCGGTCGATGCATTCGGTGGCGATGCCCAGCGCGGTGTCGAAGCCGAAGGTGGTGTCGGTGCCCCAGACGTCGTTGTCGATGGTCTTCGGCAGGTTGATGACGTTGAGGCCCTTTTCCTTGAGGCGCAGCGCGTTCTTCAGCGTGCCGCCGCCGCCCAGGCAGACGAGGCAGTCGAGATGGTTGTCGTGGTAGTTCCCGGCGATCGCGTCGGTCATGTCGAGGATCTTGCCGCCGACCGGCATCTTGTGCGGCTTGTCGCGGCTGGTGCCGAGGATGGTGCCGCCGACCGTGAGGATGCCCGAGAGCTGGCCGCCGTCGAGCGCCATCGTGCGATTTTCCATCAGGCCGCGGAAGCCGTCGCGGAAGCCGACGACGTGCATCTTGTAATGGCCCATCGCGGCCTTGCCGACGCCGCGGATCGCCGCGTTGAGGCCAGGGCTGTCGCCGCCGGCGGTGAGGATGCCGATTTGTCTTGCCATGTCGATCTCCGAAGGTTTTGCTTTCGGGCATTGTCCGACATTTCAACAGGGTCGGCATGCGATAATTCGATGAAACGATAGGAAATAAAACATGGCCCGTCCCAAGAACGACAACTTTCTGCGCGCCCTGCTGCGCGAGCCGACCGACTACACGCCCTTGTGGCTGATGCGTCAGGCGGGCCGCTACCTGCCGGAGTATTGCGAGACGCGCCGGCGCGCCGGCAGCTTCCTCGATCTCTGCAAGTCGCCGAGCCTCGCCTGCGAGGTGACGCTGCAGCCGCTGACGCGCTACGACCTCGACGCCGCGATCCTGTTCTCCGACATCCTTACCGTCCCCGACGCGATGGGATTGGGCCTGTATTTCGCCGAAGGCGAGGGGCCGAAGTTCGAGCGGCCGCTGCGCGAGGAATGGGCGATCCGCGACCTGACGGCCCCCGACCCCTGGGACCACCTGCGCTACGTGATGGACGCCGTCGCCGAAATCCGCCGCGCGCTGGCAAACAGCGTGCCGCTGATCGGCTTCTCGGGCTCGCCTTTCACGCTGGCCTGCTACATGGTCGAGGGCGGCTCGTCGGACGATTTTCGCAGGGTCAAGACCATGCTCTACGACCGGCCCGACCTGCTGCATCGCATCCTCGCGGTCAATGCCAAGGCCGTGACCGGCTACCTCAACGCCCAGATCGAGTGCGGCGCGCAGGCGGTGCAGATTTTCGATACCTGGGGCGGGGCGCTCTCGCACGCGGCCTACGAGGAATTTTCGCTGGCCTACATGAAGCAGGTGATCGACGGCCTCACAAAGACCCACGACGGCGAGCGGATTCCCTGCATCGTGTTCACCAAGGGCGGCGGCCAGTGGATCGAGAAGATCGCCGCTTCCGGCTGCGACGCGGTCGGCCTCGACTGGACCACCGACCTCGGCGCGGCGCGCCGGCGCGTCGATGGCAAGGTGGCGCTGCAGGGCAACATGGACCCGCTGACGCTGTTCGCTTCACCGGAAGCGGTGGCGAAGGAGGCCACGCGCATCCTCGACAGCTATGGTGCGGCGGACGGCGGCAACACCGGCCATGTCTTCAACCTGGGTCACGGCATCAACCAGCACACACCGCCCGACAACGTGACGGTGCTCGTAGACACTGTCCACACCTACAGAAAAAAATGAGGGCGGCGGCAACCCGCTGCCCGCCTTCCTTCCCGCCGGCCCCCTCCGCAAAGGCGCATCCCGAGAGGCATTCGATCGGCCGGGAATAGTTGACTTATACACAGAAGGATGATTTCCATGATAAGTCAGTGGGTTATCCGATCTTTATAGTCGGGAAATATCTAACCCATTGAAAAAAATGTAAATATGCTTGCTCTAATATTGCACTACCATGACTTTGGTACAAATGGCAACACTGCACTGCAATAAACCGAATTTTTATTCACAAAATTATCCACAGGTTTTTCGGATTTTAAAAAAGACTTATCAGGCAAACGATTAAGGCCATAAACGAAGAATCACTCGAAGGAACGCAGCTAACCTCAATCCCTCAATGAGTATCCTTCAGATTGCCCTAGACGTGCCGTTGCCCCGCCTGTTCGATTACCGGCATGACGGGGATTTGCCGGAAAACGCCGTCGGCCGTCTGGCCAAAGTGCCTTTCGGCACCGGCAGCAGGGTCGGCGTGGTGCTGGGCGTGGTCGAACAGAGCGACCAGCCGGCCGAAAAGCTGAAATCCGCCGAACTCCTGGGCGAACTGCCGGCGCTGCCTGCCGACTGGCTCGAACTCTGCCGGTTCTGCGCGCGCTACTATCATCATCCGCTCGGCCAAGTCATGGCATTTGCCCTGCCGCCGCTGTTGCGCAAGGGAAAAAAGCCGCGCCCAATCAAGCCCAAAGTCGGCGCTGGCGAGACGGCAGAAGGCCGGCGAGCCTCCAATATGGAGACGGCACCGAGCAGCAACGCGGCGACGGCCGACCAGGCTGCCGCCATTGACGCCATCGTCAAGGCGAGTGGCTTCCAGACTTTCCTGTTGCACGGTGTCACGGGCAGCGGCAAGACCGAGGTCTACCTGCGCGCCATCGAGGCGGTCCTCGCGCGCGGCGGGCAGGCGCTGATGCTGGTGCCCGAAATCGCGCTGACGCCGCAACTCGAGTCGCGCGTGAGCGCGCGCTTTCCCGGCGCGCATGTCGTGTCGGCCCACAGCGGCGTGGCGGATGCCGCGCGCGCACGCGCCTTCCTCGCCGCGCTGGAGGGACGCGCGGCCATCGTGCTCGGCACGCGGCTCTCGGTCTTCATGCCGATGCCAGCACTGCGACTCATCGTCGTCGACGAGGAGCACGACGCCTCCTTCAAGCAACAGGAAGGCCTGCGCTACTCGGCGCGCGACGTGGCGATCTATCGCGCGCGGCAACGCGACATTCCCATCGTGCTCGGCTCGGCCACGCCCTCGCTCGAGACCTTCCACCATGCCGAAAGCGGTCGCTACACCAGGCTCGAACTGCCCGAGCGCGCGGTGGCCGCCGCCGAACTGCCGACCGTCGTCACGGTCGATACGCGCAGGCAGAAGCTGCAGGACGGGCTCTCCGCCGAGCTGATCGCCGCCGTGGGCGAGCGTTTGCGGCGCGGCGAGCAGAGCCTGCTGTTCCTCAACCGGCGCGGTTACGCGCCCGTGCTCGCCTGCCCGGCCTGTGGCTGGATCTCGCACTGCCGGCGCTGCGCCGCCAATCTGGTGCTGCACCTCGCCGACCGCCGTTTGCGTTGCCACCATTGCGGGCTGGAAGCGACGATTCCGCACCACTGTCCCGACTGCGGCAACCTCGATCTGCAGCCCTTCGGGCGCGGCACGCAGCGGCTGGAAGCCAAGCTCGCCGAGCAGTTTCCGGAAGCGCGCACCCTGCGCATCGACCGCGACTCCGCCGATTCGCCGAAGAAATGGCAGGCGCTGCTCGCGGCGATCCATGCCGGGGAGGCCGACATCCTCGTCGGCACCCAGATGTTGGCGAAGGGCCACGACTTTCCCAAACTCACGCTGGTCGGCGTGGTCGGCGCCGATGCCGCGCTGTTCGCCGCCGACTTCCGAGCGCCCGAACGCCTGTTCGCCCAGATCATGCAGGTGGGCGGCCGTTCCGGCCGGCATGACCTGCCCGGCGCAGTGCTGATCCAGACCGAATATCCCGACCATCCGCTCTACCGCGCGCTGGTCGAACACGACTACACGGCCTTTGCCAACGCACAACTTGCCGAGCGCGAGGGGGCCGGTTTCCCGCCCTTCGCCTTCCAGGCCATGCTGCGCGCCGAGGCCCGCGAACTAAAAGAAGCGCTTGCCTTCCTTCACGCTGCCGTCTCGTCAGCGCCGACTTTTGCGGAAGTGCTGCTCTACGACCCGGTACCGATGCGCCTCGCGCGGTTGAAGAACCGCGAACGCGCGCAACTGCTGGTCGAATCCCGCAGCCGGCCGGCTTTGCAAGGCTTCCTGACGCAATGGATGGCAGCGCTTTACGGCCTCAAGACGCCGCGCGAGCTGCGCTGGCATCTCGACGTCGATCCTCTCGAATTCTGAACCGGAGCGTCGTCGCGTCAAGAAAACGAAGGGCCGCCCCCGAGTTTTTTTGCCCCTTGAGGGGAGATCGCCGCGCAGCGGCGATTTCGGGGTGGGCTCAATGGCCGGCCGGCTTGCCGGCGGTCAGCCGGTCCATCAGCGCGAAGAGGACGCCGGAAACGACGAACACCATGTGCAGACCGACCTTCCACGCGATCTGCTCGTTGCTGTAGGTGTCGAGATCGACGAAGACCTTGAGCAGCTCGATGCCGGAAATGGCGACGATCGAGCCGATCACCTTGATCTTCAGGTCGGCGAAGGTCACGTGGCCCATCCATTCGGGACGGTCCTCGTGGTCGCCCGTGTCGATCTTCGAGACGAAATTTTCGTATCCGGCGAACACGATGATCTGCAGCAGGTTGGCGACCAGCACCACATCCACGAGCGTGAGGATGCCGACCATCACCTGGCCGCCTTCGAGAACGAGTACCTGCGGCAGGAGGATGAAGAACTCCTTGACGAACTTGACCAGCAGCAGAACGATCGCGCCCACCAGCCCGATATAGAAGGGCGCCAGCAGCCAGCGGCTGGCGAACATGAAGCGTTCGAGCAGATGTTCCATGGGTTTCATGTGCGGTACCGAAAGGTTGGACGGGCGCGCATGGTAAGGGATTTCGGGGCGCTTTGGCAGACCATGTCTCGGCTATGATGCGGCACTCATATCCTTAGCCGCGCCATGCCGCTCACTTGGTCCGAGATACGCACCAACGCTCAACGCTTCGCCCATGACTGGGCCGACGTGAGCTCGGAGCGTGCCGAAGCGCAAACCTTCTGGAACGAATTTTTTGCCGTGTTCGGCGTGCAGCGCCGGCGCGTCGCTGTTTACGAGAAAACGGTTTCCCGTTTGAAGCATGCCGGCCATGGCCGGATCGATGTGTTCTGGCCCGGCCTGATGCTGGCCGAACACAAGAGCGCGGGCGCCGATCTGGATGCCGCCTTCCAGCAGGCCGCCGATTATTTCGAGGGGCTGAACGACAAGGAACTGCCACGCTTCGTCGTCGTTTCGGACTTCCGGCATTTCATCCTCCACGATCTGGAAGAAGGCACAGAACAGACACTGACCCTCAAGGAGTTCCCGCGCAAGATTCATCTATTCGGCTTCATCGCCGGCTATCGTCGCCAGAAGGTGCGCGAGCAGGACCCGATCAACGTCGAGGCCGTGCAGAGGATGGGCGATCTGCACGATCTGCTCAAACGCGATGGCTACGACGGCCATGCCCTCGAAGTTTTCCTCGTCCGGCTGCTGTTCAGCCTGTTTGCCGACGACACCGGCATCTTCCAGCCCAAAGATGCGCTGCAGGATCTGATCGAGAACCACACGCAGGAGGATGGCTCCGATCTCGGCGATCAGCTGGGCCGCCTGTTCGTCGTGCTGAACACGCCCTACGACAAGCGCCAGAAATCGCTGCCGGAAATCTTCGCCGCCTTTCCTTATGTCAACGGCCGCCTGTTCGAGGAGCGGCTCGACCCGCCGGTGTTCAGCCGCGCTATGCGTACCCTGCTGATCGACCTGTGCGGCATGAACTGGGGCGCGATCTCGCCGGCCATCTTCGGCGCGATGTTCCAGGCCGTGATCGAACTCGACGCACGCGACCGCCGGCGCCAGCTCGGCGCGCACTACACCAGCGAGGCCAATATCCTCAAGCTGATCGGCCCCTTGTTCATGGACGAGCTGCGCGCCGAATTCGAACAGGTCAAGACCAACAAGAACCTGTTGTTCGAATTCCAGAAGAAGCTTGCGCGCCTGACTTTCCTCGATCCGGCCTGCGGCTGCGGCAACTTCCTCGTCATCTCATATCGTGAGTTGCGGCGGCTTGAAATCGACGTGCTCAAGGCCGCCGAGAAGCTCGGCCAGCGCTGGGGCGCGTTGCCCATCGCCGTCGACGTCGATCAGTTCTTCGGCATCGAGATCGAGGAATTCCCGGCGCAGGTCGCCCAGGTCGCCATGTGGCTCACCGACCACCAGATGAACATCGAGGCGAGCGAAGTCTTCGGCGAGCCGATCCTGCGCATCCCTCTTGTGAAAAGCGCGCACATCCGCCACGGCAACGCGCTGCAGCTCGACTGGGCCGAGTTCGTGCCGCCGACGCGGCTGAATTACATCCTCGGCAATCCGCCTTTCGTCGGCAAGCAGCACCAGACCCCGGAGCAGAAGGCCGACCTCGCGCAGGTCTGTACCGGCATCCACGGCGCCGGCGTGCTCGATTTCGTCGCCGGCTGGTATGTCAAGGCGGCGCGCTACGTCACGGCCGAAATCAATCCCTTCGGCCAGATCGTCGAGCGCGCCGCGCCGGGCCGCAAGAAGTTCAAGGACGTGCGCTTCGGCAAGGGCGAGCATGCCATGCACGACATGTTCCTCGACGCCGCCGAGGTCGAGCAGAAGGCGCGCCGAGCGGTGCGCTGCGCATTCGTCTCGACCAACAGCATCACGCAGGGCGAGCAGGTCGGCGTGCTGTGGGGCTGGCTGCTCAATCAGGGCATCCACATCCGGTTCGCCCACCGCACCTTCAAATGGATGAACGAGGCGCCGGGCAGGGCGGCGGTCCACTGTGTGATCGTCGGCTTCGGCGCCGAAGTGCCGTCCCGCCAGCGCCGACTTTTCGAATACGAGACGCCCGACGGCGAGCCGCACGAAGTCAAGGCGGCGAGCATCAATCCCTATCTCGTCGACGCCGCCGAGACCGTACTGCCTTCGCGCCGCCAGGCAATCTCGAAGGTGCCGCCCATCATCTTCGGCAGCATGCCCAACGATGGCGGAAACTTGCTGTTATCGGACGATGAAAAGCGCGAACTGCTGGGCACCGAACCGGCGGCGAAGAAATGGATTCGGCCCTTCATGGGCGCCGATGAATTCATCAACCGCGTTCCGCGCTGGTGCCTCTGGCTGGTCGATTGCCCGGCAGCGGAACTCAAGGCCATGCCCTTGGTGGCCGAGCGGGTAGCGGGGGTGAAGAAATTGCGCGCCGACAGCAGCCGGGAAACCACCCGCACCTTGGCGGCAACGCCTACATTGTTCGGCGAGATTCGCCAGCCGAACACTGCCTACCTCCTGATACCAGCGCATTCCTCGGAGCGCCGACACTTCATACCCATTGGTTTTCTTGAAACGACAAAAATCGCGAACAATAGCTGCCTCGTGGTTCCCGATGCTACGCCATTCCACTTTGGCATCCTTACCTCGACCATGCACAACAGCTGGGTGCGTTATGTCGCCGGTCGACTCGAAAGCCGTTACCGCTACTCGGCGCAGATCGTCTACAACAACTATCCGTGGCCGACGACGCCGACGGAGAAGCAGACCACCGACATCTCAGCCGCCGCGCAGGCCGTTCTTGATGCCCGCGCCGCCGAGTTCGCTCGCGACGCGGCGACCACGCTGGCGACGCTCTACGATCCCGACCTGATGCCGCCCGCGTTGGTCAAGGCGCACCGCGAACTCGACCGCGCGGTGGATGCGGCCTACGCCGCCGATGCCAGGGCGCTCGACGTCAAGGCGAAATGGGAAACCGATGGCGAGCGCGTGGCCTTCTTGTTCGCGCTCTACCAGCGGCTGACGAACCTCGGCTAAAGCCGTTTAAGCGTCAGTTTGCTGATTGTCCCCGAGGGCGTGATCCGGAAGGCGAAGGGGGCGGGAGTCTGGGTTGCCAAGGCGACGAGTTTGGGTAATTTTTCGACCAGCAACCGCGCCAAGGTCTCCCCGCCCATCTCCCCCGCCTTGGCGACGAGAAACGCCTTGACCTTGTTTTCCTTGAGAGCGTCACGCTCGCCCGCCCGGTAACGAATCCGGTAATCGAGGGTGATGGCGATCCAGCCGCGCTTGCCGCAGGCGGCAAGCCACTCTTCGTCAGACCCGTCTTGTGGAAAATGGTCGGCATGCACCTCGACATGGGCGCCCGCCTGACGCATCGCTTCCGCAACCCGCCTGCTGCCGAGGTTGCGGTCGAGGAAGAACGTCAGTTCCCTAAGCTGCTTTTCGTAGGGGGATGACTTCGTAGCGGATCGCTTGCTCGACGGCATCGCGGCTGAGGCCGAAATCTCCGGCTAGTTCGTCGATGGAATCTCCAGCTTTGTAGCGCTGCGCGAGAATCGCCGTGGAGATGCCCGTGCCATCCAGAACCGGATTGCCGAAAGCAATGCGCGGATCGATCACGACGCTGGTTGATGCCGACTTGGCGGCGGGTGCGGCGAAAAGATACAGCTTGCTCGGCATGCCCTTGCTGTCGCGGCGGACATGCTTGAGAGAGTCCATCATTACGGCCCGCATCGCCAGCTGACCATCCTTCGAAACGGCCACCAATTGGCCGTATTTATCGAGGAACAGATCGACGCCGTCGGTCAGGAACCTTTCGGTGAGCAATGGGCGCCGTTCCTTGATCTGCCGCTTGACGTAATCAAGCGCCTTGCGGATGTTCGGCATCGAAATGTGATGGTCGGTCCGGCGCATCGAGTTGAGCGTAAGCGCCTCGATCAGGTTGTAGAAGGATAGACAGCGCCGTTTTTTGTCGGCCAGATCGATCAGCGGCTGGAAAAAACGGCTGCCGCTACTCGTCTGGTAAGTGCGGCCGAGTACCCATGAACGCAAAGTCGCCGCCGGCATGTCCAGATAGGACGCCGCTTCGGCAATCGAATAGGCAGGCTGTTCTCGCGGATCGTTCATCGGTGTCTCCAGATAATTAGTTTACGCCGCAAAGCGGGCAATGCAACAGGGAATAGGGCTGTTTCCCGTCCTTTCACCTCTTCATGTAATGTCCAAATCGCCATTTGAATCGAGGAGTACACTGCCGCGTCGGATCATGACACTAGACCGTCGGGAATATGTAATAGATGAGCGTTGGCGACGAAAACCTGATCGAAATCGAAGACCTGCACTTTTCCTATGGGTCCAACAGCGTGCTGCGGGGCATCCGGCTGGCCGTGCCGCGCGGCAAGGTAGTCGGTATCCTTGGCGTCAGCGGCGCGGGCAAGAGCACCATTCTGCGCCTGATCGGCGGCCAGTTGCAGCCGCAGCGTGGCCAGGTGCGCTTTGACGGCCGGATCGTGCATGAGTTGGATCAGGCGGGGCTCTACCGGCTGCGCCGCGAAGTCGGCATGATGTTCCAGGCGGGTGGGCTGTTCAGCGACATTTCCGTCTATGAAAACATCGCCTTCCCGATGCGCGAGCTGACCGACCTGTCCGAAGAGATCATCCACGACCTCGTGCTGATGAAGCTCCATGCGGTCGGCTTGCGCGGTGCCAGCCGGCTGATGCCCAACGAGCTGTCGGGGGGCATGGCGCGGCGCGTGGCGCTGGCGCGGGCGATCGCGCTCGACCCCGTGCTGACAATGTACGACGAACCCTTCGCCGGACTCGACCCGATTTCCCTCAATGTGATCGCGCAACTGATCCGGCAACTCAACGATGCGCTGGGCGTCACCTCGATCATCGTGACCTACGACGTGCCGGAAACCCTGAAGGTCGTCGATCTGGCCTATTTCATCCACGACGGCGTCGTCGTGGCCAGCGGCACGCCGGACGAGCTAAGCAATTCGAAGGATCCGGCCGTCCATCAGTTCATCCACGCCAAGCCCGATGGCCCGGTGGCCTTCCACTACCCGACCGTCCCTTATTCGGCGGATCTCGGCGTCGGCTGAACCGGCGCCGCAACCACCGGAACGGTGTCAGACCGTGAGACGCTCCGGCCGACGCTCGCCGAAGCAGCATTCGCGGCCGATGCAGTAGCAGACTGCCGCCAGTGCAACCAGTCCCACGCCGATCAGGGCGAAGGCGAGCTTGTCCGGCGCGTTGAACAGGTTCACCAGAATCGCGACGCCCAAGGTCGCGCCCAGCGTGCCGATGAGGATATTGATGGCGATGAACAAGGCTTTCATAATGTT
>JAJZSW010000127.1 GCA_021849505.1 Pseudomonadota bacterium
GGTGCTGGTCAGGCCGACCTTGGCCGGCGCCGGCTCGGGCAGCGTGCCGCAGAATTCGCCGAACTGCTCGGCACCGACGTATTCGGTGCCGGTCACGGTGCGGCAGGTGCCCGCCTCGTTGCCGGTCACGCGCGCGGTGCGCTCGACCTGGTTGCCGGTCACGGTGCTGCCGGCGAGCGTCGTGCCGATTTCCACCTTCGGCGGCTCGGGCTTGATGCGGCCGCAGGGGCGGCAGGGCGGCGCGTCGCCACGGCCGCGCAGCGACTGCTCGATGCGGCGCTGGCGCACGGCGGAGATCGGTGCCAGTTCCACGGGCGTAGCCGGACGCGCTTCCTCGACGCGCGCGGAAAAGGTCTCGCCGTGCTGGCAGCCGCAGCTCGGGGCGGCGGGCGCAGCAGCGGCAGTGGGGGTCGGCGCGGGCGCGCTGCTGCGCGCAGCCATCCGGGCTTCGGTCGCGCTCCTGGGCGCGGCGGTCGGGCCGGCCTTGAGCGCACCCTTCCCGTGGAGGGAGAGCGCCTGGCGGCGGGCGATGGCCGCTTCCCGGCCGCTGAGGCGTTCGGCCGTGGCGATTGCTGTCGCTTCACTCATAATCTGGTTTCCTTATGCTTCAGCCGTTGATCATTAGGGTATGGCGTCGGGCAGCCGTGCCTATTGCCCTTGTTGCGAACTATAAAGAGGCGATTGCATAATAAAAAATGAATAATATTTATTGTTGTCATTCACTATGGTGAATGGATAAATCGTCAGGAAAGGGAGCTGCATGAACGTCACATTTCGCCAATTGCGCCTGCTGGAAGCGGTGGCGCGCCATTCCAGCTTCACCCGCGCCTCCGAGGAACTGCATCTGACCCAGCCCGCGGTCTCGACCCAGATCAAGCAGCTCGAGGAGGAGGTTGGCATGCCGCTGTTCGAGCAGATGGGCAAGAAGATCTTTCTCACCGAGGTCGGCAAGGAGGTCTACGCCTTCAGCCGCGCCATCGCCCAGCAGTTCCGCGACATCGAATCCGTGCTCGACGACATGAAGGGCGTCAAGCGCGGCACCCTCTCGCTCACCGTCACCAGCACCGGCAAGTACTTCGCGCCCTACCTGCTGGCGGCCTTTCTCAAGCGCCATCCCGGCACCCAGGTGCATCTCGAGGTCACCAACCGCGAGGAGGTCGTGCAGCAGCTGCAGGACAACACGCCGGACATGGCGATCATGGGCACGCCGCCCGACAACATCGAACTGCAGTCCCAGGCCTTCATGCAGAATCCGCTGGTGATCATCGCGCCGCCGGATCATCCGCTCGTCGGTGCCGCCCGCGTGCCGCTGAGCCGCCTGGTGGAGGAGAATTTCATCCTGCGCGAGCGTGGTTCCGGCACGCGCAACGCAGTCGAGCGCTTCTTCGAACAGCGCGACGTCAAGCTCAGCACCTCGATGGAGATGAGCCGCAACGAGGCGATCAAGCACGCGGTGATGGCCGGACTGGGCCTCGGCATCGTGTCCTTGCACACGCTGGAGTTCGAACTGGCGCTGGACCGCGTCGCGATCCTCAGCGTCGAGGGCTTCCCGATCATGAAGGAGTGGTACATGGTCCACCGCAGCGGCAAGCGCATGTCGCCGATCGCGCAGGCCTTTCACGAATTCGTGCTGAACGAGGCGGACCGCATCATGAGGCTGCCGCAGCCGAAGCCGGTGACGCGTTCGCGCCGGCGCGTCACGCGCTCGTAGCACGGACGCGCAAAGCCGGAACGTTCAGCTCTTGAACTTCACCAGCCGGCTGACCTGGATGTCGGAGATGAACACCACGCCCGTGTGGCTGTTGAAGAACGGCGAAAAGCCCTCGAGGATCGGCTCGACCAGTTCGCCCGGGACGGCCACGATGATCATGATCAGCACGGCGTCCTCGTTGAACATGAGGTGGCCTTCGTGGAAGCCGTGGCGGCCCTTGCCCGACAGGTTGCCGACGATGGTGTAGCCGGTCACGCCGGCGCGGTCGAGCAGGTCGGTGGCGAATTCCTGGTGCGCGCCCTCGAGGATGATCTCGATCTTCTTCAGCGGGCTGAGGTTGAGATGGTTCATAGTGCGGGCTCCTTTTCTTCGACGGCATCGCCGGCGGCATGCAGCGCGCGCTGCCGCCAGGCGCCATCCTCAAATACGTGAACGTCGCCGGTTTCCGGGTCGGCCACCGCCATGCGCAGCCAGCCGTTGTGCACCAGGTTGCGCACCTTGACCACGCCTTCGATGGCCGCGCGCGCGTGCGCGAACGGCGCCTCGATCACGGTGAGCAGGCGCAGCGGCTCATGGTAGGGCGCGCCGTCCCTGAGCACGGTCTGCGCCGGCAGGCCGGTACGCAGGTCCGAGAGGTTGCCGGTCATGACGCCGAAGCGCCCGGCGATGTTGTGATAGACCTTGCTGCCGCTGCCGTAGTGCTCGTTGTCGACCGCCGAGAAGTAGTGCTCCATGTTGATCCACTGGCCGACGACCAGCGGGCCGGCCAGGATGTTCTCCAGCAGGCGGCCTTTCGGATCGCAGCGGTAGTCGTAGGAATGCAGGAACACGCGGCCCTCGAGATCGAGCTGGCCGGTGACGTGGCGGCGGCCGATGACGAAGGCCGCATTGCGCGCGAGTCCCCATTCCGGCCGCACCTGCGACCAGTCCATGGCATTGCGCCGCGCCAGCCGGTAGGCCGCCGCCGGATCGCCGTCCTTGCCCGATGGGACGGGCGCGTCCTCCAGCGTGCCGATCCGCTCGGCTGCGCACAGGCGCGATGCCGCCTGCAACCCGTTGCTCAGGCGCTCGGTGTAGACGAGGTGGCTGGGCGGCAACAGATCGAGGTCGAACAGGCGCAGCTCGTCGGTGGTGGTGTTGTGAAAGGCCGGGACGAACCAGGTGTCGTCCGGAACCGCGATGCCCTGCTCACGCAGGCGCGCGCGTATCGCCGGCTTGTTGGCAATCTGGGCGAGCACGCGGGCGTTCGTGATGCCGTGGTTGCCGCCGCAGGCGCCGCAGTCGAGGGCGGATTCGTACGGATTGTTTTCGGACGTGCTGCCGTGCCCGGCCAGCAGCACGAAGCGTGAGAAGCCTTCGGTCAGGCCAATCGAGCGCAGTGCCTGGCTGACGAAATGCACCTGCTCGTCAAGGGTGAAGCCAATGCGCCCCAGGCGCTCGAGCTGGATCTGCGCGTAGCCGCGGTTGATGCGATAGACGTTCCGCAGGCGCTCGATGAAACGCGCCTCGGCCTGGACGTCGAGCTTGAAGGACCGCGCGAAATCCGTGAGGCCGGCGTGATTGCCCAGCGCCGTCTCGCGCAGTTCGCGGATCATCTCGTCGGTGAGCGCCTCGCGCTGGATGCCGAGCTCGCGCCCGACCGCCTTGACGATCATGGCGCGCTGCAGCGAACGGATGATGGAATCGGCCTGCTCGCGCGACAGCTTGTCCAGCAGCAGGCGGCTGTCGGGCTTGTCGGGGTACAGCCGCTGACGCCAGCGGTTGTAGGCGAGCGGCGCCAGGCTCTTGCCGAACATGTCCAGCCCGAACAGGAGGCCGATGGCCTCGACCGTGATGAAGGGCGACAGCACCGAGGCCTTCAGTTCATGGAACACCTGCTCGAGCGCCGACACGAAGGCCTGATCGTCGACACTGCGCGTGATGGCGAGCTCCAGCACGACGTTCTTCGGGGTCGCCACCACGGGGCAGAGATGGGTCTCGCTACCCTTGTCGAGACCGATGAAGCTCACCGGCACGCCGAAGAAGCCGGCGATGCCGAAGGTCTGGTAGTCGCCGACCTTTTCCAGATGGCGCCGGATGCGTTCCGAACGGACGTCGATGCAGAACATCACCTGCGCAAACGGGCGTTTTTCGCGCGGCGCAGGATCGGTGAGGTCAAGCTTGCCCAGCAGCCGGCCCATGTAGTGGGCCTCCTGCGCGCGCAGCCACATGGGGCCTTCTTCCTGCTCGAAGCGCGCCAGCATGGCGGTCAGGCACCCGACGTCCTCCGGCGCCAGCCGCTGCAGCGCGCCGGACAGCCCGGCCCGGTCCGCGAGTTTGCGCAAGGCGGCGGCGTGGCGCCGGGCCTCGTGCTCGCGCTTGCGCGCCAGGTAGTGCGGCAGCAGGCTCGCGATCCGCGCGGGCTGTCCTGCACTGATCGCGTCCTCGACGGCGTGCGCCCTATCCGGCTGCACGTGTCCGGCGTAAAGCTCCCGCCGCAGATAGGCTTCAGCCGGATGGGTCTCGACGAAGCGCATGAGGTCGGCGATGTCTGCCGGCGTGCCCTTGCGCTGTGCGTGCTCGCGCAGCAGGGCCAGCCCGAGCACCAGGCGGATCGCGAGATAGTCGACCAGATCGGCGGGATAGTGGCGGCTCCAGTGGTAGAGA
>JAJZSW010000042.1 GCA_021849505.1 Pseudomonadota bacterium
TCTAACCAACTGAGCTACAGGCCCGAAAAACGATCGACATTCTAACTGCTGATTTCTTGCTGCTCACCCAACTCCAAATGCAGGTTCGGAATAGAGTCCTTTAGTCTTGACGGCATACCGAGACCTGCGCAGTAAGCCGTTGACCTTCAAAAACATTCCGCAACCCCCGCCGGCAGGCCTAACGGATTATGAGTCCTCTGCTCTAACCGACTGAGCTACAGGCCCGCCGGGGCGAATTATAAGCTGCAGGGCGATACGTCTCCGGCTTAGCGGCCCTTGTTGAGCAGCGACTTCAGGTCGGCGAAGGGGTTGTGCGTCGCCACCTTGCCCTGCGGGGTTTCCAGAGAGTGCCCCGCCTGCGCCTCCAGCTGCTTCTGGTGTTCGTTGTCGTGGCAGTAGAGGCAGAGCAGTTCCCAGTTGCTGCCGTCGGGCGGATTATTGTTGTGATTGTGGTCGCGGTGGTGCACCGTCAGCTCGCGCAGGTTGGCGTGGGTGAACTCGCGGGCGCAGCGCCCGCAGATCCACGGATAAATCTTGAGCGCCTGCTCGCGGTAGACCTTTTCGCGCTGTACCGCATTCTGCCGCGCCGCCGCGACAACCTGGTCGAGGCGCGAAGTGTTGGGAGACTTGGGAGCAGGCATGGTGATGTGTCAGGTCTTTTTGACAGCCAGTTCGCGATCCAGTTGTCGTGCGAAGGTGTGTTGATCGCTGGCCGAGAACGCCGCCGGCCCGCCGGTTTCCACGCCCGTCGAGCGCAGCGTGTCCATGAAGTTGCGCAGCGTCAGCGCGGCGGCGATGCTGCCCTTGTCGTAGGGTTCGCCGCGCGGCGTCAGCACCTTGGCGCCCTTGGCGATCACGTCGGCGGCCAGCGGAATGTCGCCGGTGATGACGAGATCACCCGCTGCCACGCGCCGCGCGATCTCATTGTCGGCCACGTCAAAGCCCTTGGGCACCTGCAGCGCGCGGATGTGCGGCGAGCGCGGCACGGCGAGCATCTGGTTGGCGATCAGCGTCACCATGATGCCGGTGCGCGTCGCTGCCCGATAGAGGATCTCCTTGATCGGCTTCGGGCAGGCATCGGCATCGACCCAGATGTGCATCGGGTGATTGTAGCGATTTCGCGCCGGCCTGCGCCTGAAAACGACGAAGCCCGCTGGCGCGGGCTTCGAGGACTGGAATGAAGGCTGCTTACTCGCTGCCGTCGAGGAAGCTGCGCAGCTTCTCGGAGCGCGACGGATGGCGCAGCTTGCGCAGCGCCTTGGCCTCGATCTGGCGGATACGCTCGCGCGTGACGTCGAACTGCTTGCCGACTTCCTCCAGCGTGTGGTCGGTGTTCATCTCGATGCCGAAGCGCATGCGCAGCACCTTGGCCTCGCGCGGCGTCAGGCTGTCGAGCACTTCCTTGGTGATGAAGCGCAGGCTGGCGAAGAGCGCCGCATCGGCGGGCGCCAGCGTCGTCTGGTCCTCGATGAAGTCGCCGAGATGCGAATCGTCGTCGTCGCCGATCGGCGTTTCCATCGAGATCGGTTCCTTGCTGATCTTGAGGATCTTGCGGATCTTGTCCTCGGGCATCTCCATCTTTTCCGCCAAGGTGGCCGGATCCGGCTCGCTGCCGGTTTCCTGCAGGATCTGCCGGCTGATGCGGTTCATCTTGTTGATCGTCTCGATCATGTGCACCGGAATGCGGATGGTGCGCGCCTGGTCCGCGATCGAGCGGGTGATGGCCTGGCGGATCCACCACGTGGCGTAGGTCGAGAACTTGTAGCCGCGGCGGTATTCGAACTTGTCCACCGCCTTCATCAGGCCGATGTTGCCTTCCTGGATCAGGTCGAGGAACTGCAGGCCGCGGTTCGTGTACTTCTTGGCGATCGAGATCACCAGGCGCAGGTTGGCCTCGGTCATCTCGCGCTTGGCGCGGCGTGCCTTGGCCTCGCCGGTGGACATCTGCTTGTTGATGTCCTTGAGTTCCCTGAGCGGGATGCCGATGCGGTTCTGCAGGTCGATCAGGGCCTGCTGCTCCTCGAGAATGGCGGGCGCGGCGCGCATCAGCGCGGCGGCATAGGGCTTGCCCGACTGCACCTCGTGCTTGAGCCATTCCATGTTGGTCTCGTTGCCGGGGAAGACCTTGATGAAATGCTGACGCGGCATGTGCGTCTTGTCGACGCAGAGATGCAGGATCTTGCGCTCGTGGTTGCGCACCGCCTCGACCATGCCGCGCACCGAATCGCACAGGCGCTCGATGGCGCGCGCGGTGAAGCGGATGTTCATCAGCTCGTTGGAGATCTGCTTCTGGATGCGCAGGTAGCCCTTGTCCTGCGATCCCTTTTTCACCAGCGCGGGCATCAGCTTGCCGTACAGCTGGTGGATGACCGCGAACCGCTCCAGCGCGTCCTGCTTGAGCTGCAGCAGCGACGCGGACACGCGCGCCTCGGCGGCATCCTCGTCGTCCATGTCGAGATCTTCTTCCAGCTCCTCCTCCGCAGCTTCCTCGCTGCGGGCCGCCGCCTCGAGATCCTCGTCGGGCGCGCCGGGATCGATCAGGCCATCGACCAGCTCGTCGATGCGCATCTCCTCGAGCGCAACCTTGTTCGCCATCTCGAGAATCTCGGTGATGGTGCTCGGGCAGGCGGAAATCGCCAGCACCATGTGCTTCAGGCCATCCTCGATGCGCTTGGCAATCTCGATTTCACCTTCGCGCGTCAGCAGCTCGACCGTGCCCATCTCGCGCATGTACATGCGTACCGGATCGGTGGTGCGGCCGAACTCCGAGTCGACCGACGA
Source organism: Pseudomonadota bacterium (assembly GCA_021849505.1). GTDB lineage: Bacteria > Pseudomonadota > Gammaproteobacteria > Burkholderiales > Rhodocyclaceae > Sulfuricystis. The sequence continues at coordinate 2,782 of JAJZSW010000042.1, forward strand.
CAGCGCCTGCTCGGCCTGCTCCTCGGCATCTTCGGCATCGACCGGCGCGGCGGCCTGCTCGGCGAGCAGGATTTCTTCCGGCGCGGGCGCCTGGTCGAAGACCTGGATGCCCATGTCGTTGAAGGTGCTGATGATCGATTCGATCTGCTCGGCATCGACGATGTCGTCGGGCAGGTGGTCGTTGATCTCGGCGTAGGTCAGGTAGCCGCGTTCCTTGCCGAGCGTGATCAGACTCTTGAGGCGCGTGCGGCGCGATTCGAGGTCGGCCGTCGTCGGCTGTGCCAGCTCGAGCGCAGCCAGCATCTGCTTGTCCCTGAGCTTCTTCGCCTTGGCGGAAAGCTTGACGGGCGCCGCTTCAGGGGTGGGTGCGGCCGGTGCGGCTACGGGAGTCGGCGCTGGCGCGACGGCAACCGGCTTGACGGCCTCGGCGGGAGCGGCCTTGCCCCTGGCTTCCGCTGCCTTGGGTGACGGTTTGGCCGCGGGTTTGGCTGCGGGTGTCGCCGCTGTCTTGGCGGCCGGTTTCTTCGCAGCCGGCTTGGTCGGGGCAGCCGCTTTGACCGCCTTCTTGGCAGCCGATTTCACGGCAGGCCTGGCCACGGGCTTGGCCGGCTTGCTCGCCGTCTTGGCGGCGGGCTTGGCGTGTTTGGGAGAGCTTGCTTTGGTCTGCTTCGCGGCGGTTTTGGACATGGGCTCGACTCAAGCGCAGGAAAACATTGAATTATACACTTTATAGATCAAGCGCTTTTACGTGCAAGGAGCATCGCAAGCGTACGGCGCTCTTCCGGGCTCAACCCGCCGGCCCGCTCTTTTGCGTTGAGGGCGTCGATCTGGCGGCGGAGATCGCGACCCCGCAGGCGCTGGATGCTGTCGGTGAAGACTGCCTCCTGTTCTCCCTCGTCTCCTGCCTCGGTTTCGATCTGTGCCGCCAGCGCGGCGATGATTTCCTCATGGGGGCTGCCGCGAAAATGCTCGAGCACCTGTCCGAGATTGCCGCCGGGCAGGGCGGCATGCTCGACGGCGTCGGCCACTGCCAGCAAAGCCTCGCCTTCGGCGCTGTCGGGCGTGATCAGTTCGAGCGGCAGCCGGGCCGCCCGTTCCGGGCGGCGCAGAATGGTCAGCAGCAGGGTGTGCTCCAGCGAATTGGGGGCGGGTCGGGCGCGCCCGGGCGGGGGCGCATATTGACCAAACGAGCGCGTGCGGGCCAGAGGCTTGAGCCCGCATTGGGCTTCGAGTTCGGCCTGCGAGAGCTGGGCGTGACGGGCGATTTCCTTGGTGATCTGGACGCGCAGGACGGGCGCGGAAATCTTCTGCAACAAGGGCTTGGCTGCGCTGACCAGTTTGGCGCGGCCTTCGGCCGTCCGGGTGTTGCTCTCCTGGATCAGCTTGCGCACCAGAAAGTCGCTGAGACGCGTGGCGTTCCGCGTTTGCTGGAGAAAGGCGTCCCGGCCGTGTTCGCGGACGAATTCGTCCGGGTCCTGGGTGCCGTCGAGCTGGAGGATTTCGACGCTTTTGCCATCGACGAGATGTTCGAGGCTGACTTCCATGGCGCGCCGGGCGGCGCGATCGCCGGCGGCATCCCGGTCGAAGCAGAAGACGACGCGGTCGGCGAGCCGGATCAGCCGCTGGACATTGGTGCCGGTGGCTGCGGTGCCGAGCGTGGCGACGACGTTCTCGACGCCGCTTTGCGCCAGTCCGACGACGTCCATGTAGCCCTCGACCACGAGCACCATGTCCTGCTGCTGGATTTCCTTGCGCGCCTGCGGCAGGCCGTAGAGTTCCTCGCCCTTGTGGAACAGCGGCGTTTCGGGGGAGTTCAGGTATTTGGGCTCGCCCTGGCCAAGCACGCGCCCGCCGAAGCCGATGACGTTGCCGCGCTGGTCCTGGATCGGGAACATGATGCGGTCGCGGAAGCGGTCGTAGCGCCGCCCCTGCTCGTTCTCGATGACGAGCCCGCATTCGACCATCGCCGGATCGGCGTAATCGTCGAAGACGCGCTGCAATCCCTGCCAGTCGTCGGGCGCATAACCCAATCCATAGCGCGCGGCGATCTCGCCGGTCAGCCCGCGGCCTTTCAGGTAGTCGATGGCCTTGGGCGAGGCCTTGAGCTGCTCCTTGTAGAAGCGCGCGGCGCGCGCCATGCGTTCGGTCAGGGGTTGCTGCTTCGCCTTTTCCTGCGACCTTGCTGTGACCTCGCGCGGCACCGGCATGCCCAGCTGGCCGGCGAGTTCCTCGACGGCCTCGACGAAGCCGAGACCGCTGTACTGCATGACGAAGCCGATCGCGCTGCCGTGCGCGCCGCAGCCGAAGCAGTGGTAGAACTGCTTGGACTGGCTGACCGTGAAGGACGGCGTCTTTTCGGAATGGAAGGGGCAGCAGGCCTGGTAGTTGGCGCCGGCCTTCTTGAGCGTGATGTAGCGCTCGACCACGTCGACGATGTCGACGCGGGCAAGCAGTTCCTGGATGAAGGACTCGGGGATCACGCGGGCATTATGCGCGCGATCAAGCGCCGCTCATTCGCCCGAAAGCTTCGCCTTGACCAGCTTGGAGACTTCGCCCATGTCGGCGCGGCCCGCGATCTGCGGCTTGACCAGCGCCATCACCTTGCCCATGTCGGCTGGGATTTTCGCCCCTGAGTCGGCGACGGCCTTGGCGACGATGGCGGCGACTTCGTCCGCGCCCAGCGCCTGCGGCATGTAGGCGGAGAGCACCTCGGCCTCGAACTTCTCGGCGTCGGCGAGATCCTGGCGCTTCGCCGCCTCGTACTGGGTGATCGAATCCTTGCGCTGCTTGAGCATCTTCTCGATGACGGCGATGACCTGCGCATCGTCGAGCTGGATGCGCTCGTCGACTTCCTTCTGCTTGATCGCGGCCAGCAGCAGGCGGATCGCGCCGAGACGGGCGGTGTCCTTCGCCTTCATGGCGGACTTCATGTCTTCGGTGATGCGGTCTTTCAGGCTCATCGAATTACTCTCCACAAACGCAAAAACCGTCCCACCTCGCGGCTGGGACGGTATTCGCTGGAATCGGGGCGGATCAGTACAGCTTGGGCGGCAGGAGCTGGCTGCGGATGCGCTTGTGATGGCGCTTCACGGCGGCAGACAGCTTGCGCTTGCGCTCGGACGTGGGCTTCTCGTAGAACTCGCGGGCGCGAAGTTCGGTGAGCGTGCCGGCCTTTTCGATGGTGCGCTTGAAACGGCGAATAGCGACTTCGAAAGGCTCGTTTTCCTTGACGCGAATACCGGGCATGCGGGCTTCCTAACAGGGTTGTGTGACAGAAAGGCGCGCATTCTAGCCATTTCCGCTGGCTTGTCAAAGTAAAATTTGCCAATGATCGTACTGGGCATCGAATCCTCCTGCGACGAAACCGGCCTCGCCCTGTACGACAGCGGGCGCGGTTTGCTCGCCCATGCGGTGCATTCGCAGGTGGCGATGCACGAGGATTACGGCGGCGTGGTGCCCGAACTGGCCTCGCGCGACCATATCCGGCGGCTCGCCCCGCTGCTGCGCGAGGTGCTTGCCAAAGCGGATTGCAGGAAGGAGGACATCGCCGCGGTTGCCTATACCGCCGGGCCGGGGTTGGCCGGCGCGCTGCTGACGGGCGCAAGCTTCGCCGCGGGGCTGGCGCTGGCGCTTGGCGTCCCCGCGCTGCCGGTGCACCACCTCGAAGGCCATCTGCTCTCGCCGCTCCTCTCGAGCGAACCGGCGGGCTTTCCTTTCATCGCACTGCTGGTGTCCGGCGGTCACACGCAGATCATGTGCGTTACGCGCGTGGGCTGCTATGAGCTGATGGGCGAATCGCTCGACGATGCCGCCGGCGAGGCCTTCGACAAGACTGCCCAGCTGCTCGGCCTCGGTTACCCCGGCGGGCCGGCGCTGGCAGCGCTGGCCGAACTGGGGACGCCGGGCAGGTTCAAGCTGCCGCGTCCGATGCTCAATAGTGGCGACTTCTCGTTCAGCTTTTCAGGCCTGAAAACCGCAGTTTTGACGACGGCACGCGAGCGCTCACTTACTCAGCAGGACAAGGCCAATCTGGCGGCGGAGTTTCAGGAAGCGGCGACCGAGGTGCTGGCGACCAAGGCGCTGGCCGCCTGTCGCGCACGGGGCCTCAAGACGCTCGTCGTCGCCGGCGGGGTCGGCGCGAACAAGCGCCTGCGCGAGCGGCTCGATGCCGCGGCGAAAAAGCCGGGCATCCGCGTTTGCTACCCGGAGATGGCCTTGTGCACCGACAACGGCGCGATGATCGCCTTCGCCGGCGCCCAGCGCTTGCTGGCGGGTGCCGTACCGACCGGAAACGGCGCGTTCGCCGTCAGGCCGCGCTGGCCGCTCGCGACGGCCTAGCTTTTCTTCTTGCTGCCGATCGCGTTCTCGGTGCCGGCGAGCAGGCGGCCGAGGTTGCCGCGATGGCGCCAGATCAGCAGCAGGCACATCAGCCCGACGACGAGAGCGACTGCGCCGGGGCCATGCCAGGCCAGCGCCAGCGTCGGCGCGACCGCGGCGGCGGTGACGGCCGCCAGCGAGGAGTAACGCGAGACGACGGCCGTTGCCAGCCAGATGAGCGCGGCGGCGAACGCGAGCCAGCCGTCCAGCCCGATCAGCACGCCGATGGCGGTGGCGACGCCCTTCCCGCCCTTGAACCTGAGGAAGACCGGGTAAAGGTGGCCGAGAAAAGCAGCGAGGCCGGTGAGGGCAGCTGCCGTCTCGCCAGCGCCGACTTTCGCGGCGAGCCACATCGCCAGCCAGCCTTTCGACGCGTCGCCGAGCAGCGTCAGCGCGGCGGCCGCCTTGTTGCCGGTACGCAGCACGTTGGTCGCGCCGGGATTGCCCGAGCCGAAGCTGCGCGGGTCGGCGAGGCCGAACAGCTTCGAGACGATCACCGCGAACGGCAGCGAGCCGATCAGGTAGCCGAGGATTAGGTAAAGGGCGAGGGTTTCCATAGAATGCCCCGGATTGTAAACAAGGCGGCGATATGGATTTCATATTTATTGAAGAGATGCGCGTCGAAGCGAATGTCGGCATCTATGACCGGGAAAGGGCAGCGCCGCAGACGCTCGACCTCTCGCTGACCTTCGGCGTGCCCGACGAGGCGGCACAGGACGACGACATCACCAAGACCATCGACTACGCGGTGGTGATCGCGCGCATCCGGGAAGAGCTGGCGGCACGCCACTTCAACCTGCTGGAGACGCTCGGCGAATTCGTCATCGGCCTGCTGCTCGACGAGTTCCGCGCGCCCTGGGTCAAGGTGTCGATCGCCAAGGTCGGCATCGCGCGTGGCGTGAAGCGCGTCGGCGTGCAGATCGAGCGGGCACGCCAAGAGAAGCAGTGAGCGCCACCTCGACGCTGATCTACGCCGTCGGCATGGCGGCGGTGGCGGTCAACGCTGCCTCGGCGGTGCTCGAGACCGAGGACAAGCGCATGGACCTCGTCGGTGCGACGATCGTCGGGCTGGCCACCAGCCTCGGCGGCGGCACGGTGCGCGACCTGCTGCTGAACCGCCCCGTATTCTGGCTTGGCGACATCGACTACCTCGTCTGCGGCCTGCTGGCCGTCGCCGCCACCTTCGCGCTGGCGCGGCGCATCCGCATCCGTCCGGGCCTGTTCGTCATTCCCGATGCCGTCGGCCTTGCGCTGTTCACCGTGGTCGGCACGCAGATCGCGCTGGCCAACGGCGTGCACTGGCTGCCGGCTTCGCTGCTGGGCGTCGTCACCGGCGCCTTCGGCGGCATGCTGCGCGACATCCTCGTCAACGAAGTGCCGCTGGTGATGAGACCCGGCACCCTGTACGTCACCGCCTCGTGGCTGGGCGCGCTGGTGCTGGCGGGCGCCTTCCACCTCGGCTATGGCGAAGCCGTGAGCGCGACCGCCGGCGGCCTGCTGGTGCTGATCCTGCGCCTGCTGGCGATCCGCTACCAGCTCAGCCTGCCGACCTACAAGTCGCGCCACTGAAAAGTCGGCGCCGGCGGGACGGCACCGGAGGCTTCAGGCCTGCCCGCACTCCACGATCTTGGGGTGCAGCACGCGCAGGATGTCGTGCGGATGCACGCCGACGAGATAGCCGCGCTGGCCGCCGTTGATGTAGATCAGCGGCAGGTCGAGGATGGATTTTTCCAGGCATACCGGCAGAGGCTTTTTCGTGCCGAAGGGCGAGCAGCCGCCGACGAGGTAGCCGGTGTGGCGATGGGCGTCCTCGGGCGTGCAGGGGGCGACCTTCTTCACGCCAAGCTGGCGGGCGAGCTCCTTGGTCGAGACCTTGCGGTCGCCGTGCATCAGCACGATCAGCGGTTTCTTCGCGTCGTCCTCCATCACCAGCGTCTTGACGACGGCATGCTCGGCGACATTCAGCTCGCGTGACGAAACCTTCGTGCCGCCGTGTTCCTCGTAGGCGTAGAGATGGTTGGAATGCGCGATGCGGTGCTTGTGGAGAAACTGGGTCGCCGGGGTTTCCGGCGGACGGTCGGGGGTTTTCATGTCAGCCTCGCGGATGGTGCTGCGCGTGCAACTCCTTCAGGCGCGCGCGGGCCACATGAGTATATATCTGCGTCGTCGAGATGTCGGCATGTCCCAACAGGAGCTGCACCACGCGCAGGTCGGCGCCGTGGTTGAGCAGATGGGTCGCGAAGGCGTGGCGCAGCACGTGCGGCGAGATCTGGCCGGCGGGGATGCCGGCGGCGGCGGCATGCTTCTTGATCAGCGTCCAGGCCATCTGGCGCGTCATGCCGGCGCTGTTGCGGCGGCCGGTGACGAAGACGTAATCGGAGTTCCTGCCCTTGAGCAGCGCGGGCCGCCCTTCCTCGATCCAGCGCGTCAGCCACTCGGCGGCGACCTCGCCCAGAGGGACGAGCCGCTCCTTGCCGCCCTTGCCGAAGGTGCGTACCACGCGGTCGTCGAGGCTCAGGTTGAACAGCTTCAGACCGACCAGTTCCGACACGCGCAGGCCGGTGGCGTAGAGCAGTTCGAGCAGCGCGCGGTCGCGCAGGCCGAGCGGCGCATTGACGTCGGGCGCGGCGAGCAGGGCCTCGACATGGGGTTCGGACAGGGTCTTGGGAAAGCGCTCCGCCAGCACCGGCGGCTGGATGTTGAGCAGCGGATCGACGCTGATGCGGCCCTGCTCGATCAGCCAGCGGTAGAAGCGGCGCTGCGCGGCCTGCAGCCGGCGCAGCGTGGTCGGGCGCGGTCGCGGCGAGCGCGCGTGCAGGTGGGCGAGGTGGGCGTCGATGTCGGCATCTCTCGCATCGGCCAGCCCGAGTTTGCGTTCATTGAGCCAGCCGCAGAACAGGGCGAGATCGGAACGGTAGGCGGCCAGGGTATTCTTGGCCAGCCCGTCGGCGAGCCAGAGCGCGTCGACGAATTCATCCAGAAGAAGGCTATCGGCTTCCTTCATGCTGGAGCAGCCAGCGCTTCACGTCGAGCAGGAAGCCGCCACGATTGCGCGCGAAGCCGCCCAGTCCCTGATTGGCGGCGACGACGCGGTGGCAGGGCACGACGAGCGGATAGGGGTTGGCGCCGCAGGCGTTGCCCACCGCGCGCGGGCTGCTCTTGATCCCTTCGGCGAGTTCGCCATAGGTGCGCGTCCTGCCCGGCCTGATGGCGGCAATGCCCTTCCAGACCTTGCGCTGGAAGTCCGTGCCCGCCGGCGCGAGCGGCAGCGAGAACACGAATTTCGGGTCTTTCAGGTAGGCATGCAATTGCCGCACGGCGGCCTGCGCCAGCGGCTGGCGTCCCTCGCGCGCGTCGCAGGGTTCGAGAAAATCGATGGCGACAATGGTTTCATCATCGCTGCAGACCCCCACGGAAAACCCCGGAAAGCTGACGATGGCGTCGTAGTCCGCGGCGCCGGGATGCCCGATGCTTGCGTTGGTCATGCTCTCACCTCACCGTTGCCGAAGACGATCCATTTCTGCGATGTCAGCCCTTCGAGGCCGACCGGGCCGCGCGCATGGAACTTGTCCGTCGAGATGCCGATCTCGGCGCCGAGCCCGTACTCGAAGCCGTCGGCGAAGCGCGTCGAGGCGTTCACCATCACGCTCGCCGAATCGACCTCGCGCAGGAAGCGCATGGCGCGCGTGTAGTCCTCGGTGACGATCGCCTCGGTGTGCGCGGAGGAATACCGGTTGATGTGGGCGATGGCTTCATCGACATCGGCCACCACCTTGCAGGAGATGATCGCGGCGAGGTACTCGGTGTAATAGTCCTCCTCGGTCGCCGCCCTGGCCTGCGGCACGAGGGCCTGCGTCTCGGCGCAGCCGCGGATCTCGACGCCCTTGGCGATCAGCATCGCGGCCAGTTGCGGCAGCAGCGTCGCGGCGACCGGCCGCGCGACCAGCAGCGACTCGGCGGTGTTGCAGGTGCCCAGCCGCTGGGTCTTGGCGTTCTCGAGGATCTTCAGCGCCTTCGCAGGATCGGCGGATTCGTCGACATAGACGTGACAGTTGCCGTCGAGGTGCTTGATGACCGGCACCTTGGCTTCCCGCGAAATTCGTTCGATCAGTCCCTTGCCGCCACGCGGCACGATCACATCCACGAACTCCGGCATCGCGACGAGGTGGCCGACGGCAGCGCGGTCGGTGGTCTCGACCACCTGCACCGCCGTTTCAGGCAGCCCGGCGGCCGCGAGGCCGGCGCGCACGCAGGCGGCGATGGCCTGGTTGCAGCGGATCGCCTCCTTGCCGCCGCGCAGGATCGCGGCGTTGCCGGATTTCAGGCAGAGCGCCGCCGCATCCGCGGTGACGTTCGGGCGCGCCTCGTAGATGATGCCGACGACGCCCAGCGGCACGCGCATCTTGCCGACCTGGATGCCCGAGGGGCGGTATTTCAGGTCCGCAATCTCGCCGATCGGATCGGGCAGCGCGGCGACCTGTTCGAGGCCCTGGGCCATCGTCTCGACGCTTTTCGCCGTGATCGTCAGGCGGTCGAGCATGGCCGCCTCGAGGCCGCGGGCGCGCGCCTCGGCGACGTCGGCCGCGTTGGCGGCGAGCAGCTCGGCGCTGCGCGCGCGGATCTCCGCCGCCATCGCCAGCAGCGCGGCGTTCTTGGCGGCGGTGCTCGCCTTTGCCATCAGGCGCGAGGCGGCACGGGCCTGTCGGCCGAGGGTCTGCATGTAGTTTTCGATGTTCAGCGGTGCGTTCATGTGGAAGCTCTCGTCAATCGCAGGGCGAGCTGCAGGCATTCGTCCCAGAGGTCGCCCCGGCTCAGGCCCTTGATGATGCGGTCAATCCGCGCGGCATGCAAGAGGGCGGCGCGGTGCATGCGCTGGCGCGCTTCGTTCGCCAGCACCCAGAGCACCAGCGGCGGGGCGGCGTCCTCGGCCCGCAGGCCCTCGAGCGTGCGCGCGCAGCGCGCGGCGTCGCGCGCCTGAAGGGCGGCGCGCAGGTCGTCGATGTCGTAACGCGCGACGTTGAGCACGGCCGCCGAGACCTGCTGCAGGGTCAGGGCGCCCGGCGGATGGAGCAGGCCGAGTTTCTGGATTTCCTGATGCGCGGCGAGCAGGTTGCCTTCGACGTGCAGCGCGATGAATTCGAGCGCTTCGGCGGGGGCGGTCTGCTGCTGGGCCGCGAGACGGCGGGTGATCCATTGCGGCAGCTGGGCGAGCGGCGGGGCATTGCATTCGATGCCTACGCCGGCTTCGACGAGGGCCGCGAACCACGCGGCCTTCTTCGCGCGCCAGTCCATTTCGGGCAGGGTGACGAGGGTCAGCGTGTCGGCGGGCAGGTCGCGGACGTAGCGCTGCAGCGCCTCGCCGCCGTCGCGGCCCGGCTTGCCGGTCGGGATGCGCAGATCGACCAGCGTGCGGCCGCCGAACAGCGAGAGGTTGCCGGACGCATGGAACAGCTCCTCCCACTTGAAGGACGGCGTGACCACCAGCACCGTGCGGTCGTCGAAGCCCTGCTTGCGGGCGGCCGCGCGCAGCGCGTCGCCGGCTTCGACGGTCAGCAGCGGATCGTCGCCGTGCAGAACGTAGAGCTGGCCGAGGGGCTTCGCCAGATGCGCGGCCAGCTGTTCGGGGCGCAGCTGCATGGCCTGGCCGAGCCTCTAGCCCTTGAGCGAACGGCTGCTGGCGGCGAGGCGGCGCAGCAGCTGCTGCACCATGTCCTGCTGCATCTCGCGCCAGAGCATCGCCTCTTCGGCCTCCTTCGCGAAGATGCGCTCGTCGTCGAAGGTCATGTCGCGCTGGAGGACGATCTGGCTGTCCGGCAACAATGGCTTGCCTTGCGCATCCTGGATGCGGTACAGGAAGGTGCGCGTCAACTGGAACTCGCGCACGAGGCCCTTGCCTGACAGCGTGAGGATGTTCTTGTGCTGGAGGTTCTGGAGGATGACGAGCGTTGCCGTGGCTTCCTTTGCATCCGGAACCACTTTCGTCAGCGAGCCGGATTCGATGCTGCGCTTGATCTGGAAGTAGAGCTCGTTGTTTTCGGGCACGCCGCCGATGGCGAGCGTCTCCCACGGCAGGTCATAGCTGCCGCGCAACTGGAAGCCGCAGGCGGAGAGGGCAAGCGCGACAAGCAGGATCAGGAAGCTTTTCGCCGCCGGGCCGTCCCAAGGCGAAAACCGCCCCCCCGTGGGGGGCAGCGAGCAGGGTTTGCGAGCGTGGGGGGCCATGATTGTCAGACGACGATGTTGACCAGTCGGCCGGGGACGACGACAACCTTCTTCGCCGGCTTGCCTTCCATGAACTTCTGCGCGGCTTCGCTGGCGAGCGCGGCCGCTTCGATTGCCGTCCTGTCAGCGCCGACTTTCACCTTGAGGTTACCGCGCAGCTTGCCGTTGACCTGCAGCACCAGTTCCTGTTCGTCCTGGACCAGCGCTTCTTCGAGCGGCTCGGGCCAGGCGGCCTGCAGGATGTCCGGGCCGTAGCCCATTGCAATCCACAGCGCATGGGTGATATGCGGGGCGATGGGAGACAGCACGCGCAGCAGGATGCCGAAGCCTTCCCCGGCATGCGGGTCGGCGGGCGCCTTTTCCAAAGCGTTCAACATCTTCATGCAGGCCGAGGCGACGGTGTTGAACTGCAGCTTGCCGAGGTCGTAGTTGGCCTGCTTGAGCAGCAGGTGGATTTCCCGCCGCAGTCCTCCAGCCTCTCCGGTCGACGCTTGCGACTTCAGCGCATGGCCGAAGGCCCAGACGCGCTTGAGGAAGCGGTAGGCGCCCTCGACGCCTGAGTCAGACCACTCCAAGGTTTGTTCCGGCGGCGAGGCGAACATCATGAAGAAGCGCGCGGTGTCGGCGCCGTACTGCTCGATCAGCGCCTGCGGATCGACCCCGTTGCGCTTCGATTTCGACATCGTGCCGACGCCGCCGTAGTCGATGGTCGAGCCGTCCGCCTTCAAGGTCGCGCCGGTGACATGGCCTCCTTCGTCGCGCACCAGATCGACTTCGTCGGGCGCGAAGTACGCGATGCCGCCCTTGTCGGTGCGGCGGCTGAAGATGTGGTTGAGCACCATGCCCTGCGTCAGCAGGTTGGCGAAGGGCTCGTCCTGCTTGACCAGGCCGAGGTCGCGCATCACCTTGGTCCAGAAGCGCGAGTAGAGCAGGTGCAGGATCGCGTGCTCGATGCCGCCGATGTACTGGTCGACCGGCATCCAGTATTGCGTGCCGGCATCGACCATCGCATTGTTCTTTTCCCGCGTCGGGGCGTCGACGCCGTAACGCGCGTAGTACCAACTCGAATCGACGAAGGTGTCCATCGTGTCGGTCTCGCGCTTGGCGGGCTTGCCGCACTGCGGGCAGGCGCAGTTGAGGAAATCGGCGCGCTTGTTGAGCGGATTGCCGGAGCCGTCCGGCACGCAGTCCTCGGGCAGCACGACCGGCAACTGGTCGTCGGGGACGGGGACGGAACCGCATGCGTCGCAATGGATGATCGGGATCGGGCAGCCCCAGTAGCGCTGGCGGGAGACGCCCCAGTCGCGCAGCCGGAACTGCACCTTCTTTTCGCCGAGGCCCTTGGCGGCGAGGTCTGCGGCGATGGCGTCGACAGCCGCTTCGTAGCCGAGGCCGTCGTACTTGCCGGAATTGACGCAGACGCCGTTCTGCCCGTCTTTTTCTCCTTTTTGGGCGTACCACTCCTGCCACCCGTCGAGGCTGAAGCTCTGTCCGGGTACCGAAATCACCTGCCTGATCTCCAGCCCGTATTTCTTGGCGAAGGCGAAGTCGCGCTCGTCGTGCGACGGCACGCCCATCACCGCGCCGTCGCCGTAGCTCATCAGCACATAGTTGCCGACCCAGACTTCGACCTTGGCACCGGTCAGCGGATGTTCGACGAAGATACCCGTCGGCATGCCCTTCTTCTCCATCGTCGCGAGGTCGGCTTCCATCACCGAACCGTGCTTGCATTCCTCGATGAAGGCGGCGAGTTGCGGATTGTTCTGCGCGGCATGCGTGGCGAGCGGATGCTCGGCAGCGACGGCACAGAAAGTGACCCCCATGATGGTGTCGGCGCGGGTGGTGAAGACCCACATCCGATCGCGCTTGCCAGCCAGTTCGTAGGGGAAGGCGAAACGCACGCCGGTGCTCTTGCCGATCCAGTTGGCCTGCATCAGCTTGACGCGCTCCGGCCAGCCGGGCAGGCCGTCGAGCGCACTCAGGAGTTCGTCGGCGTACTGCGTGATGCCGAGATAGTAGCCGGGGATCTCGCGCTTCTCAACCAGCGCGCCGGTGCGCCAGCCGCGGCCTTCGATGACCTGCTCGTTGGCGAGCACGGTCTGGTCGACCGGGTCCCAGTTCACCACCTGCGTCTTCTTGTAGGCGATGCCCTTCTCGAGCATGCGCAGGAACAGCCACTGGTTCCACTTGTAGTACTCGGGCTTGCAGGTCGCCAGCTCGCGCTCCCAGTCGATGGCAAAACCCAGCGACTGGAGCTGCTGCTTCATGTAGGCGATGTTGTCGTAGGTCCACTTGGCCGGCGGCACCCGGTTCTGGATCGCCGCGTTCTCGGCCGGCAGCCCGAAGGCGTCCCAGCCCATGGGCTGCAGCACGTTGAAGCCGCGCATCTTGTGCGAGCGGGCCAGCACGTCACCGATCGTGTAGTTGCGCACATGGCCCATGTGCAGCTTGCCCGACGGATAGGGGAACATCGACAGGCAGTAGTACTTCGGCTTGGCGCCGTCCTGCGCCACGTTGAAGGCGCGGGTGCTGTTCCAGTGGGCCTGGGCGGCCTGCTCGATCTCGGCGGGGCTGTATTTTTCCTGCATGGGCGGGGCGTTGCGCGTGATTCGACGAAAGATCGAATTATACGCGCGGCCCCAACCGTGAAAATGCTCAGCCGGCCTGCAGCCTTTGCAGGGTGCGCCAGCCGCGCACGCTGTTGAGCGTGAGTGCATCGAGGATGGCGAGCGGCGCTGCCCACGCCCGTTTGTGATGGCGCGTCCACTGGCGCCAGCCGCAGGCGGCAGCGTCTTCGCTCAGGCTTTCGGCGGCGATCAGCGCATGCAGCCGGTCCATCGCGGCTTGCCAGTGAGCCGGCGTGCCGGTTTCGCCGGCCGTGGTTTCGGCATGACAACGGGCCGCGTGCCAGAGGGCTTCGGCGCGGGAAAGGTCGATGCCGGCCTTGTGGGCCAGCCAGGGCAGGATTTTCGGCCCGTGGTCGAGATGAGGTGTCGTTTTCATGAACGGCTCCTGTTGGGATATGTTGCGGCGCAACATTTAATCATGAGATTGTGCCGCAGCCGTAAAGTTCAAGCCCCAGCGTGTAGACTGTCGGCCTGACGACGAAAAGGTAAGCAATTGAATTTACTGGAAAGACTCAACGAGCCGCAGCTGGCGGCCGTCACCCTGCCACCCCAGCATGCCCTCATCCTGGCCGGCGCCGGTTCGGGCAAGACGCGGGTGCTGACGACCCGCCTGGCCTGGCTGATCTCGACCGGGCAGGTCTCGCCGCAGGGCGTGCTGGCGGTCACCTTCACCAACAAGGCGGCGAAGGAGATGCTTGCGCGCCTGGCCGCGATGCTGCCGATCAATGTGAAGGGGATGTGGGTCGGTACCTTCCACGGCCTCTGCAACCGCATGCTGCGTGCCCACTATCGCGACGCCGGTTTGCCGCAGTTGTTCCAGATCCTCGATTCCGCCGACCAGCTCTCCGCCGTGAAGCGCATGCTGAAGTCGCTCAATGTCGATGACGAGAAATTTCCGCCGCGCGAGTTGACCTGGTTCATCAACGCCCAGAAGGAGGCCGGATTGCGTCCCGCCGCCGTCGAAGCCTGGGATGACTGGACGAAGAAGCGCGTCGAGCTCTATGCAGCCTACGAGCAGCAGTGCCAGAAGGAAGGCGTGGTCGACTTCGCCGAACTGCTGCTGCGCTGCTACGAGCTGCTGGAGCGCAACGAGCCGCTGCGCCGGCATTACCAGGAACGCTTCCGCCACATCCTCGTCGACGAGTTCCAGGACACCAACAAGCTGCAGTACCGCTGGCTGAAACTGCTGGCCGGCCAGGGCGAACAAAATTGCGCAGCGCTATTTTGCGTCGGCGATGACGACCAGTCGATCTATGCCTTCCGCGGCGCCGATGTCGGCAACATGCGCGACTTCGAGCGCGAGTTCAAGGTCGCGAACCTGATCCGCCTCGAGCAGAACTACCGTTCGCACGGCAACATCCTCGACGCCGCCAACGCAATCATCCAGAACAACCCCTCACGCCTGGGCAAGAACCTGTGGACCGAAGCGGGGTCCGGCGAGCCGATCCGCGTGCATGAATCGTATTCCGACGGCGACGAGGCGCGCTTCATCGTCGAGGAGGTCAAGGCGCTCGCCAACGAGGGCCATGCGCGCAGCCAGATGGCGCTGCTCTACCGCAGCAACGCCCAATCGCGTGCGCTCGAACACGCGCTGTTCAACGCCGGCATTCCTTACCGCGTCTATGGCGGCCTGCGCTTCTTCGAGCGCGCCGAGATCAAGCACGCGCTCGCCTACCTGCGCCTGATCGCCAACCCGGACGACGACACTGCCTTCGCCCGCGTCGTCAATTTCCCGGCGCGCGGCATCGGGGCACGGACGCTCGAACAGCTCGCCGACGCCGCCAAGGCGCAGGGCGGCAGTTTGCATGCGGCGATTCCGCAGTTGGCCAACGCGGGCGGCGCCAAGCTTGCCGCCTTCGCCGCGCTGATCATCAAGCTGCGTGAAGCGGCTTCCTTGCCGCTGCCCGAGCTGGTGACGCACGTGCTCGACCTGTCGAGCCTGCGCACGCACTACCAGAATGAGAAGGAGGGCCAGGAACGGCTCGCCAACCTCGACGAACTCGTCAATGCCGCCAGCGGATTCGTCGCCGAGGAAGGCACGGCCAACACCGAGGGCGAGTTGAGCGCCGACCTGATCGCCTTCCTCGCCCACGCGGCCCTCGAAGCCGGCGAGCATCAGGCCGGCGAAGGCGACGACGCACTGCAACTGATGACCGTGCATTCGGCCAAGGGCCTCGAATTCAACATCGTCTTCATCTGTGGCTTGGAGGAAGGCTTGTTCCCGCACGAGAACAGCCTCGTCGAAGACAAGGGGCTGGAGGAGGAGCGCCGGCTGATGTACGTCGCCGTCACGCGCGCGCGCCAGCGGCTCTACCTGTGCCACGCGCAGACGCGCATGCTGCATGGCCAGACGCGCTACAACCTGCCCTCGCGCTTCATCGACGAGATTCCCCCCGGGTTGCTCAAGTTCCTCACGGCGCGTGCCGGGAAATATGCCGGCAGTGCCGTCTCGCCAACACTGACTTTCGATGCCGCGCCACGCCGGCGCGAGAGCAGCGGCTTGCGCGTCGGCCAGACGGTCATGCACGCCAAGTTCGGCCTCGGCGTCATCGTCAATGCCGAGGGCGGCGGCGCTGATGCGCGTGTGCAGGTCAACTTCGGCAACGCCGGCATGAAATGGCTGGCGCTGTCGGTCGCCAAGCTGGAGCCCGCATGAAAATCAAAACCAACGGCATCGACATCCACTACGAAATATCCGGCAGCGGTCCGTGTGTAACGCTCGCCCATTCGCTGGCCACCGACCTGACGCTCTGGGACGAGCTGGTTGCCGTGCTGGAACCGCATTTCACCGTGCTGCGCTACGACGCGCGCGGCCACGGCCGGAGCAGCGCGCCGGAGGGGTCTTACGACTTCCCGACGCTCGTCGGCGACCTCGTCGGCCTGCTCGACGCGCTGCGGATCGGGCGTACGCATTTCGTCGGCCTGTCGATGGGCGGCATGCTGGGACAGCATTTTGCGCTGGCCCATCCTGGACGACTCGACAAACTCGTGATCGTCAGCTCGACGAGCCGCGTGCCACCCGAAGGCCGCGGGCTGTGGGACGAGCGCATTGCGGTCGCGCGGTCGCAGGGCATGCAGGCGCATGTCGAGTCGACGCTGGCACGGTGGTTTACCGCGTCCTGGCGGGCCGCGCATCCGGAAGTGATGGCGCGCATCGGCGCGCTGGTCGCGGCGACGCCGGTGGCGGGCTTCGCCGGCTGGGGCGCGGCGATCTGCACGCTCGACCTGACGGAAAGGCTCCGCGCCATCAAGGCGCCGACGCTCGTGGTCTGCGGTGCCGACGATCCCGGCACCCCGCCGGCCGCCAACCGGGCCATCGCGGAAGCGATTCCCGGCGCGCGGCTGGAGATCGTGCCGAACGCCTCGCACCAGCTGCCGGTCGAGCAGGTGGAGACCTTCACCCGCCTGCTGCTCGATTTCCTCGCTTAGGGAAAGTCGGCGCTGGCGGGACGGCACCTGCCGCTATTTTTTCTGCTTCGCAGCCTTGCGCTTGCCCTGCAGGGTGTCGAACAGGCGCTCGAATTCGCCCGTCAGCTTGTGGCGCGGGTCGAGGTGGATCAGCGGCTTCGCCTGCTGGTGGGATTCCTTGATCTTCACCGAGGCCGAAAGGAAGGGTTCGAGCACCGGCAGCTGCTCGTCCCTGAGTTCCTGCACGATCTGCTGCGGCAGGCTGGCGCGCGCCTGAAACTGGTTGACGACGATGCCTTCGACTTCGAGAGCGGCGTTGTGGTCGGCGCGGATCTCGGCGACGTTGTCGAGCAGCGTGTAAAGGGCACGACGGGCAAATTCGTCGCAGTCGAAGGGGATCAGGCAGCGGTCGGCGGCGATCAGCGCCGACCGCGTGTAGAAGTGCAGCGCCGGCGGGGTGTCGATCCAGATCTCGTCGAAATCGAGCGCGTCGAGCGCCTCCTTGAGCTTGTAGATCTTGTAGCGCGATTCGAGCTTGGCCTGCAGTTCCTCGAGGGCGGCGTCGGCCGGCATGATCGACAGGTTGGCGAAGGGCGTGGCGTGGATGAATTCCCCGGTTGCCTTCGGGCGCAGCTTGAAGTTGAGCATCTGGTCGAAGAACTCGGTGACCGTGCCTGCGGGTTCGGCGGCGCCGAGCAGGTAGCGGGTCGAGTTGGCCTGCGGGTCGAGGTCGACCACCAGCGTGCGGGCGCCGCGCTGGGCGGCGATGGCGGCGAGGTTGCAGGCGATCGTGCTCTTGCCGACGCCGCCTTTCTGATTGAAAACAACACGTTTCATGATGATCTGCCGATGGAGGGACGGCCGATTTTCGCACACCCGCCCGACAGCGGCCGCCCTTGGGCGGAGTAAGATTGCGGCCTGCCAACGACTAAAAAAATGACCATGAGCGGAGAACCTCTGGAAGAGGGCAAGGACCTGGCCGCGGCCGCCCTCGAGTATCACGCGAGCCCCACGCCGGGCAAGATCTCGGTCGTGCCGACCAAGGGCCTGACCAACCAGCGCGACCTCGCGCTGGCCTATTCGCCGGGCGTGGCGGCCGCCTGCAACGCCATTGTCGCCGACCCTGCCGAAGCGAGCCGGCTCACCGCGCGCGCCAACCTTGTCGGCGTCGTCACCAACGGCACGGCCGTGCTGGGCCTCGGCAACATCGGCCCGCTGGCCGCCAAGCCGGTGATGGAAGGCAAGGGCGTCCTGTTCAAGAAGTTCGCCGGCATCGATGTCTTCGACCTCGAGCTCGCCGAACCCGATCCGGAAAAGCTGATCGACATGATCGCCGCCATGGAGCCGACCTTCGGCGGCATCAACCTCGAGGACATCAAGGCGCCCGAGTGCTTCTACATCGAAGCGAAACTCCGGGAGCGCATGCGCATCCCGGTCTTCCACGACGACCAGCACGGCACGGCCATTGTCGTCGGCGCGGCCATCCTCAACGGCCTGAAGCTGGTCGGCAAGCAGATCGAGGACGTCAAGCTCGTCACCTCGGGGGCCGGCGCCGCCGCGCTGGCCTGCCTCGACCTGCTGGTGAACCTCGGCGTGCGCGTCGAGAACATCTGGGTCACCGACATCCACGGCGTCGTCTATCAGGGCCGGCCGCAGGAGATGGACACGATCAAGGCGCGCTACGCGAAGCAGACGTCCGCGCGCACGCTCGGCGAAGTGATCGCGGACGCCGATGTCTTTCTCGGCCTCTCGGCCGGCGGGGTGCTTAAACAGGACATGGTGGCGAAGATGGCGGCGCGGCCGCTGATCCTCGCGCTGGCCAATCCGACGCCGGAGATCCTGCCCGAGGAGGTCAGGGCGGTGCGCGACGACGCGATCATGGCAACGGGCCGCTCGGACTATCCGAACCAGGTCAACAACGTGCTGTGCTTCCCCTTCATCTTCCGCGGCGCGCTCGATGCCGGCGCGACGACGATCACCGAGCAGATGAAGCTGGCCGCCGTGCGCGCGATCGCCGAGCTGGCGCAGGTCGAGACCTCCGACGTCGTGGCGCTGGCCTACGGCGGCGAGGCGCTCGCCTTCGGCCCGGAATACCTGATCCCCAAGCCCTTCGACCCCCGCCTGATCGTCAAGATCGCGCCGGCGGTGGCGCTGGCGGCCGCCGAGTCGGGCGTCGCGATGCGGCCGCTCGCCGACCTGGCCGCCTACCGCGAGCAGCTCAACAACTTCGTCTATCACTCGGGCTTCGTCATGAAGCCGGTGTTTTCGGCCGCCAAGCAAAGCCCGAAGCGGGTGGTCTATTGCGATGGCGAGGATGAGCGCGTGCTGCGCGCGGTGCAGGCGGTGCGCGACGAGGGGCTGGCCCAGCCGGTGCTGATCGGCCGCCCGGACGTGATCGGGATGCGCATCGAGCGTGCGGGCCTGCGCATCCAGGCGGGCGCCGATTTCGAGGTCGTCAATCCGGATTCCGATGCGCGCTACCGCGACCTGTGGACGGGCTACCATCAGCTGATGGGCCGCAAGGGCGTGACGCAGGAGATGGCCAAGCAGGCGCTGCGTTCCGACACCACGCTGATCGGCACGATGCTGCTCAAGCGCGGCGATGTCGACGCGCTGATCTGCGGCATGGTCGGCCGCCACGCGCAGCACCTGCATCACATCCGCGACGTGATCGGCCTCAAGACGCGCGCCCACTGTTTCGCCGCGATGAACCTGCTGCTGCTGCCGCAGCACACGCTGTTCATCTGCGACACCTACGTCAATGAAGATCCCGATGCCGGCCTGATCGCCGATATCGCCCTGATGGCGGCCGAGGAGGTGCGCCGTTTCGGCCTCGTGCCCAAGGTCGCCCTGCTGTCCCACTCGAACTTCGGCAGCATTCCTTCCGCTGCCGCGCGCAAGATGGGACAGGCGCTCGAGATCATCAACGCCCGCGCG
>JAJZSW010000128.1 GCA_021849505.1 Pseudomonadota bacterium
AGCCGGCGCGCCCGTCGATACCGGTGCTGCGTCGGGGTCTGCCCGGGAGTTCGCGCGGAACCTCGGGCATGTTGTTTATGGCCCGCCATACCCGGCCGCGCAGGGAGACTGGCAGTTCGAGGCTCATGTGCCGGTTTTCCGCGGCGGCGAACTCGCCGGCATCGCCGTGGGCGTGTACTCGATCCGGCGCCTGCTCGCGGATGCGGTGCCCTGGTGGCTCGGCGAGCGCTATCGCATTTCGATCGTCGACCAGTCCGGCCTGGGTCTCGGTCAGCGCAGCAGCATCGGCACGGTCGAGGCCGGCAACGATTACCAGATGCCTTTCGAGCCGCCGGGTCACGGCCTGATGCTGCATGCTTCGCCCTATCAGGTGCCCACCTCGCTGGCCGGCCGGCTGATCACGGCCGGCCTCGCGCTGCTGGCGACCCTCGTGCTGTTCAGCCTGTGGACCCTGCGCCGCCATGTGCAGCGCCGGCTGGTCGCAGAATCGGCCCTTCAGAACGAGGTCGCGTTCCGCAAGGCGATGGAGGACTCGGTCCAGACCGGCCTGCGCGCGCGCAATCTCGACGGCAAGATCACCTACGTCAATCCCGCCTTTTGCCGCATGGTCGGCTGGTCGGCCGCAGAGCTGATCGGTCGCCTGCCGCCGATGCCCTACTGGGCCGAGGAATATATCGACGAAACGCGCGCGATGCATGACAAGGTGCTCGCCGGTCAGGCGCCGACCGAAGGCTTCGAAATCAAGCTCAAGCGCCGCGATGGCGCCATCTTCGACGCCCTGATCATCGAGGCGCCGCTGATCGACCATCAGGGCAGGCACACGGGCTGGATGGGGTCGGTCGTCGACATCACCGAGCGCAAGCGGACCGAGGAACTGGCGCGCCAGCAGGAGGCGCGCCTGCAGGCCAGCGCCCGCCTGATCACGATGGGCGAAATGGCGTCGAGCCTCGCGCACGAATTGAACCAGCCGCTGTCGGCGATCTCCGGCTATATCGCGGGCAGCCGCAATCTGATCGCCGCGGGCGCGGCGCAGGCGGAAATCGACGAGGCGCTCGCCAAATGCCAGCATCAGGCGCAGCGCGCCGGCCGCATCATCCGCCGCATCTACGAATTCGTGCGCCGCCACGAGCCGAAGACCGAGCCCTGCGAGCTCGATGCCCTGCTGTCCGACCTGCTCACGCTGATCGAGGCCGACGCGCGCAGGCAACGGGTGCGCATCGTCCGCGAACTGGCGCCCGACTTGCCCATCATTCAGGCCGACGGCATCCTGCTCGGCCAGGCCATCCTCAACCTGATGCGCAACGGCATGGAAGCGATGGCCCAGACCGGGGAAGGCCACCGCATCCTGACGGTCGGCGCGAAGGTCAGGGATGGCCAGGTGCTGATTTCGATCGCCGACCGGGGCAGCGGCATCTCGGCGGAGGCTGCGGCACAACTGTTCGAGCCCTTCTTCACAACCAAGCTCGAAGGTCTCGGTGTCGGCTTGAACATCTGCCGCTCCGTCGTCGAAGCCCATCACGGCCGCCTCTGGTTCGAACCTGCGCCGGAAGGTGGTACCGTATTCCACATTTCCCTGCCGCTTTCCGCAGCATGAGCGCATCATGAGCACTGGGCTGGCCCACCTGGTCGACGACGACGCCGCGATCCGCGACGCGCTGGCTTGGCTGCTGCGCTCGCGCGGGGTGCAGAGCCGCGCCTGGCCGTCGGCCGAAGCCTTCCTCGCCGACTACCGCGAGGACATGAGCGGATGCCTGCTGCTCGACATCCGCATGGTCGGCATGACCGGCACCGAACTGTTCGACCACCTGCTGGAACGCGGCTGCACGATGCCGGTGATCTTTCTCACCGGCCACGGCGATGTGCCCCTCGCGGTGAAGGCCCTCAAGCGCGGCGCCTTCGATTTCATCGAAAAGCCCTTCAACGACAACGAACTGGCGGACCGCGTGATCGAAGCCCTGCGGCATGAGGAAAGTCGGCGCTGGCAGGACGGCATGCGGGCGGAAGTCGGGGAACGGCTGGCGTCCCTGACCGAACGCGAGCGCGAGGTGATGGCCAGCATCCTCGCCGGCAAGCTCAACAAGGTGATCGCCGACGAATTGCAGATCGCGATGCGTACCGTGGAGGTCCACCGTGCCCGCATCTTCGACAAGATGGGCGTACGCTCCGCCGTCGAACTCGCTCAGCGGCTTGCGCTGCTTGGTCCGGGCGGATCCAGGTAAATCAGTCCGCGCCGCCGTACCAGGCGATGCTCGCCCAGCTGCAGGGCGGGATGGCGGTCGCTGCCGGCCGTCAGCATCTGCCGGAGCGCCTCGCGCAGGCGCGCTTCGCTCGGAATCCGCACCGCCTGCCCGGCCAGCAGATAGCGCAGGACATTGCGCGCACGCGGTTCCGCGAGCGCCTGCAAGGCAGCCACCGTGACGGGAAAACCGGTTGTCTCGCCCAAATCCAGGCGCGCAAGGTCGGCGAGCAGATCCTGCGCTTCGGCAAAGCGCGCCGCCGCGCCGGCAAGGTTTTTTGCGGAAGCGGGGAAACGTTGCGTCATGGGCGCAAGGATGCGATGGCGCAGGAAATTCCGCGCATGGCGCAGATCGCTGTTGCTTTCGTCATCGATCCAGTCGAGCCGATGGTCGGCCGCATAACGCGCGATTTCGTCGCGCCCTACGTTCAGCAAGGGGCGCAACAGCTTCCCGCTGCGTTCGCGCATCGCTGCGGCGCCGGCGATGCCCGTGCCGCGCAACAAGTTGAACAGGAGCGTTTCGGCCTGATCGTCACGGTGGTGGGCCAGCACGACCCAGTCCGCTTGCGCGGCGGCGAATGCCGCATGACGCGCCCGGCGCGCGGCGGCTTCGAGGCCGTCGCGTGACGCGCGCTCGACGTCCACCTTGATGCTGATGAACGGCAATGCCAGGCGTTGTGCAAAGTCGGAACAGAAGGCTGCCCAGTGATCGGCGTTCGGGCTGATGCCGTGATGGACATGCAGTGCCGATACATTGTCATGGCCCAGCGCGGCAAGCGCATGCAGCAGGACGACGGAATCGATCCCGCCCGACAGCCCGACCACCAGCCGCTGTCCCGACCGCACATGACGCCGCAGGCAGGCGGGCAGGACTGTGATCAGTCCATGGGAAGGCTGCTCAATGCTCGGTGATTTCTTTGAACTTGCCATAACTCATCAAGCGCTCGTAGCGGCGCTCGACAAGTTCCTCGACGGATAATCCCTGCAACTGGCGCAAGGCATCCTGCAAGGCCTTCTTCAGGGACTGCGCCGTAGCACGCGGATCGCGATGAGCGCCGCCGAGCGGCTCGCTGACCACGCGATCGACCAGCCCCAGCGTCTTCAGCCGGGAAGCGGTGATGCCCAGCGTCTCCGCCGCATCAGGCGCCCGCTCGGCGCTCTTCCAGAGGATCGAGGCGCAACCTTCCGGCGAAATGACGGAGTAGGTCGAGTACTGCATCATCAGCATGGCGTCGCCGGCGGCAATGGCCAGTGCGCCGCCCGAGCCGCCCTCGCCGATGATCGTGCAGATCAGCGGCACCTTGAGTTCGGCCATTTCGAACAGGTTGCGACCGATGGCTTCCGACTGGCCGCGCTCCTCGGCGCCGATGCCCGGATAGGCACCCGGCGTATCGACAAAGGTAAACACGGGCATGCCGAACTTTTCCGCCAGGCGCATCAGGCGCAGGGCCTTGCGATAGCCTTCCGGGCGCGGCATGCCGAAATTGCGCTGGATCTTTTCCTTGGTGTCGCGTCCCTTCTGATGGCCGATGACCATGCAGGACTGGCCGTTGAAACGCGCCATGCCGCCGACGATGGCATGGTCGTCAGCGAAGGCGCGATCGCCATGCAGCTCGACGAAATCCGTGAAGATCAGATCGATGTAATCAAGCGAATAGGGACGCTGGGGATGCCGCGCCACCTGCGCAATCTGCCAGGGTGTCAGCTTGGCGTAGATCTCCTTCACCAGCGCCGCGCTCTTGCCTTCGAGGCGGCCGATTTCGTCAGAGATATCGACTGCCGAATCATCCTGCACGAAACGCAATTGCTCGATTTTCGCTTCGAGCTCCGCGATGGGTTGCTCGAAGTCAAGAAAGGTCGTTTTCATGGACTGCGATTCTACTGGAAGCTTCTCTGCACAAACAAAAAAGCCCGACCAGGTTTTGGTCGGGCTTTTTCATCGGATGGGAGTCTGGTGCTGACCTACTTTCGCGAGCGGAAGCTCACTATCATTGGCGCGGTCCTGTTTCACGGTCCTGTTCGGGATGGGAAGGGGTGGTACCGGGACGCTATGGGCACCAGACTGAAACTG
>JAJZSW010000129.1 GCA_021849505.1 Pseudomonadota bacterium
AGGAGATCGAGGCGATCCTGCTGCGCCTGATCGAGAAGGCCGGCGGCGACCTCGCCAACGCCCAGCGCGGCATCATCTTCATCGACGAGATCGACAAGCTCAAGGCGCCGCCCGAGGCCGGCGGCGGCGCGCGGACGCCCGCGGGCGAGCGCGTGCAGCACGCGCTGCTGAAGATCATGGAAGGTGCGCCGGTCAAACTCAAGGGCGGCAGCCACTTCGATACCACCGAGACCCTGTTCATCTGCGGCGGCGCCTTCGTCGGCATCGACGAGATCCTCGCGCAGACGCACACCTTCGGCTTCATCGCCACTGGCGAGGACGACAACCAGAAGGTCCTCGACCGCCTCAACGCGCGCATCAAGCCGACCGACCTGTTCAGGTTCGGCCTGATCCCCGAGTTTGCCGGCCGCCTGCCGATCGTCGCGCGCGTCAAGCCGCTGACGCGCGAGATGATGGTGCGCATCATGACCGAGCCGAAGAATGCGCTGTACAGGCAATTTCACGAAATCATGCGGCGCGACGGCGTCGAGCTGAAGATCGCGCCGCCGGTGTTCGAGCAGATCGCCGACCTCGCGATGGAATACAAGGCCGGCGCGCGCAGCCTGCGCGGCATCTTCGAGGAGATGCTGATGCCGGTGCTCTACCTCGTGCCCGACCACCCGGAGGTGAAGCAGGTGGTCTTCGATTCGCTCTACGACGAACCGCGCTACCTGGGCAGCAAGCCGGCCTAGTCCCCCGCCAGCTGCTTGCCTCCGGCGGCCTGGACAATCGCGATGGCGGGATGCTGGACGCGCCGCTGGGTTGCAATGGCGTACCAGCTTTCACTGACGCCCTGAAGGGGGCCGACCGGAACCGCCCCGAACTGCGCCGCAATGTCCTCCCGCATGCTGGCCGGTGCCGGGAACAGCCCCAGCCCCGCGCGGCCGAAGGTCTTGAGCAACGCGCTGTCGGTGAATTCGCCGACGATGTCCGGACGCAATTCATGGGTCTCGAGCCAGGCATCGATCGCGCCGCGCAGGGGGTTGCTGCGCGCGGGCAGCAGCAAGGGCGCGGCTGCGAGGCTGTGCGGGAAGTTCCCGGCGCAGCGCTTGTGCAGCTCGGTGCTGCCAAACAGCGAGATGCCGACGTTGCAGAGCAGGTGCGAGTGCAACTTCAGGTTGGCGCGTTGCGGCGCCGACCGGTCGGCGACGACCAGGTCGAGGCGGTTCAGCGCCAGCTCCCCCAGCAGGTGCTCGAACTCGCCTTCGATGCACTCGAGGCGAACCGCCAGCGGCGGACGCAACACGCTTTCCAGCAGGCGGAAGGCGAACAGCTTGGGCACGGCATCGGTCACGCCGACGGCGAACCTTGGTCGGGTGTGCGTGCCTTCCGACAATGCCTGGCGCAGCCTTTCCCCGATCTGGAAGATCTGCTCGGCATGGGCCAGCGCGGTGCGGCCGGCCTCGGTGAGCTTCAGCGAACGGCCCTGCGGTGCGAACAGGGCCTGGCCGAGCTGGCGTTCGAGCTGGCCGAGCTGCGTGCTGATGGTTTGTACCGACAGCCCGAGCCGTTCCGCGGCACGGGTGATGCTGCCTTCCTTGGCGACGGCCCAGAAATACAGCAGATGTCGATAGTTGAGATCGTCCGGTCGCATGCGTATCTTCCAGAAAATGGAAACGTATTATCGCAATAACTCTATTTATTAGAAATGTATGAACGCCTACATTGCGTCCATGCGCTGCGGATTCCCGCGGCGCCAAACCCGAGGAGAGCGTCATGATGAGCATGCAAGCCCGTGAAACATTTCGGCCGTTTGTCGGCACCCATCATCCGTTGCGGGCATATCCGACCAACAGCCCGCGCGCCAAGGCGCGGCTGGTCGTGCTGGCCTTGTTGGCCGACGGCGGTCTGGATAAACGCGAAATGGCGGCCCTCGACCGGCGGGGCGCCTTTGCCGCCCTGGGCATTTCCCGCGAGGATTTCGTTCAGGTACTCTACGATTTCTGCAGCGATGTCGCCGGCCAGTTGCCTGTTGGGTCGGGTGGCTACCGGCTGACGCCGAAAACCCTCGGCGGACTGTTCGGCGAGGTCGCCGACCGCGAGGCACGCGAGCAGCTGCTGCAACTGATCTTTTCGGTGATCAGCAGCGACGGCCGCCTGAGCGATGCGGAGGAGGGCCTGTTCTGGAGCGCCATCGACCACTGGAAGCCTGATGCGGGCAAAATGCCGCGCACGACAATGCCCGAGCTCCATTACGGCTGACAGGGCGGCGCATCGGGAGAGGAGTCATCGTGGAAAGCATCGGCAATCCGGGATTGTGGGTGGCGTTCAGCGCCATCGTCCTGGTCATGCTCGCCATCGACCTGTTCGTGGTCGGTGGCGGCAAGCAGCACCGCGTGACTTTCCGCGAGGCCGCCTCCTGGTCGGTCGTCTGGGTCACGGTGTCCTTCCTGTTCGCGGCCGGCCTCTGGTGGCATCTGGATGGCAGCGCCGGCCGCGAGGTCGCCAACGAAAAAACCCTCGAATACATTACCGGCTACCTGATCGAGAAATCGCTGGCGGTCGATAACGTCTTCGTCTGGCTGATGCTGTTCTCCTTCTTCGGCATCCCGCTGGAATTGCAAAAGCGCGTGCTGATCCTCGGCGTGCTCGGCGCCATCGTCATGCGCACGATCATGATCTTCGCCGGCGCCTGGCTGATCTCCCAGTTCCACTGGATCCTCTACGTCTTCGGCGTTTTCCTGCTGGTCACCGGCATCAAGATGTGGTGGTTCGCCAATGAAAAGCCCGACCTCGAGAACAACCCCCTCCTCAAGTGGCTGCGCGGCCACATGAAGATCACCAACGAATTGCACGGGGAGAAGTTCTTCGTCTGGCGCGACGGCGTGCGCTACGCGACGCCGCTGTTTCTCGCGCTGATCCTGGTGGAGATCTCCGACCTGATCTTTGCGGTGGATTCCATCCCGGCCATCTTCGCCATCACCAGCGACCCCTTCATCGTGCTGACCTCGAACGTGTTCGCCATCCTGGGCCTGCGCGCGATGTACTTCCTGCTCGCCGACATGGCCGACCGCTTCTCGCTGCTCAAGTACGGCCTGGCGGCAGTGCTGGTGTTCATCGGCGTGAAGATGGTGCTGATCGATATCTACAAGATCCCGGTCGGCTTCTCGCTCGCCGTGGTCGCCACCTTCATCGGCATCTCGATCTGGCTCTCGCTGCGCAAGGAAAAGCGCGCGCGCCCGGCGGGATAGCGCCCGCCGTCCAGCCAGCGCCGACTTTTGCGATTGCGGCAATCATGCCACGGGTCATCCTGTTCTGGGCATTGAGCCTGGCCATCCTGGCGGGTGGCGCTTGGTTCGCCTGCCCGCTCGGCGAATGTGCCGCGACCGCATTCGATCGGGCGGGCCTCGGTCTCGCTCATGCGCTGCGCGGCGAACTGCTCGATGGCTGGATGGCGGGCATCACCTGGCTCGGCTCGCTGGCGGTGTTGCTGCCGCTGACAGGAGTGGCGGCGCTGCTCGTGGCACGCCGCGGGCAGCGGCGCGCGGCGGGTTTCCTCGTGCTGGCATTGCTTGGCGCTGCCGCACTGGGCCATCTGGCCAAGCTGGCATTGTCGCGTCCGCGCCCCGATCTTTTCCCGGTCCTGACGGCGCTGCCCGCCGACTGGTCCTATCCCAGCGCCCACGCCATGCAGATCACTGCGGCAGCCATTGCGCTGGCCCTTGTCTGCGCGCGCCGGCGCGCGCTCTGGGCCGTCCTTCTGGGGATGGTCGTGCTGCTGGTCGGCCTGTCGCGCATCCACCTGCAGGTGCATTTCCCCAGCGACGTGATTGCCGGGACCCTGGCCGCGGCGTTCTGGGTGACCGGCCTGCACGCCTTGATGTTTCGCCGGTTGTCCGAAAATGACAGCCTGAAAGTCCACCGGGCGCAAGCATGAGAAACAAATTCCTCGGTACCGGCGAGCCGGGCTATCACCCGTGGCGCAAGCTGCGCACCATATTTTCCGGCTTGCGCTATGCGGTCGTTTACGACTTCAGCGTTGCCTGGAAGCTGCTGGTTTCGCTGGGGGTCATGGCGGCAGCCCTGATTGCCCGCGACTGGGTCGATGTGGTGCTGATCCTCGTGGTCACTGCCCTGGTGCTGGTGGCGGAAATCATGAACAGCGCCATCGAGGCCCTGTGCGATTTCGTGGAAACCCGCCACAACGAAAAGATCCGCATCATCAAGGACATCGCCGCCGCCGCCGTCGGCATCGCCATGCTGGCCTGGGTGCTGGTACTGGGATTCGAGGTGGAGGAAATGTTGCGCGCCTTGAGATCG
>JAJZSW010000043.1 GCA_021849505.1 Pseudomonadota bacterium
ATGACGGCCCTCGATACCGCGCTGCGATGGATCAACGTGATCCTGCGCGGACTGCATCTCGCCGCCGTGATCCTCCTCGGCGCGGCCCTGCTCGGTGCGCCGCTGGTCAGCACCCAGGTTGCGATCGCGGTCGCGGCCAGCGGTTTCGCGATGCTCGCGCTCGATGTCTGGCGCAAGCCGCAGCACCTGCGCGAAGCCGCCGGCATCGCCGTCCTGCTCAAGCTTGTCCTCGTCGGCTGGATGGTTTTCGATGCGGCGGCGCAGCATGTTCTGTTCTGGGTGATCGTCGCCGGCTCGGCCATTTCCGCCCATGCGCCGGCGCGTTTCCGGCATGCGATCCTGCTCGGCAGCAAAGCGCGCGAGATGCATTGAAGTTGTCAACGCCATATGCTAGCGTTTGCATATTCGATCCCGGCCCGGGATCGATAAATACCGACAACAACAACCGGATGGAGAGATGGCCATGCAGAAATCGCTGCACATCGACGCCAACAAATGCACGGGCTGCCTGCAGTGCGAAATGGCATGTTCCTACGAGAATTACGGTGTCTTCAATATCGCCAAGTCCCGCATCAAGGTGTTCAACTTCGAGCACGAAGGCCGCAAGGTGCCCTACACCTGCACGCAGTGCGCCGAAGCCTGGTGCCTGAACGCCTGCCCGGTCGATGCGATCCGCATCGACGCCGCCACCGGCGCCAAGGTGGTGCATGAGGCGACCTGCGTCGGCTGCAAGGTGTGCACCATCGCCTGCCCGTTCGGCACGGTGAATTACGTCGCCGAGACCGGCAAGGTGCAGAAATGCGACCTCTGCGGCGGCGACCCCGCCTGCGCGACCGCCTGCCCGACCGGCGCCATCACCTACGTCGATGCCGACTGGACCGGACTCGACAAGATGCGCGCCTGGGCCGGCAAGACCGATACTTCACCGCGCGCCAGCGCCTGAGCCAAGGAGAACCGACATGGCATGGACCCGTAAAGTATTGCGCGTTGACCTTACCAACGGCACCTGCAAGTCCGAACCGCTCAACATGGAATGGGCGCAGCAGTATCTTGGCCAGCGCGGACTGGCCACCAAGTATTTCGTCAGCGAGGTCGACCCCAAGGTCGATCCGCTTTCGCCCGCCAACAAGCTGATCATGACCACCGGCCCGCTCACCGGCACGCCCGCCTCCACCGGCGGCCGCTACTCGGTGGTGACGAAAGGTGCGCTCACCGGCGCGATCGCCTGTTCTAACTCGGGCGGCTATTTCGGCGCCGAATTGAAGTTCGCCGGCTGGGACATGATCATCTTCGAAGGCAAGAGCCCGAAGCCCGTCTACCTCTCGATCGAGAACGACAAGGCCGAGCTGAAGTGCGCGGCGCATCTCTGGGGCAAGACGACGTGGGTCACCGAGGAGACCATCAAGAAGACGCACCAGGATCCGCAGGTACGCGTCTGCAGCATCGGTCGCGCCGGCGAGAATGGCGTGCTCTACGCCTGCATCGTCAATGACCTGCACCGTGCCGCCGGCCGTTCCGGCGTCGGCACCGTGATGGGGTCGAAGAACCTCAAGGCCGTCGCCGTGCGCGGCACCACTGGCGCCGGCCAGATCAAGGATCCCAAGGCCTTCATGGCCGCCACCGCCGCCGGCAAGAAGGTGCTCGCCGAAAATGCGGTCACCGGCCAGGGCCTGCCGACCTATGGCACGCAGGTGCTGATGAACGTCATCAACGAGATGGGCGCCCTGCCGACGCGCAACCACCGTGACGTGCAGTTCGAGGACGCACGCAAGATCTCGGCCGAGGCGATGCACGAGAAGCGCCCGACCGACGGCAAGACGCACCTCGTCACCAACGCCGCCTGCTTCGGCTGCACCATCGCCTGCGGCCGCATCTCGCGCATCGACGAGACGCACTTCAGCGTCGTCAACAAGCCCGAGTACTGGGGCGCCAGCGGCGGCCTCGAATACGAGGCGGCCTGGGCGCTCGGCGCCGCCAACGGCGTCGGCGACCTCGAAGCCCTGCAGTACGCCAACCTGATCTGCAACGAGGACGGCTTCGACCCGATCTCCTTCGGCGCCACCGTCGGCGCGGCGATGGAGCTCTACGACCTCGGCATCCTCAAGGCCTCGGATATCGGCATGGAAGCGCCCTTCGGCTCGGCCAAGGCGCTGTGCGAACTGGCGCGCATGACGGCCGTCGGCGAAGGCTTCGGCAAGGAACTGGGCATCGGTTCCGCGCGCCTGTGCGAAAAGCATGGCAAGCCCGAACTGTCGATGGGGGTCAAGAAGCAGGAGTTCCCCGCCTACGATTCGCGCGGCATCCAGGGCATGGGGCTGGCCTACGCCACCTCGAACCGCGGCGCCTGCCACCTGCGCGGCTACACCGTCGCCTCGGAAGTGCTCGGCATCCCGGTCAAGACCGATCCGCTCGTCACCGAGGGCAAGGCCGGTCTGGTCAAGGCCTTCCAGGATGCGACCGCCGTGTTCGACTCTTCCGGCCTGTGCATCTTCACCTCGTTCGCCTGGTCGCTGGCCGACATCCAGCCGCAGATCGACGCGGCTTGCGAAGGCGACTGGACGATGGAGAAACTGAACGAGGTCGGCGAGCGCATCTGGAACCTCGAGCGCCAGTTCAACCTCGCGGCCGGCTTCACCGCCAAGGACGACGACCTGCCGCCGCGCCTCAAGACCGAACCGGCCAAGACCGGCCCGGCCAAGGGGCTGGTGAATGGCATCGACAAGATGCGCCCCGAGTACTACGCGGAGCGCGGCTGGGATGCCAACGGCAAGCCGACCGGCGAGACGCTGAAGCGCCTGGGTCTCTGAGATGAAGCATCTCGTCATTGGCAACGGCCCCGCGGGGGTCGTTGCCGCGGAGACATTGCGCCGCCTGCAGCCGGAGGCCGAGATCGCCCTGATCGGCGACGAGACCGAACCGCCCTACTCGCGCATGGCGATCCCCTACTTCCTGCACGGCGACATCGACGCGCACGGCACCCACTTGCGCAAGAAGCACGATCATTTCGCGCAGCAGAAAATCCATCTGATCGAAGGCCGCGTCTGCTGCATCGACTCGGCGGTGAAGCAGCTGCAGTTCGCCTCGGGCGAGCGCATCCACTACGACACGCTGCTGATCGCCACCGGCTCGCAGCCGATCCGGCCGAACATACCGGGCATGGACCTGCCCAAAGTGCATACCTGCTGGACGCTCGACGACGCGCGCGCCATCGCCGCCAAGGCCAAGCCGGGCAGCCGCGTGCTGCAGCTCGGCGCCGGCTTCATCGGCTGCATCATCATGGAGGCGCTGGCCGCGCGCGGCGTGCAGCTGACGGTCGTCGAGATGGGCGACCGCATGGTGCCGCGCATGATGACGCCCCAGGCCGGCGCGCTGATCCGGCAGTGGGCCGAGCGCAAGGGCGTCACGGTGCACGTCAATACGGCCATCACCGCCATCGAACAACATGGCGACGCGTTGAAAGTAAAAGTCAGTCCCGGCGGGACGGCACTGGAATGCGATCTGGTGATCTGCGCCGCCGGCGTCCGGCCGAATGTCGAGTTCCTCTCCGGCAGCGGCGTCGAAGTCGGCCGGGGCATCCGCGTCGACAGCCGGCTGCGCACGACGGTGCCCGACATCTACGCCGCCGGCGATGTCACCGAGGCCCGCGGCTTCCACTCCGGCCAGCCCGAGCTCAACGCCATCCAGCCGAACGCCGCCGACCAGGGACGCATCGCAGCCATCAACATGGCAGGCGGCGATGCCGAACTGCAGGGCAGCCTCGCGATCAACGTGCTCGACACCCTCGGCCTGATCTCGACCTCCTTCGGCCACTGGCAAGGCATCGGTGACGGTGTCGAACTCGTGGATGCCGAGAACTTCCGCTACCTCTCGCTGCAGTTCCAGGACGATGTGCTGATCGGCGCGACGAGCATCGGCTGGACCGACCACGTCGGCGTGCTGCGCGGCCTGATCCAGACGCGCACCCCGCTCGGGGCCTGGAAGGCAAGGCTCAAGGCGGACCCGACGCAATTCATGGCCGCCTACCTCGCCACCGCGCAGAAAGCTGCATGAAGATTGTCTTCAAGCTCTTCGCCTCGCTGCAGGATTACCTGCCGGTCGAGGCGAAGATGACCAATGCCCTGACCCTTGAGCTGGACGAGGGTACAACCGTTCAGGACGTGATCGAGCGCTTCGCCCTGCCGCAGAAGTCCTGCAAGCTGGTCCTGATCGACGGCAACTTCGTGCCTCCCGAGTCGCGCGCCGCGCGCGCGCTGCGGGACGGCGAGACGCTCGCCATCTGGCCGCCCGTCGCCGGCGGCTGAGCTAGGCCAGCCGCGGCTTGCGCAGGAGCTTGAACAGCTCGAACCAGACGATGCCGGCGAGTCCGGCGCCGATGGCGAGCAGCAGATCCATGCCGCCCACCGGCGCGAAGCGGAACAGGTCGCGCAAGGCGGGCATGCCGAGCACCAGCGCGAGGCACAGCGCCGCGCCGCCGCTGATCCACCACAAGGAACGATTCGGGCTGTCCAGCGAGGCGAGGATCGTGCGTTCCCAGCTGCGGTTGGCGAAGATCAGGGCGATGTTGGCGACGACCAGGGTGGTGAATGCCAGCGCCCGTGCCGCGCCTTCGGCCAGGCCGCGGTCGAGCGCGCTGTAGAACATGGCGATGCAGAGGACGAGGACGCCGCCTCCCTGCAGCAGGCTCAGCATGACGTTCCAGCCCGTGTAGAGCGGCTCGTCGGGCCGGCGCGGCGGCCTGCGCATCGCGTCGGGTTCCGCTCGCTCGGCTTCGAAGACGATCGAGCAGGCCGGATCGATGATGAATTGCAGAAAGGCGACATGCATCGGAAAGAACATCAGCGGCCAGCCGAAGAACACCGGCAGCAGCGCCATGCCGGCGATCGGCACATGGATCGCGAGGATGTAGGCCAGCGCCTTGCGCAGGTTGTCGTAGATGCGGCGTCCCAGACGGACGGCGTGGACGATCGAGGCGAAATCGTCGTCGAGCAGCACGAGAGAGGATGCTTCACGGGCGACATCGGTGCCACGCCCGCCCATGGCCACGCCGATGTGCGCCGCCTTGAGCGCGGGCGCATCGTTGACTCCGTCGCCGGTCATGGCGACGACCTCGCCGTTGGCCTTCAGCGCATTGACGATTTTCAGCTTCTGGTCTGGCACGACGCGGGCGAAGACGTTGACCTGTGCGATGCGTGCGCGCAATTCCACTGCGCTCATAGTCTCGAGTTCGGCGCCGACCATCACCGAGCAAGGCTCCAACCCGGCTTCCCGCGCGATCGCCAGCGCGGTTCCGGGGTAATCGCCGGTGATCATCACCACGCGGATGCCGGCCGCACGGCACTCGGCGATGGCGGCGGGCACCTCGGGACGCAAGGGATCGGCGAGCGCCACCAATCCGAGCAGGCGGAAATCGAAGTCGTGCTGAACAGCGGGCCACTCCGCCCCCCTGAAGCGCGCGGCGGCGACGCCGAGCACGCGCAGGCCCTGCGCCGACAGTTCCTCGACCTGCCGGGCGACGTCCGCCGTGCTCTTCGCATCCAGATGGCAGAGGTCCGCAATGGCCTCGGGGGCACCCTTGGCCGCCACGACGTATTCGTCGCCGCGCGTCGATTGCCAGACATGCGAAACCGCGCGCATGTCGCGGGTGAGCGGGTAATCGTGCGCGAGCGCCCAGTCCATGTGGAGATGTTCGGTAGCGGTCAGATAGCGCTGTCCGAGAGCGCGCATCGCCTTTTCCATCGGGTCGAAGGGGTCGACCTCGCTCGCGAGGATGCCGAACTCGAGCAGTTCGTGGAAAGCCTCCGGCAGCGGCGGCCCATCGCCGTCCGCGGGAATGCGGAACTCCTGGCTGCCGGCGACCAGCGCATTCACCGCCATCCGGTTCTGCGTCAGCGTCCCGGTCTTGTCGACGCAGAGCACGGTAGCGGCGCCGAGGATCTCGATGGCTGGAACCCGGCGCGTCAGCACGCGACGGCGGGAGATGCGCCACGCGCCGAGCGCCATGAATACCGTCAGCACCACGGGAATTTCTTCCGGCAGCACTGACATTGCCATCGTGATGCCCGCCAGCGCGCCCGCGATCCAGTCGCCGCGCGTGAGTCCGTACACCGCGAACAGGACGACGCACAGGGAGATGGCAATGGTGGCGAACACGCGCACCAGCCGGCGGGTCTGCCTCTGGAGCGGAGTTGCTTCAGGCGCAAGCGTCTGCAGCGCCTTGCCGATGCGGCCGATCTCGCTGCGCGGCCCGGTGGCGAACGCCTCGGCGATTGCCGTACCCTGCACGACCAGCGTTCCGGAATAGACCCAGGGCAGCCCCTCGCCGCCCGGACGCGCGACGGCATCCCGGCCGTTCCACGTTGTCTTGCCCACCGGCACGGACTCGCCGGTCAGCAGCGATTCGTCGATCTGCAGGTTGCGCTGGGCCAGTACGGTGGCATCCGCGGGCACGCGGTCGCCCTCCGAAAGGACGAGCATGTCGCCGCGGACCACCTCGCGCCCGGGGATGCGTTGCTGCTCTCCGGCACGGACGACCAGGGCGCGCGGACTGGTCAGGTCGCGCAGCGCCTCCAGAACGCGTTCCGTGCGCTGCTCCTGATGGACCGTGATCGCGATCATCACCAGTACCGAGCAAAGCAGGATCGAGGCTTCGCCGATGTCGCCGAGCAGGAAGTAGATGGCCGCCGCGGTGACCAGCAGGAGGAACATCGGCTCGCGGACGACGCCGAGCGCGATGCTCAGCGTCGAACGATGGCGGCTGCCGGGCAGCTCGTTGTAGCCTTCGCTGCGCAGCCGGGCCGTCGCCTCCGTCCGCGAGAGGCCCTGCACGTCGCGCCAGTCGGGGTGGTCCGGCCGTAGCGTCATGGTCCTGGCGGGCCTGTCCGTCAGCGCGCTTTCACGCGCTTGCCGTCGGCGACCTTGTCGTCCGGGTGGACGATGACGCGCTCTCCCGCCTGCAGCCCGGATTGCACTTCAACCCGCAGGCCGGTGCGTTGTCCGATCACGACCGGGCGCAGCCGGGCGCGCCCGCCTTCCGCGCTGAACACCGCCCAGCCATGATCGTGGCGGAACAGCGCGCTGGCGGGAATCTGCAGCACATCGCTCCCTTCCCAGACGACGAAACGCGCCTCGACGCGGTAGCCGTCGCCGATCCGCGCCCACTCCGCGCGCGGCGAGGCCAGGTCGGCGATGACGCGCACGCGCTGCTCCTCGACCCCGAGCGCGGACACCTTGGTATAGCCGGTCGGCTCGATCACGCGCACCCTGCCCTCCAAGGGGGCATCCCCGCCCCAGCGGTCGAAGATGACCTTCGCGCCGGGCCGGATCTTCACCGCCTGGCTGGAGAGGACCTCGACCTCCACCTCGAGGGATTCCGGATTGCCCACTTCGAGGAGCGCGGCGCCCGCCAGCACCGGGCCCTCGCTTTCATGCAGCACCTTGAGGACCGCGGCGCCGACCGGCGTGCGGACCTCCACCACCTCGGCCGCGCCCGGGCTGCGCGCGGCACTCGCCAGGGCGGCGCGCGCGCGTTCGAGCTCGAACTGGGCGGCGGTGGCGGCATGTTCCGCGGCGCTGCGCGCCGCCACGCTGCGGTCGGCATCGGTGCGCGCCTTGTCCACGGCCTGCTCGGAAACGAAGCGCGCGGCGCGCAGCGACTCGATGCGGCCCAGTTCCTGCCGGGCCAGCTCGGCCTGCGCCGCCGCCGCGCGGGCGTTGGCGCGGGCGGCGGCCAGCGCGGCTTCCGCCGCACGCACCGCCGCAGCGGCCTGCGCATGGGAGCGCGGATCGAGCGCGCTCGACCGCAGGGGCTCGATCGCCGCCACGGCCTGGCCGGCCTGCACCGCGTCGCCCACGCGCAGGGGGATGCGGCGCGCCTGGCCGTTCACGGGCGCGCTGATCACGTAGCGATCGCGCACGCGCGTCTTGCCCTCCTCCTCGATGGTGACCACCAGTGGCCCGCGTTCCGCCGCCGCCATCTCCACCTCGACGGCGCGCGGCAGGAAGCCGAACGCGATGCCGCCCGCGAGGGCGACCGCCACCAGAACCATGCCGATCCGTGCGCGTGCTTGCATGATGCCTTTCTTCCTTCCTACTCCCGCGTCTTGAGGACGCCGATCAGATCCAGCCTGCCGAGCTGCCGCCAGACCAGCCCGCCCGAAAGCAGCGCCGACACGACGATGACCGTCGCGCCCATCGCATAATTCTCCGCCGTCAGGATCAGGGGCAGGCGGTACAGCTCGCTCTCGAAGGCCACCACCAGGATGCCGACCAGCCCGATCCCGACCAGCATGCCGACGGGGATGGCGACCAGCGCCAGCACCGCCAGCTCGCCGAGCAGGATATAGGCGATCTCGCCCCGGGTGAAGCCCAGCACGCGCAGGCTGGCGAGTTCGCGCCCGCCTTCCGAGAGCGCGATGCGCGCGCTGTTATATACGACGCCGAAGCCGATCGCGCCGGCCAGCACCGTCGCCACGAGGTTGTAGAACAGCACGAACTCGCCGATCGTCGCGTAGAAGCTGCGGATGGCCGTCGCATTGGCCACCATGCCCAGCACGCGGGGCCGCTCGTGCAGGTCGGCATAGACCTCGGCTTCACGGCCGGGTTCGACGGCCAGATAGGCGCCGGTGACGACATTCCCCTCGCGCAGCAGTTCGTTGAGCGATTCCTTCTGCATGTAGGCCGACACGCCGAGGTATTGCTGCGTGATGCCGAGTACCGGCAACTCCACGGTACGGCGGCGTCCCTCGAGAATCTCCACGCTCAGCATGTCCCCCGGCCGCACCTGCAGCATCTTGCTGGCGAGGTGGTCGGTCAGCACGACGCCGCCGGCCGGCACGGCGATCGGCTGCAGCGTGCGGTCGAGCGAGCGGTGCAGGCTACCGTCGGGCTGGATGCCGTAGAGCGCGGCGCGGTGGCTGTGGTTCTGGAAGCGCAGGATCGCCGGGACGTCGCGGAAGCCCTCGACATGCACGACGCCCGGCAGCGCCGCCAGCTCGTGCAGCGCCTTGCCCGAGGTCGGCTCGATGAAGGTCAGCGCGAGGTCCTCGCGCGCCGCGTGGCGGAACTGCACGTCCACCATGAAATCGATCGCGCCCTTCTGGTAGTTGCCCACCATCATCAGCCCGCTGGCGCAGGCGATCCCCAGGATGGTCAGCAGCGACTTGACCGGGCGGCGCTCGATATGCCGCGCGATCATGCGCGAGGGCGCGGTCAGCCAGCGCTGCAGGCCGAGGCGTTCGATGATCGTCGCCCGGTAGAGGGTCGGCGTTTCAGGCCGCATGCCTTCCGCCGGGGTCAACCGCGCGGCGCGAAAGACGGCAACCAGCGTGCCACTGACCGCAGCCAGCGCGCTCACCGCGAGCGCCATGAGCACGACACCGGCGTTCAACAGGTAATCCAGATAGGGAAAACGGAAGGTCGTCTCCATGTAGACATCGGACAGGCCGCGGCCGAACCAGGCGCCCAGCGCCGTGCCCGCCGCCACGCCGATGACCACCACCACCATCACGAACTTGACGAAATGCGCGGCGATGGCTTGGTGCGCATAACCGAAGGCCTTGAGGATCGCGATCTGCTCACGCTGCAGGGCGATCAGCCGGCTGATCACCACGTTGAGCAGGAAGGCGGCTACCCCGAGGAAGATCGCCGGAAAGACCGTCGCCATCGTCTGCAACTGCTTGAGTTCCTCGGACAGGAAGCGGTTGGAGAACTGGTCCTTGCGCGGATAGGCGCCGGTGCCGCCGTAATTGGCGAGGATGCCGTCGAAGCGGTCGATCACCTCCTGCACGTGCGCACCGCGTTCCAGCGTCGCGGTGACGCTGTTGAACGCCCCTTCCATGTCGTAGGCGGCGCCAAGCGCGTTGCGCCCCATCCACAGCACGCCGTAGCGCTTGAAATCCGGGAACATCGAGCCGGGCGCGATCTGGTAGACGTACTCGGGCGATACGGCCACCCCCACCACCGTGAGCGCCTTGCGCTTGCCGTTGATGATCGCGGCGATCCTGTCGCCCGGTTCGAGGCGGTGGCCCTCGGCGAAGGTGTCGGACACCACCACCTCGTCGCTGCTGTAGGGCTCGACGCGGCGCCCGCGCTTCATGTGCAACTCGTTGAGCAGGGACAGACCGCTGTCCGGCACCGACAGCAGCATCCCGGTGATCGGGTCGGAGAAACCCTGCACCTCGAGCTTCACGCCCGCGCGCACGCGCGTTTCCAGGCGATCGACGCCCGGCACTGCGCGCAGCCGCTCGGCCGCCGATTCAGGGGCGCGCTTGAGGACGGCGAACACCTCCGCCAGGCGATATTCGGCATAGAAGCGGTCGCGCGTCGTCGTCAGCGAATCGTAGGTCGACAAGGACATGACCAGCGTGGCGACGCCGCCCATGATCACCGCCGCGATCGCCAGCACCTGCCCGCGCATGTGCCACAGGTCGCGCAGCAGCTTGAGGTCGAGCGGATGCAGGCTGAGTTTCATCGGCTGCGGCTCCTCACCAGCTCAAGGCGTGGGCAGGAAGCTTCGTCGCATTGGCGCGCGATTCCACGACATGGCCGTCGCTGAGGCGCACCACGCGGTCGGCCATGGCGGCGATGCCGGCGTTGTGGGTGATCAGCACCGTCAAGGTGCCGAGATCGCGGTTCACCTTCTCCAGCGCTTCGAGCACGACCACGCCGGTCTGCGAATCCAGCGCGCCGGTCGGTTCGTCGCAGAGCAGCACGGCCGGGTTCTTGGCGATCGCGCGGGCGATGGCCACGCGCTGCTGCTCGCCGCCGGAAAGCTGCGCGGGGAAATGGTCGAGCCGTTCGCCCAGCCCGACCAGCGCCAGCGCCTCCTCGGGACGCATCGGCGCGGTCGAGATCTCGGTCACCACGGCGACGTTCTCGCGCGCCGTCAGGCTCGGGATCAGGTTGTAGAACTGAAAGACGAAACCGACATGATCGCGGCGGAACAGCGTCAGGTCGCGGTCGCCCGCCGCCGTGAGATTGTGGTCGAGGTAATAGACGTCACCCGCGGTCGGCGTGTCAAGCCCGCCGAGGATGTTGAGCAAGGTTGATTTTCCGCTGCCCGAGGGACCCAGCAGCACCACGAGTTCGCCGGCATGCAGATCGAGGTCGATGCCGCGCAAGGCCTTCACTTCCACCTCGCCCATCCGGTAGATCTTGGTCAGGCCGCGGGCCCGAAACACCAGCTCGTGCTGCTCTGCGATATCCATGAAACCAGTATGGAACATCCTCTGCCGTCTCGCCAGCGCCGACTTTGACGGTGCGCACAACCGGCTAAACGACCCCGTTTGATGATGAAGGATCAAATTTTGAGTGTCCAGCCCAAATTGCTGCAGCGCACAACTATAATTGTGCGCTGCAGCACTCCGCGGACGATCCTATCCGGAGCGCCCGTTGATCGTTTTGATTATTTACGGGAGTCACACATGAGCAAAACCAGCATCATCGGCGCCTACAACACCGCGTTCGGCGCCTTCGTCAAGAAAGACAAGGCCACCGGCTTGATCACCGATACCAAGACCTACTACGACCTGCTCGTCGAGGCGGGCCGCGGCGCGATCGCCGACGCCGGCATCACCGCGGGCGACATCGACGCCGTCTTCGTCGGCTCCTGCTCGCCGGGCAGTTTCATCAATCAGGAGCACGTCGCCCCGATCGCGGCGGAAATCGATCCCGCCCTGCGCTTCAAGCCGATGACGCGTTGCGAGTGCGCCTGTGCCTCCTCCTCCGTCGCGCTCTACAGCGCCCTCTACGCCGTCGAGTCCGGCCGCGCCGACCACGCGCTGGTGATCGGCGTCGAGAAGATGAACCTGCTGCCCACGCCGCAGATGACCCACGTGCTGGCCTGCTCCTCGCACTGGCCGAGCGAGGGCGCGCTGGGCATGTCCTTCCCGATGCTGTTCGCGCAATACGCCAAGGGCTACCAGATGCACTACATGATTCCCGCCGAGGAAATGGAAAAGATGCTGTGGACCGCCGGCGCGCTGTGCTACAGGAACGGCGCCGAGAACCCGCTCGCCCACAACCGGACGGGCCCGCAGTCGGTCGAGGAAATCATGGCGCTGAACGTGCCGGATGCGCGCGGCAAGGCCAAGAACATGATGATCGCCGCCCCGCTGCGCCTGCACGACTGCTCGCTGGTCTCCGACGGCGCCGCCGCGCTGGTCATCACCCGCACCGACCTCGTGGGCAACAAGAAGCGCGCCTCGCTGATCGCCGGCATCGGCCACTCGGTCGAGCGTCTGCCGGAAAACGTGCGCCCCAACATGCACGAGCTGATCGCCGGCAAGGATGCCGTCGCCAAGGCCTACAAGGAAGCCGGCATCGGTCCGTCCGACGTCAACTTCGCCGAAGTGCATGACTGCTTCACCATCAACCAGATCCTCTCCACCGAAGCGCTCGGCTTCAGCGCCGACGGCCGCGCCGGCTATGAGTACCTCGAGGGCCGCTTCACGCGCGACGACGACAGGGTCGCGATCAACCTCTCCGGCGGCCTCAAGTCGAAGGGCCACCCGGTCGGCGCCACCGGCGCCTCGATGCACGCGCTGATCCACAAGCAGTTGATCGGCGAGCCGATCGGCGTCAAGGCGAAGCAGGCCGAGATCGGCGTCGCCTTCAACGTCGGCGGTTCCGCGGTGACCAACTGTGTGACCGTGCTGCGCAAGTTCTGATCCTGCCCATCGAAAGGAACATCATGAGCACGTTCAAGTACAACGACACCGAGTTCGCGGTGACGGCCGCGGGCCAGGGCTGGGACATCACGCGCACGCTGCCGGACGGCAGTGCCGCGTTGGTCGGAACCGGCCTGTTCGCCGGCATGGGGCCGGCCGAGGCGCAGATCAGGGCGCTGGCGCTGGTCAAGGCCATTTATCCGGTCGGCATCAAGGTCGTCGGCCCGGATGTCGCGCATCCGAACATGATCGGCGACCTCAGGATCGTCGGCCCGGATGTCACGCATCCCAACTTCATCTACTGGGACAAGGACAGCGCGTCCTGCCCGGCACAACTGTAACGAATACGGAAAGGCACAATCATGGAAATCAAGGGCAGCGTAGTCCTCGTCACCGGCGGCGGCAATGGCATTGGCGAAGCAGTCGCCAAGTACTTCGCCAAACAGGGCGCCAGCATCGCCATCGTCGACATGGAGCAGAAGAACATCAACCGCGTCGTCGCCGACCTCAAGGCGATGGGTGCCGAAGCCATCGGCGTGCGGGCCAACGTCACCAGCGAGGCCGAAACCGCCAGGTTCGTCCAGGCCACGCTGGCCGCCTTCGGCAAGCTCAACATCACCGTCGCCTGCGCCGGCATCATCCGCGACGGCACGATGCTCACGCTCGACAAGGAAACCGGCAAGGTCTCGCGCAAGATGGGCCTCGACAAGTGGGCGCCCGTCATCGACGTCAACCTCACCGGCACCTTCCTGACCCTGCGCGACGCCGCCGAAGCCATGGTCAACGGCGGCTGGCCCGGCCTGCTGGTCACCATCTCCTCCGTCAACAAGTGCGGCCAGGTCGGCCAGCTCAATTACTCGGCGACCAAGGTCGCCGACGCGCTGATGCCGAAGATCATCATCGGCGAATTCATGCTGCGCGGCATCCGGAACATCCGCTGCGTCGGCATCGCCCCCGGCTACACGGCCACCCCGCTGCTCACCGGCATGAACCAGGACGCCCTGCAGGCGATCCTCAAGGACGTGCATCTCGGCCGCCTCGTCGAACCGGAAGAAATCGCCCGCACGATCGGCCACTGCGCCGAGAACGAAGCGATCAACGCCACGACCATCGAAGTCACCGGCGGCCTCTGCTACGCCGGCGGCATCGCGAAGTAAGGTTCACTGCATCACCTGAAGGGCAGACGGGTCGCTCCGCCTGCCCTGTTTCATTGGCGCTGTGCCGTCTCGCCAAGGCTGACTTTCAAAACGGGGGCTTTCACTTCACGCGCAGACGGCCTTCCCAGCCACATATCTTGGAACAGCAAGCGTAACGGCGGACCTTCACGAAGATGCACACAAGGCGGTCTTCGGCACGTCGCTGGATGCGGTTAACAGGTCCGCCACAGCGCGGGCAAACATGTCTGGGCGAAGAATAGGCTGAGTCCGCAGGGTGACCCTCGGCATCTTTCGGATGATTTGATTTCATCTTGTCATCACAGTACTCATGACCCACAGACTGCCCGGAAGTAACATTGTTTCCTATGTGGACAAGCGGCTAACTTAGCATGGCGGCGATCGATCCGGCCATCGCCACCTGCCGTCTCGCCAAGACCGACTTTTATCGCAGGCGAGGCGGTGTTTCAGGTGCGCAGCGGATGCAGCCAGACGAACAGGGTCTGCCCCTGCGACTCGGCCAAGCGTGCGAGATCGGCCAGGTCGGCGAGCATCCCGCCGACTTCTTCCTCATCCCAGCCTGCCGTCTCGAACTCCTCGGTCGCGGTCAATTCGGCGGCGATGGCGTCCAGGGCCTCCTCGTCGAGTCCGGCCAGCCGTTCCTTGAGCTCGTCGGCCAGTCGCAGCACCAGCGCGCCTTCGGCGGGCGAGATGTAGATCGGCTCGCACTGGGCCGCTGCGTCGTCGTACAGGTCACCGGTCAGCAGGCTGTGCAGGGTGGCGATCTTCGCAATGCTGACGTCGCGCAGGCTGATACCGCTCCACTCGTCGACCGGCTGCAGCGAATCGCCGATCGCCTCGACCTCGTCTTCCTCGGCGGCGACTATGTTGGTCAGGATGCCCATGGGTCGATTCTAACGGGTAAGCACGCGCGGCCCGGAAGGTGTGCGTAGGCGGGCTCGTTGCCGAGCCGGGCGTCGGCCACGGCCTTGCCGACCGTGAAATGGTAGATATCCTGAAAGCGCGTGGTGTCGAGCCCCAGCGCGCGATGCACGGCATCGTCGAAGTAGCAGCCGATGCCGGTGCCCTGGACGCCTGCGGCCTCGGCTTCCAGATACAGCACCTGACCGAGCATGCCCGCTTCCCAGAAGCGCTGGCGGTAAAGCCAGGGCCGCGCCGGGCCGATGTCGTCGAAGCGCGCCAGCAGCGCC
This sequence comes from Pseudomonadota bacterium, assembly GCA_021849505.1. Taxonomy (GTDB): domain Bacteria; phylum Pseudomonadota; class Gammaproteobacteria; order Burkholderiales; family Rhodocyclaceae; genus Sulfuricystis. The sequence continues at coordinate 15,031 of JAJZSW010000043.1, forward strand.
AGCGCAAAGGCGGAATCGGCGGCGATTTCCTGATGACAGGACACTTCGGCGGCGAACTGCCGCACATCCAGAGGCGCCAGCAGGTGGAGCGGCAGATGTTCCGGGCAACCGGGAACGCGCGCCCACAGCCAGTCCGGGCGCATGGCGTCACGCAGTTCCGCCAGTGCGGCAGGCGTGCGCGGCAGGCAGTAGATGCCGGGATCGAGGCCATCGACGCGATGCACGAACAGCACGGGGTGCACGCAGGGCACCGCGTCTACCAGTGACCACGGCGGGATGCCGGTACGTGGCAGCAAGGCGTCCAGCATGCGATAGAACGCTTGCGCCCCGAGGGCGGTAACGCCGTCGAAGGACTGGGCGGAACGGCGGGTGCGGATCAGGTGGCTCACCGGAGCGCGCGAAACCGGGGCCAGGGGTGGCAGCGCATTCAGCGTTGTGGCCTGCACCGCTTGCACTGCGGCGAGCTTGCGCGTGGCAGCCGCGACGGCCGGAATGTCCGGCCAGTCACGATGGCCAGCACTCAAGGCGTTGGCCTGCCCGGCCCACGTGGCGCCGGCCAGCATCGCCAGCACTTCACCTGCGGCGGGAGCGCTGCCCGGCCCGATCCAGACGAGCGCCTCGGGCTCTTCCGCTTCGGCGCCGGCGAAGTCTGCTGCGCGCGCGGTTCCGGTCAGCGCCGCAATCTGCACGTCATCCCAGTCGGTCAGCTGGCGCGCCGGCCAGCCGAGGGCGGCCGCCGCGTAGGACAGCGCGGCCAGGGCGTGGCCGCAATCGTGCTGGCAGTAGCGGAAGGCGCGCATGCCGTACTTCCATGCCTCGCGCCAGTGGATGCCGGTCAGGGCCAGCAGGACGCCGCCCGACCAGGCCAGAGGCGCCGTTGCGCGCCGCTCCAGGCAATGCCGGTCGGCGCGGTAGTGATGGACGCCGGCGGGCAGCCCCGGCAAGGCCGGACAGATCAGGTAGCCTTCGGTGGGATGGAGGTTGCCACTGGATGGGTTGTTGCGCAGGGCCCAGCGATTCCCGGCATAGGTCTTCCAGGCGGACAGGCCGAGGGACAATTGCAGCAGGCAGGCCAGGCTGTCCGCGGTCATCGCTTGCGCCGGTACGCCGACAGGCGCGGACAGATCGTCCCAGCAGACCGGCAGTTCGCCGGACAACAGCCTCAAGTCCAGTTCCGGCGCGCCGGCATAGCGACGGAAAGGGTCGGGCTGCGAATCCCAATCCAGGCCGCCGGGGCCGGGGGCATAGCGTTCCGGATGATGCTTGGAACGTTCATGGTAGGCGCGAATGCTGTCCATCGACGCAATACTATGCGATCATGGAAAAAACCGGCGGTTGATTGACGAAGTGTGTTGTCGAACGTGCCGTTTTGACGCAAAATGCCGGCCTAGGTTAACCAGTCGAAAGGAATCTGGAATGTTTGCCAGCCTGAAAGTTCGTTCGCAATTGTTGCTGCTTTCCGGGGTCAGCCTGTCGCTGTTCGCGATCGCCCTGCTGGTGGCCCTGTTCGCGCTGCAAGCCAGTCAATCCCGCTTCCAGGAATTCATCGGCCGCGACGCGGTGCGGCTCGCCGCCTTCAACGAGATGTACGCCCAGGGCCTGCAAAGCGGCCAGGCGCTGCGCAACATCATTCTCGACCCGGCCAACCGCAGGGCCTACGACAATCTCGACAAGGCCCTGGCAGACTTCACCGATGCGCAGAAGAAAGCGAAAGAGCTGAGCGCCGCGCGCAAGGATCTCGATGCGCTCTTCGGCAAGATCGATGGACTTGTTCAGAAGGGCCAGGCCGCGCACAGCGCCGTGCTTGCCGATGTGGCGGGCGGGCGCCTCGACGAGGCGAAGGCGCGTCTAAACAAGGAGGAAACCCCCGCCTGGCGCGATCTCAAAAAGGAACTGCTCGACGACATCGCCCTGTTGTCGGCCGAATCCGAACAAACGGAAAAGCAACTGGCGGCCGAAAGCAGCAGCAAGCAGCGTCAGATCGTCATCGTCGCGGTCGTGGCGATCCTGGCCATGCTCGCCATTTCCGTGGCGATTGCCCGCAATCTCCTGAACCAGCTTGGCGGCGAGCCGGCCGCCGTGGTGAATATGGCCGAGCGCATCGCCAACGGCGACCTGACCGAAACCATCGCGGTGGCCGCCAACGATCGCAGCAGCCTCGTGGCCGCTTTCATCAAAATGCAAGCCGGCTTGCGCACGATGGTCGGCGCATCACAGAACAGCGCGCGCGAATTATCGCGCGCCGCCGTGGAATTGAAGAGCGCTGCTGCCCAGGCCGCGACCGCCTCGGACGCGCAAAGCGAAGCCGCCTCCGGCATGGCGGCGTCGGTGGAAGAAACCTCGGTGTCGATCGACCAGGTGCGCGACAGCGCCAAGGAAGCCCGCACGATGGCCGACGAAGCCGGCGCCGCCTCGCGCGGCGGCGGCAAGGTTATTCGCGACGCGGCCGACGAAATGGGCCAGGTGGCCGTCGCCGTCAATACGGCGGCCGACACCATCCGTGAACTGGAAAACTACTCCAAGGAAATCTCCGCCGTCGTCAACGTCATCCGCGAAGTCGCCGACCAGACCAACTTGCTGGCCCTGAATGCCGCCATCGAGGCCGCGCGCGCCGGCGAGCAGGGACGCGGCTTTGCCGTGGTGGCCGACGAGGTCCGCAAGCTGGCCGAACGCACCACCGAGTCGACGCACACCATCGCCACCGTTATCGAGAAAGTTCAGGCTGGTGCGCGCAAGGCGGCCCAGGAGATGGAAAGCGGCGTCGGTCGCGTCAAAGGTGGCGTCGACCTGGCCAAGCAGGCCGGCAATTCGGTCGGTGGCATCCAGAGCGCCACGGATCGTGTCACGGGCGCCGTGGTCGATATCGGGAATGCCCTCAACGAGCAGGCCGTCGCCGTACAGGAAATCGCGCGCGGCCTCGAGCGCATCGCCAACATGGCCGAGGAAAACAGCGCCAGCGTCCGGCAGACCACCGCCGCCGCCGACCGGCTGCAAGCGCTCGCGGCCGACCTCGAAACATCGGTGGCGCGTTTCAAGGTGTAGGTTCGACCAAGGAAGCTGCCGTTCAGAGACTCTTTCGAGCGAACGGCAGCAACTACGCCGCCGGCGGGTTCGCACGTGCCCGCGCCGGCATAGCGACGGAACGGGTCGGTTGCGAATCCCAATCCAGGCCGCCGGGGTCGGGGCATAGCGTTCCGGATGATGCTTGGAACGTTCGTGGTAGGCGTGAATGCTGTTCATTAGCCAATACTGGGCGATCTCGCCGGATTTGCGCTATCCGCACATCAGCATCGCGTCCGCCAGATGTCGCATGTCACGCGCGAATGGATTGTCAGCCACTCGGATACCTGCTCTGTCTTCAGGTACTCCATCATCAGAAATACTTGGGCATAGGGGCCGCCCAAGCAGGCTACGACGCCTGGCCGGCAATTCAAGGGACGATATTTATTTATTTGTCTTGCTATTCAACGCGGAAGGCGCATGCTGGCTTCGTTACCGGCCACATCGGACCGGGAACACGGCCCGCCGCCAGGCGCGCCAGAAAGCAGCCAGAACCATGAAAACTCCTCCCCCCACCATGAAGTTGCGCGAACCCAATCCCGCCAGCCCATATACCCCAACCGACATGGGCATCGAAAAGGCTGTTGCCATGTCTCAACCCTCACCCGCCGACGAAGAGAAGTTCCTGCCCTTCGGCAAGGCCGCCAAGGCCATTTTCGTGAAAGCCAATGGCCTGCCGGCCTATTACAAGTCGACCGGTTCCTTCAGGTATGCACGCTAGCCGCGTGCGCAGTTGAACGAAACACAAGATTGTTGGCCTAAATAGTTGCATCAGCGTTCCGGCTTCCGGAGCGCACCCCCACAGGAGTACACCATAATGAGACAAGAACACATCGCACGTCCGGCCACCGAAATGAACTACCCCATGGCGGCCCAACTGGCGGCGGCCTTCGCCGAAAAAGACGCCGAGCTCATCGAGCCGGTACTGGTCGCCTGGTATGACCGCAAGGATTCAAAAATGTCGCCCGTCATCGAAGGCACCGACCAGCGCACCTCCTGGCACGACTATGGCGCGAGCCATGGCGGCAAGGTGGAAATCGAAGTCGGGGACGACTACGCCTTCATCTATGGGGATTCAAGTGCCTTCGATCCCTACGACCACGAGGCCAGTCCGTACGTCAACCTGCGCGATGCGCAAGGCGACGAATTCATTTGCCAGATCGGCTTGCTCGACGATCCACATGTTCCGCAATAGAAAGCCTGCGTCGCCCTCGACGAATGGACCAGCAAGCTGACCTGAACAGATAGTCCCCGCATTCTCAAGGAGAAACATCATGGGCAAGATAAGACAGAACAACAAGGAACCCCGAAAACCGTCAACGCTGACGCCCAAGGAAAAGAAGGCGGCGAAGATGGCCAGGAAGCACGCGCAGGATGTCGTGCCACTGATCCCATCACACTAGCGATCCTTGGGGACGGCTTGCGGGCCGTCAACCGCCATGAGCGCGACGCGTGATGAACATGATTCGCTCGGCACGGTAGCGGTTCCCGCCGAGCGGCTCTGGGGCGCGCAGACCCAGCGCGCGCTCCAATACTTCGCGATTTCCACCGAGCGCATGCCGGTGGAAATCATCCATGCGCTGGCCGCCGTCAAGCAGGCTTGCGCCAGAGTCAACGCGGATCTCGGCCTGTTGCCTTCCGACAAGGCCGACGCCATCATCGTCGCCGCCGATGAAATCCTCGCCGGACGCCATCCGCATGAATTTCCCCTGCCGGTCTGGCAGACCGGCTCCGGGACACAGACCCACATGAACATGAACGAGGTGCTGGCCAATCGCGCCTCGGAACTTCTTCACGGCGAGCGCGGCGCAGGTCGTTGCGTCCATCCCAACGACGAGGTCAACCTCGGCCAGTCGTCGAACGACGTGTTCCCGACGGCCATGCACCTGGCCGCCACGCTGGGCATCACGCGCAGCCTGCTGCCCGCGCTCGCGCGACTGCAGGCGACGCTGGACGCCAAAGCGATGGCATTCGCCGCCATCGTCAAGATCGGCCGCACCCATCTGCAGGATGCCACGCCGCTGACGCTCGGCCAGGAATTCTCGGGCTACGTTGCGCAGCTCGATCATGCGCGGTCGGTCATCGACCAGGCGCTGACTTCGCTCTACCCGCTGGCGATCGGCGGAACGGCCGTCGGCACCGGCCTGAACGCACCTCCGGAATTCGGCACCCGGGTGGCGGAGGAACTGGCGCGTGCCCATGCGCTGCCCTTTTCCAGTGCCCCCAACAAGTTCGCCGCGCAGGCGGCGCACGATAATCTGGTCGGCGTGCATGGCGCGCTCAAGGTGCTGGCCGTCGCGCTGATGAAGATCGCCAACGACATCCGCTGGCTGGCGTCCGGACCCCGCTCGGGTCTCGGCGAAATCGGCATTCCCGAAAACGAGCCGGGCAGCTCCATGATGCCCGGCAAGGTCAATCCGACCCAGTGCGAAGCCCTCACGATGCTCTGTTGCCAGGTGATGGCCAACGACGTGGCGATCGGTTTCGGCGGCGCGTCCGGCAACTTCGAGCTGAATGTCTTCAAGCCGCTGATCGCGCACAACCTGCTGCAAAGCATCCGCCTGCTGGGCGACGGCATGCGCAGCTTCGAGGCGCATTGCGCCCGGGGCATCGAGGCCCGGCGCGAGCGCATCGCCGCACAGCTCGAGCGTTCGCTGATGCTGGTCACGGCCCTGGTCCCCCATACCGGCTATGACCGTGCCGCGGAAATCGCCCGCAAGGCGCAGCGGGAAAACAGCACGCTGCGCGAAGCGGCCCTGACGCTGGGCTACCTGACCGCGGAAGATTTCGACCGCCTGATGAAGCCGGCCATGAGTCCCGCGCGTCTGCCGAATGGAGGTTAGCTCCCATGGAACGACTACCGCGTGACTTGAGCAGCTTGTTTGCCCAACTTGGCGAGGCCAGCGATGAAACCGCGATCGCCCGCTTCATCGCGACCCACGGACCGCTGGAGGGCGGCGTGCAACTGCATGAGGCCGCTTTCTGGACGCCGTCGCAGGCAGGCTTCCTGCGCGAAGCCATGCTCGATGATGCCGAATGGGCAGCGATCGTGGATGCGCTGAATTCGGAATTGCACCAGCGGCATTAACCCGCCGGCAACCCGGCCGATGCCCGCGCCCGCTGCTTGGCGGCGACGTAGTCGGCATGGCCGACGTGCAGCAGGTCGGCCAGCTTGCGCATCAGGTGCAGCTCATGGGCATCGAGATGGCCGTCGACCATCGCCACGTCCCACAGGTTCTCGACGATGCGGACCTTCTGCGCCGCATCGCAGTGGCGGTTGATCAGCGCGGTGAACTGATAGTAGTCGTGCGCCTGCCGCGCCTCCTGCTCGGCCAGCGCGACCAGCGTGGCGAGTTCGTCCGCGCTCAGGGCGAATTCCCGTTGCAGCGTCGCGGCGATCGCGTCGCGCTCCTCGGTCTTGAGCTGCGCATCCATGCGCATCATCTCCAGCAGCAGCGCCGCCGTCGCCACCTGCAGCGCATGCGCGCCGCCGGCCGCGTCCGGCCGCGTGCCGGGCTCGATGAACTGGCTGAAGAACTCCTTGATGCTGGCGATCATGGGCAGGGCGAAGGTGGGTCCGTGACCGGGCCATTGTAGCCAGACGCCCCGGTCGACGGCGGATGTCGGCCACGAAACACGGCGCTGGCAGGACGGCAGTCCAGCCGACGCCGGAGTTCCTGACATTGAGTAGCTGCTCGGGGGCACCTACAATGGAACATTCACTCGACATTCAACAGAGGCCAGCAAGCTATCCATGACACCCGCCGATCTTTCAGCCCTCGAAACGATCGTGCGTACTGTTGCGCGCGAAGAATTGCTCGAACGCTTCCGCCATACCAGCCGCCGCGAAAAGGCGGATGGCAGCTGGCTGACCGAGGCCGACCTGGCGATGCAATCGCGCTTGCAGGCCGCACTGGCGGCGCGCCATCCCGGCATCGCCCTGCTCGGCGAGGAAATGGAGAAGGCGCAGCAGGAGCGGTTGCTGACCGGGGCGGGTAAAGCAAGCAGCGCAGACCACGGCGGGCTATGGATTCTCGACCCGCTCGACGGCACCAGCAACTATGCCGCCGGGATTCCGCT
>JAJZSW010000044.1 GCA_021849505.1 Pseudomonadota bacterium
GGGGCGGATGCGGAAAGCCATCAACGCGCCGCCGTCGTCCTGGTTAATGCCGATCCAGTCCCAGCCCGCCGCCTCCGCATCGAGAACTTGCGACGACCACTCGTGATCGAGCCAGGCCCGGCCGCTCACGGGCAGCCAGTCGCCGTCCGTCGCGATGCGTCCGCCGACGGCGAGCTGGGGCCGGCTGTAGTAGTAGCTCGCCTGTTGGGCCAGCGGCCCCTTGCGCGAGAAGCCGCCGTCGCCCTGCAGCAGCAGCGGCTGGGTCGGCGCGCAGCGCAGGTCGAGGCGCAGGCCTGTGCCGTCGATGCGGGCCAGGTATTCGTCGTTGGCCGTGCGCCGCAACGACCAGCCCTCGAGGCGCAGGTCGGTATCGTCCAGGCCGAAGCCGGCAGCGGGGTCGGCGTGCACGACGCGCGCGGCGCGCTGGTCATGGCGCAATCGCCCGTCGGCGGCGCGCGCGAGCGCGGCATGGGCGAACAGCAGCTGGTGCGGCGCGAAGCGCGAGGGATTGGCCGGATCGTGCGTCGTGCGCGAGCGGAAAAAGGTGACCTGGAAGCCGATCGGTTCGCCGCCGGCCTCCAGCCAGCCGGTAACGTACCACCACTCGGTGCGGAAGTCCGGATGCGCCCCGTGATCGCGCGGAAAGCGCAAGGGGCGCGGCACGACCGTCGGAAACGCGGGCGCGGCGGCTCGCAGCGCTTCCGCCTGCCACGACAGGCCCCCGAGCAGCAGCCATTGCAGCAGCCGGCGCCGCCGCATCACCAGTCCTCCCGCACGGCGCGCAGCGGGCCGGTGCCCGTCGCCTGCCGCGTCGCCAGCAGCGCCGTGCCCACCCCGGCCGCGACCAGCAGCGCGGTGACACTGCCAAGCAGCCCCCAGGGCACGGCCAGATCCATGTTCCAGTGGAAGGACTGCGGATTGACGACGCGGATCAGCACGAGCGCGATGGCCAGGCCCAGCGTGCCGCCCGCGACGATGCCGAACAGCGTGAGGCCGCCCGCCTCGAAGGCCAAGAGCCGCATCAGTTCCCGACGCGTCGTGCCGAGATGGCGCAGCATGCCGAACTCGCGCGCGCGCGCCAGCGCCTGCGCCGAAAAGCTCGCGCCGATGCCGGCCAGCCCGATCGCGATGGCGACGAGTTCGAGCAGGTAGGTGACCGCGAAGCTGCGGTCGAAGATGCGCAGCGAAGCGGCGCGAATCTCGCCCGGCTCGGCGAATTCGAGCCGCTGCGTGCCCGGCACCGCACGCTGGATCGCGGCGGCCAGTTCCGCCGGACTGACGCCCGCCTGCGGCCACAGCGCGCCGTCGGTGATGCCCACATCCCCTTCATGGCCGGTGAGCTGCCGGTAGTCGTCGAGGTCGATCGTCACCGTGCCGTGCTGGCGCGCGAAGTCGCGCCACACGCCGGCCACCGTCACGGTCACGGCACGGCCGCCGAGCGGCAGCTGCTGTTGCGTGCCGGTCGACCAGCCGTAGAGATCGACCATCGCTTCCGATACCCAGACGGGCAGGCTGTCCTCGGGTATTGCGGCGGGCGCAAGCGCCGCGCCGGTGAGCGGAATGCGCTCGCCCGGATCGCGCTTGTTCAGGTTGCGCGCCATCAGCGTCACCGCCGGGCGTTGCGGGTCGAGGTCGAATTGCTGGATGCGCATCCATTCGGCGCGCTCGAGGCCCGGCTGCGCGGCGATCGCGGCCAGTTCGGCGGGCGGCACGAAGGCGCTGTTGCCGCCGGCCGGCACGCGGAAGTAGAGCGGCGCGGCGAGCACCTTGCCAAGCCAGCGGTCGACCGAATCGCGGAAGCTGCCTACCATGATGCCCATCGCCACCATCAGCGCGAAGCTGGCGACCACGCCCGCCAGCGCGATGCCCGCCTGCCCGGGTGCGGCGGCAAGGCGCTGCAGCGAAAGGAACAACAATGGCCTGCGGCTGGCCTGAGCGGAAAACGCCTTCGCCAGCAGCGCGAATACCTTGGCGGCCAGCCCCGGCATCAGGCTGATGCCGCCGATCAGCCAGCAGACGATGGCCAGGTAGCCGGCGACCGGCAGCCCGTCGACCGGCGGCAGGCGCGTCAGTACCGCCCCGACCGCAAGCAGCGCCAGCCCCGGCCAGAAGCGCGCCACGTGCGCCGGCAGGCCGGTCTCGGCGCCGCCCTTGAGCGCCTGCGCCGGGGCGGCGCGCGCGATCTCGAGTGCCGGCGCGAGGCTGCCGGCCGCCGCGGCGGCGGTGCCGAGCGCGACGAAGCCGGCGATCGTCAGCGGATCGAGGATCAGCGTCGGGGCGACGCCGGCGAAATAGCCGCCCCCGAGGTCGCCACCGAACAGCTGGATGGCAAAGCGTGCGACGAAGATGCCGAGGACGGCGCCGAGCAGGCTGCCGAGGCAGCCGATCGCCGCGCCCTCGACGACGATCTGGCGCAGCAGCTGGCGCGCCGGCCAGCCGAGCGTGCGCAGCAGGGCGAATTCGCCGCGCCGGCGCACGACGGACAGCATCTGTGTCGAGAACACCAGGAAAGCGCCCGTGAACAGCGCGACGAGCGCGAGCACGTTGAGATTGACGCGGTAGGCACGCGAGAGGTTGCTGGCACGCACGTCGGCATCCTCGGGGACGGCCACGAACACGCCATCGGGCAGCACTGCGGCGAGGCGCGTCCGCACCGCCTGGATATCGCTGCCGGCCTGCAGGCGGATGGCGATGCGCGTCAGCTTGCCGAGCCGCGCGAGACGCCATTGCGCCGCACCGAGGTCGAGCGTCGCGAGGCGCTGGCCGGGCCGCGCACCCGGCAGGCTGCCGGCGACGCGGAGCACGACCGATTCCAGCCCGGCCTGCAGCACGAGCGACTGCCCGGGCCTGACACCGAGCCAGGACTGGGCGGCAGGGGAAAGGAACAAGGCATCGTCGGCGAGCAGGGACAAACCATCTTCGTCCTGCGGCATGCCCAGCAGCTCCGGCGTCACGCGGCCGGCGCGGAACAGGTCGATGCCGATCAGCTTGAGGATGCGCGGCTCGTCGGCGGCAATCACCAGCGCGTCGACCTCGACCAGCGGGCTCGCCACCGCGACGGCGGGATCGGCGGCGATGCGCTCGAGCACCGCATCGTCGAAGCCGCCGCGCGGACCGCGCACTTCGAGGTCGGCCTGGCCGGTCGTCGCGCGCACCGCCTGCGAGAACTCGCGCGCCGCCGACGCGTTGATGAGTTGCACGGCGAGTCCGAGCGCGACACCGATGGCGATCGCCGCCAGCGCGGCGATCACGCGCCAGGGATGGGCACCCAGCTCGCCCCAGGCCAGCCAGATGCCGAGCTTCATGGGGCTGACGGCAACAAGCCGGCCTGACTCAGGACAAGCACGCGGTCGGCACTCTCCGCCGCGTGGCGCGAGTGCGTGACAAGGATCGCCGTCGTGCCGTTGGCGCGGATTTCCGCGCGCAGCAAGTCGAGCACGCCCTGCGCCGTCACGGGATCGAGGTTGCCCGTCGGCTCGTCGGCAAGCAGCAGCGCGGGCCGATGCACGAGCGCCCGGGCGATCGCGACGCGCTGGAGTTCGCCGCCCGACAGTTCGCGCGGCAAGGCATGCAGGCGCGCGCCGAGCCCGACCGCGGCGAGCATCGCCGCGGCGCGCTGCGGCTCGTCACGGCGCAGCAGGAGCAAGGGGATGCTCACGTTCTGCAGCAGGGTCAGGTGCGGCAGGATGTGGAAGGCCTGGAAGATGAAGCCGAGCCGCTCGCGGCGCAGGCGGGAAGCCGCCTCGTCCGGCAGGCCGGAGATGCGCTGCCCGGCGACAGTGACCGTGCCGCTGTCGGGCGCTTCGAGGCCGGCGATCAGGTTGAGCAGCGTGGATTTGCCGACGCCGGACTCGCCCATGATTGCAACATATTCGCCGGCGGCGAGGCGAAACGACAAATCGGCGAACAGCGGGTTGCCGCCCGGATGGGCCTTGGTCAGGCGGGAGACTTCAAGCATGGATAATGCGGGAGTGATGGCGGAAGCGATTCGATCATATTCCGAATCCGTCCCGCCTCGTCGCACGCTGCCCTGAATCGGTCTAGACCGACTGTTACAACTTTTTGTTTGCTATTGTGGACGAAACAGTCCATAGTGCGCGTCAGCGATTTTCAAGTAGTGCCGTTGTTGTCAGGCTTTGTACCCGTGATCCGGTTCCCGGTTCCGCCGTCCTTCCCCTTCATCACCCCGCTGTCTTGAGTTTCGCCCCATCGTGAGGGGCCATCCCCTATTTGTATTTTTTTCAGGATATTCAAGACATGGCAACAGGTACAGTCAAGTGGTTCAACGATTCCAAGGGTTTTGGTTTCATCACGCCGGAAGCCGGCGGCGATGATCTCTTCGCCCATTTTTCCGCCATTCAATCGAGCGGCTTCAAGACGCTGCGCGAAGGTCAGCGCGTCAATTTCGACGTGACCTCCGGTCCCAAGGGCCAGCAGGCGGCGAACATCCGTCCGATCGACTGATCGGCATTGCGCGGGCGCGGCCAACGGCCCTGCCCGCCCGACAACCCCAAGTTGTCGATTGGGCCCGGGTCTTCCCGGGCCTTTTCATTCCCGCGTACTGGAGACACGAGCATGGCCAAGGAAGAACTCATCGAAATGAATGGCGTGGTGATGGAAGTCCTGCCCGATTCGCGCTATCGCGTCACGCTCGACAATGGGCACGCTCTGGTGGCCTACAGCGCCGGCAAGATGCGCAAGCACCATATCCGCATCCTCGCCGGCGACAAGGTCTCGCTGGAAATGTCTCCCTACGACCTGAGCAAGGGACGCATCACCTTCCGGCACATCGAGCACCGCGGCGCCCCCGCTCCGGCGCCACGGCGCCGGTTCTGACGAAACGCCGCACGGCCCGGCTTCAGCCGCCGACGCCCAGCCAGAAACCGCTCTTGCGGTCGAGGAACTCGGCGTAGGTCAGGTAATGCGAGCCGTCGCAGGAAAAGGTGAGGCTGATCATGCCGTTGAAGATGTTGATCGAAGCCGAGCGCAGATAGATGGTGCGGTCGGCGAGCCGCAGTTCGCGCATGGCGGCGAGCATCGGCTTGACCGCTTCGCGCGGCATGGCCGCGTCAGCCGGCCAGGGCTGGCGCGGATAGAGCAGGCAGATGTCCGGATCGGCGAGGGCCTCGTCGTCGAGCATGCGGTAGCGGTAGGGATCGTCGAGGAACCAGGCCGTAACCCGGCTGCTGGAAAAGTGGATCACCGCCTGGAACAGCCCGCGGTCGGTGATCAGTTCCTCGAGGATCGACAGCGCCTGTTCGATGTGGCGATCCATCGGGCTTTCGCTGCGCTCCTGCATGAACACCGTGCCGCGGATCGACGGATCGCCCTTGACCTGGCGCCAGGCTGGGGGTTTTTCCGGCTTGACCGAGGCGGTCGGCAAATGGCGGACGTCGAAGTCGGCGCCGAGATAGCCGAGCACCGTGTCGCCGGTGCGCACCACGTGCAGCGCGGTGATCGAGGGACGTCCCGACTGGCTGACATAGGCATCGGAAAGCAGGAAGCCCCAGGGCGGTACCGGCTCGCGCATGTAGGCGCGGTGCGAGCGGTCGCGGCCGAAATGCGCGGTCGACAGGCCGCTGGACCCGACGTTGTCGCAAATCTGGATGCCCGCAGGATCGAGGCAGTAGAGATACTTGGCATGCGGAATCTCGGCGAAATGCTCGCCCAGCAGCGCGTCCAGCTTGTCGCGATCACCCCAGAGCGGCGGACACTGGGCTGCGATGCGCGCCATCGGCCCGTGCAACTGGTCGGCCAGCTCGGCGCGCTTGCGCATGACCGATTCCTTCCAATTTTCTTCCACGATGAACCACTCTCCCGCAATGCAGCAATCAGCGGGATAGGATAACTTGAAACGCCTTGCATGCCGACCTCTACCCCAAGCGGATTATGGATCGACAGGTGGCCAGGATCGGCGCTACGGCGTTGGCGTGAAACGCCCTGCTTGCCGACAGGGCAGAAAAAATCAGAAAGTGACGGAGGTGCCGCCCACCATATGGGTCAGGATGGCCGCCAGCCCGCGCGGCTGGATGGCCGGCAGGCGGGCCTTGACGGCGCCCACTTCGTCGGGAACGCTGCAGACCTGGTCGCAGGTGGCGCAGATGTAGATGTTGCCGCCGAGATCGAGGAAGGTGTCCATCAGTTCGCGCAGCGGCGGAAAACCCTTCGCCACCACGTCGTCGCTGGCGCCTTCGTAGGCCCAGTAGGAGCCGTCGCCGATCAGGAAGACGATGGCGTTCAATTCCATGGCGATCGCCGCACAGGCGGCCGAGAAGGCCAGCGTCGCGCGCTTGCCGCCGTCGGCATTGTCCGCCGTCAGCATGACTACGTAATTCTTCTTGTTTTTCTCGTCCTCCAGCCGGGCAGCCTCGGACTTGGCCAGCAGGCGGATTTGCGAGTCGATGTCGAACCAATGGGTGACTTCTATCTCGGTTTCGTACTCAGGCATCTTCATTCCCTCAGTGATAAACATGCTGCCTCCGCAGGCTACCGCAGCGCAGCATTTAACGCAATATTACTTATGGCATGATTTGTGTTTTTTATTTCACTTTGCCTGGATCCTGTCGAGGGCGGTGGCCAGTGTCGCGACCGTGCGGTCGACCGCATACAGCTTGTCCAGCCCGAACAGGCCTATGCGGAAGGTACGGAAATCGGCGGGTTCGTCGCATTGCAGGGGCACGCCGGCCGCCGTCTGCAGCCCCTGGGCGATGAATTTCCTGCCGGACTGGATCTCGGGATCGTCCGTGTAGCAGACCACGACGCCCGGGGCCTCGAAGCCGGGCGCGGCGACACTGCGGAAGCCGCGCTGCACCAGCAGGGCGCGCACCTTCGCACCGAGCTCGGTCTGCGCGCCGCGCAACCGCTCGAAGCCATAGGCCTCGGCCTCGCTCATCACCTTGCGCAGGGCGACCAGGGCATCGGTCGGCGGTGTCGCGTGGTAGGCATGGCCGCCCTTCTCGTAGGCCTGCATGATCTGCAGCCATTTCTTGAGGTCGGCGGCGAAACTCGTGCTCGTCGTGGCATCGATGCGCTTGAGCGCTTCGGTGCCGAGACAGACCAGCGCACCGCAGGGCGGACCGCTCCAACCCTTCTGCGGCGCGGTGACGAGGATGTCGATGCCGAGGCCTGCCATGTCGACCCACAGCGCACCGGAGGCCACGCAATCGAGCACGAACATCCCGCCGTGGGCATGCACGGCGTCCGCGACGGCGCGCAGGTAGCCGTCCGGCAGCAGCATCCCGGAGGATGTTTCGACATGCGGGGCGAAGACGAGGTCGGGTTTTTCCGCCTTGATCGTTGCAACGACCTCGTCGATCGGTGCAGGGACGAAGGGGGACTGCGCGGCCTCGGCGGTCCGGCGCGCCTTCAGCACCGTGGTCGCGGAAGGAATCGCTCCCATGTCGAAGATCTGGCTCCAGCGGTAGCTGAACCAGCCATTGCGGATGACGAGGCACTTCTTGCCGGTGGCGAACTGGCGCGCCACGGCCTCCATGCCGAAGGTGCCGCTGCCCGGCACGACGATCGCCGCCTCGGCGCGATAGACCGACTTGAGGATGCGTGAGATGTCGCGCATCACGCCCTGAAACGCGGCGGACATGTGGTTCAGGGCGCGGTCGGTATAGACGACCGAATATTCGAGCAATCCGTCGGGATCGACGTTGGGCAGCAGTCCAGGCATGAGTGTCTCCTCGTGTATTTGTCGGGCGAAGCTTAGCAAAGTCGGCGCCGGCGGGACGGCACCCCGCCGGTTTCAGAACGCGCGCGGGGCCCTCTCGATGCCGCCGATGCGGTCGCCGCGCTTGATGCCGCGCTGGGCGAACCAGCCGGCATTCATCTCCAGCGCGTAACGGGCCGGCTGGGCGGCGCAGTGGTTGTCCTCGCTATGCGGCTGCATGTCCTCGATGTTGAGGATGCGGCCCTGCGCGTCGAGGAAGGCCACGGAGAGTGGCAGGAAGGTGTTCTTCATCCACATGCAGTGCTGGGCGTCGCGCTCGAACACGAACAGCATGCCGCGCTGGGCGGGCATCGACTTGCGCTGCATCAGCCCCTGCATGCGCGCGGCATTGTTAGCCGCCACCTCGGCCTCGATGCGGTGAAAGCCCGCCGTCAGCTCCACCATGGGCAATTGCTGGGCGCTTGCTGCCGCAGCGGACAGGACCAGCAGCACGGCAAGAATAATTCCCCTCATCGGGAACACTCCTCGCGGTAACGCTTGCAGAAACGCAGCACTTCGGGATAAGGGAAGAAATCGCGGATCGCGCCACCGCGGATCTCCTGCTGCGCCTGCTGCCAAAGAGCGGGATCGAGCAGGTCGGCATGGTGCTTCAGGAAGGCGGCGCGTATCTGCGGCGTGCCGAGCAGGAAGGTCGCGAACTCCTCGGGAAAGATATCGTTGCGGCCCACCGAATACCACGGCTCGCCGGACATCTCGGCCTCCTCGTTGGGCGGCGGCGGGATACGGCGGAAGTTGCAGTCGGTCATGTACTCGATCTCGTCGTAGTCGTAGAACACGACGCGACCGTAGCGCGTCACGCCGAAATTCTTCCAGAGCAGGTCTCCGGGAAAGATGTTGGCGCTGGCCAGTTCGCGGATCGCGTTGCCGTACTCGATCACGGCCTGCTCGACGAGGTCGTCGCGCCCGGCCTTCACGGCGCGCTCGAGGTAGAGGTTGAGCGGCTCCATGCGCCGCTCGATGTAGAGGTGCTTGATGATCAGGTCCGGGCCATCTTCCTCGATGAGCGAGGGGATCTCCCGGCGCAGTTCCTCGATCAGTTCGGGCGCAAAGCGATTCTTCGGCAGGGCAACCTGCGAGAACTCCAGCGTGTCGGCCATGCGGCCGACGCGGTCGACCTGTTTCACCAGCTGGTACTTGCGCCGTACGGTCGCGTGGTCGACATCCTTGGTTGCGCCGAAACGGTCCTTGATCACCTTGAAGACGAAGGGGTAGGACGGCAGGGTGAACACCAGCATGACGAGGCCGCGAATGCCCGGGGCGATGATGAATTGGTCGGCCGAGTGGTGCAGGTGGGAAAACAGCCCGCGATAGAAGGCCGTCTTGCCCTGCTTGCCCAGGCCGAGCATCGTGTAAAGCTCGGCGCGCGGCTTGTGCGGCATGATCGAACGCAGGAACTGGACGTAAGCGGAAGGCACCACCATGTCGACCATGAAATAGGCGCGCGACAGCGAGAACAGCAGGCTGATCCAGCCGGGATCGAGAATGATCGTATCGAGCACGAGCCGGCCGTCGGCATCGTGCAGGACCGGCACGGCGAAGGGGTATTCGTTCGGGCCGTTCACCGCCTTGCCGATCACGTAAGCGCCCTTGTTGCGATAGAAGGCCGAGGACAGCACCTGGATCTGGAAGTTCACTTCGCGCTGCGGCAGCTCGGGCAGATACTCGCGCACCGCGCGGCGGATGTACTCGATGTCGCGGTCCAGGTCGGCGAACTGGCGGCGCCAGCCGAAATCGAGGAAGATCTGCCGCAGCGATTCGCGGAATCCCGTTTCGTTCGGATAGTAGCTGCGGTAGGCCGGCGGGTCGGATTCGATGTACTCGGTCGAGATCGCCGGGCGCACGAAGATGAAATCGTTGTGGAAGTAGGTGCGATGCAGGATGCGGCAGAACACCGAGTTGAAGAAGGTTTCGGCGAGTTCCGGCTGCGCGTGGTTGGTCAGCAGGCCGATGTAGAAGAGCTTGGCCTGGCGCCAGACGCCGTCGTCGACCATTTCGGCCTTGAGTTCGCGATGCAAATGCTCCACCGTCTCGGCGACACGCTCGTCATAGAAGTGGATGCGCTCCTTGACCGCCTGCTGGACGGCCTGCCAGTCACCCTGCTCGAAGCGGGTCTTGGCGGCCTCCGAACTCTCGCGGAACAGGCGGTAATGCTTGTCGAAACCCGCCATCAGCGTCTGCGCGATCAACTGGGCCTGCGCGGCAGCGGCCGGCTCGGCATCGGTCACCAGATTCACTGACAGATTCATGTTTATATTGATTAATTTGACATCTGAGCGGGTCGATTGTAGCACTGGCATCTAGCCGTCCAGCGGGCATTGATGGATAATGCCAAAGCTAAACACCGCTCCAACCAACAACAACCGTCCGTGGAGAAATCATGACTCAGTCGCATCTCAAGGTTCCCGCAGGTCAAAAAATCGTTCCCGGCCAGCCCACGCCGGACAACCCGATCATTCCCTTCATCGAGGGCGACGGCATCGGTGTCGACATCACCCCCGTGATGAAGGCCGTGGTGGATGCCGCGGTCGCCAAGGCCTATGGCGGCAAGAAGAAGATTTCCTGGATGGAGGTGTACGCCGGCGAAAAATCTACCCACATCTACGGACAGGATGTCTGGATGCCGGAAGAAACGCTCAATGCCTGCAAGGAATATTCGGTTTCGATCAAGGGTCCGATGACCACGCCGGTGGGCGGCGGCATCCGTTCGCTCAACGTCGCGCTGCGCCAGGAACTCGACCTCTACCAGTGTGTCCGTCCGGTGCGCTACTTCAAGGGCGTGCCCTCGCCGCTCAAGGATCCGACCAAGACCGACATGGTGATCTTCCGCGAGAACACCGAAGACATCTATGCCGGCATCGAATGGGCTGCGGAATCGGACGGCGCGAAAAAGATCATCAAGTTCCTCCAGGACGAGATGGGCGTCAAGAAGATTCGCTTCCCGAACACCTCGGGCATCGGCATCAAGCCCGTCTCCCGCGAGGGCACCACGCGTCTGGTGCGCGCCGCGTTCAAGTATGCCATCGAGAACGACCGCAAGAGCATCACCTTCGTTCACAAGGGAAACATCCAGAAATACACCGAAGGCGCGTTCCGCGACTGGGGCTATGAGGTCGCGCGCAATGAATTCGGCGCGCAGCCGATCGACGGCGGTCCGTGGTGCAGCTTCAAGAATCCGAATACCGGCCGCGAGATCGTGGTCAAGGATTCGATCGCCGACGCCTTCCTGCAGCAAATCCTGCTGCGTCCCGCGGAGTACGACGTGATCGCCACGCTCAACCTGAACGGCGACTACATCTCCGATGCGCTGGCGGCGCAGGTGGGCGGCATCGGCATCGCCCCGGGCGCCAACATTTCCGACCAGTACGCGGTGTTCGAGGCCACCCATGGCACGGCGCCGAAATACGCCGGCAAGGACTACGTCAACCCGGGATCGCTGATCCTGTCCGCCGAAATGATGCTGCGCCACATGGGCTGGAAGGAAGCCGCCGATCTGATCATCAAGTCGATGGAAGCCGCCATCGCCGACAAGATCGTCACTTACGACTTCGCCCGCCTGATGGAAGGCGCCACCGAAGTGAAGTGCTCGGCCTTCGGCCAGGCGATGATCGAACGCATGTAGGATTCGAAGATCAAAACAAAAAACCCGGCAGGTGCCGGGTTTTTTGTTTCAGCGCCAGAAAAGTCGGCGCTGGCAAGACGGCAAAGCCACCGTCGAAATCAGGCCTTCTGGATGTTGGAAGCCTGCTTGCCCTTGGGGCCCTGCACGACTTCGAAACTGACCTTCTCGCCCTCTTTCAGGGTCTTGAAACCTTGCATGTTGATCGCGGAAAAGTGTGCGAACAAATCTTCGCTGCCATCATCCGGGGTGATGAAGCCAAAACCCTTGGAGTCGTTGAACCACTTGACGGTACCCGTTGCCATAAAACCTCTTTCATAAAACGTGACATATATCCGGTCACGAACTGCATGACCAGCGACATGTTTGTGTTGCAAGTTCTCGACAGCGGGAGAGCCAAGGCGGTGAATCAGAGAACTGAAACGAACTGCACAGACACTCGCTCAGTTACCAAGACGATACTGAGGCAACACTGAGGTGGAGCTTGAACCAAACACGGTCGCCTTTTACGCAGTTTTACTATTGCCGTCAAGTGGTTTCGATGCTGCATGACAGCATCGCCGCTGCCCCGTCCAGCCTCGCAATGCACCCGCTACAGCGATGTTTTCCCCCCGCTTTTCCCCTGATGGCACCGCGGTTGTCGGCGGATTGAATCGCATTAGAATCGCCGCATGGCCACTCGCAAGCAGAACCAGCACTCCAGCGAAGGCGTCGCCCTCGAACCGGAACGGCAGAAGATCAAGCCGCCCCCCCTCTACAAGGTGATGCTGCTGAACGACGACTTCACGCCGATGGACTTCGTCGTCGTCGTCCTGCAAAAGTTTTTCAACATGAACCGCGAGCAGGCCACGGTGGTGATGCTGAAGGTGCACCAGCAGGGCCGGGGCGTCTGCGGCGTGTTTCCGCGCGACCTGGCTGCCACCAAGGTCGAGCAGGTCGGCGCGTTCGCACGCCGTCACCAGCATCCGCTGGCGTGCGTGATGGAAGAGAACTGAAAGGACAGGTACCGTAATGATCGCCCAGGAACTCGAAGTCAGCTTGCACATGGCCTTCGTCGAGGCACGCCAGAAACGCCACGAATTCATCACGGTCGAACACCTGCTGCTCGCGCTGCTCGACAACCCCTCCGCCGCCGATGTGCTGCGCGCCTGCGCCGCCGACATCGAGGAACTGCGTCGCGAGGTCGCCGGTTTCATCGACCAGCACACGCCCACCGTACCCGGCGACGGCGAGATCGACACGCAGCCGACGCTGGGCTTCCAGCGCGTCATCCAGCGCGCCATTCTCCACGTCCAGTCCTCCGGCAAGAAGGAAGTCAACGGCGCCAACGTGCTGGTCGCGATCTTCGGCGAAAAGGACTCGCACGCCGTCTATTTCCTGCAGAAGCAAAGCATCTCGCGACTCGACGTCGTCAACTACATTTCGCACGGGATCACCAAGACGCCGCAGCCCACCGGCAAGGGCCAGGAAGCCCCCGAGCCTGACACCGAGGCGCAGCAGCAGGCTGGCGCGCTCGAGAATTTCACCCAGAATCTGAACCAGCTGGCCCTCACCGGCAAGATCGACCCGCTGATCGGCCGCGAGAAGGAACTCGAGCGCGTCATCCAGACGCTCTGCCGCCGCCGCAAGAACAACCCGTTGCTGGTCGGTGAGGCCGGCGTCGGCAAGACCGCCATCGCCGAAGGCCTCGCGCGGCGCATCATCGAGAACCGCGTCCCCGAGATCCTCGCCAACGCTACCGTCTATGCCCTCGACATGGGCGCGCTGCTTGCCGGCACCAAGTATCGCGGCGATTTCGAGCAACGTCTCAAGGCCGTGCTCAAGCAACTGGCCGACAGCCCCAACGCTGTTCTCTTCATCGACGAGATCCACACGCTGATCGGCGCCGGAGCGGCCTCGGGCGGCACGCTCGACGCCTCGAACCTGCTCAAGCCGGCGCTGTCCTCGGGCACGGTCAAGTGCATCGGCGCGACGACCTACAACGAATTCCGCGGCGTGTTCGAGAAGGACCACGCGCTGTCGCGGCGCTTCCAGAAGATCGACGTCAATGAGCCCACGGTGGACGAAACCGTGCAGATCCTGCGCGGCCTCAAGACGCGCTTCGAGGAACACCACGGCATCAAGTACTCCTCCGCCGCGATCACCAACGCCGCCGAATTGTCCGCCAAGTACATCACCGACCGGCACCTGCCCGACAAGGCCATCGACGTCATTGACGAAGCCGGCGCCGCGCAGCGCATCCTGCCCAAGTCGAAGCAGAAGAAGCTGATCGGCAAGCAGGAGATCGAGGAGATCGTCGCCAAGATCGCGCGCATCCCGCCGCAGCACGTCTCGGCCGACGACCGCTCGGCGCTGAAGAACCTCGACCGAGACCTGAAGAGCGTCGTGTTCGGCCAGGACGCCGCCATCGACGCCCTGGCGCAGGCGATCAAGATGTCGCGCTCCGGCCTCGGCAACCCGCAGAAGCCGATCGGCAGCTTCCTGTTCTCCGGCCCGACCGGCGTCGGCAAGACCGAGGTCGCGCGCCAGCTCGCCTACTGCATGGGCATCGAGCTGATCCGCTTCGACATGTCCGAGTACATGGAGCGTCATGCCGTGTCCCGCCTCATCGGCGCGCCGCCCGGCTATGTCGGTTTCGACCAGGGCGGCCTGCTCACCGAGGCGGTCACCAAGAAGCCCCATGCCGTACTGCTGCTCGACGAGATCGAAAAGGCCCATCCGGACATCTTCAACATCCTGCTGCAGGTGATGGACCACGGGACGCTGACCGACAATAACGGCCGTAAGGCGGACTTCCGCAACGTCGTGATCATCATGACCACCAATGCCGGCGCAGAGTCGCTGCAGAAGACCACGATCGGCTTCACGACGAGCAAGCAGGCCGGCGACGAGATGGCTGACATCAAGCGCCTGTTCTCACCCGAGTTCCGCAACCGTCTCGACGCGACGATCTCGTTCAAGGCGCTCGACGGCGAGATCATTCTGCGCGTGGTCGACAAGTTCCTCATGCAGCTCGAAGGACAGCTGCACGAGAAGAAGGTCGAGGCGATCTTCACCGACCATCTGCGGGCCTGGCTCGCCGAAAAGGGTTTCGACCCGCTGATGGGCGCCCGCCCGATGGCACGCCTGATCCAGGACACCATCCGCGCCGCGCTGGCCGACGAACTGCTGTTCGGCAGGCTGGTCCATGGCGGCCGCGTGACCATCGACCTCGACGAACACGACAAGGTGACGCTCAGTTTCGAGACCAGCGAGGCGGCGGGAACGCGAACCCCTTCCGCTTCATCGCCGGTGTGACGCAATGAGCCTTGCCACCGGGTTTGCCACTACGGATCTCTGCGACGCCCATGAGGGCAGGATTCGCGTCGCCGCGCCGATTTTCCGTTCATACGGTGGCAAAACCGCCTTCCACGGGCAAATCGCCACGCTGAAACTGTTCGAGGACAACGGACTCGTACGCCAGATGCTCGACACGCCCGGCGACGGCCGGGTGCTCGTCATCGACGGCGGCGGCAGCCTGCGCTGCGCCCTGCTCGGAGACCAGCTGGCCGCCCTCGCCGTCAGGAACGGCTGGGCCGGCATCGTCATCTGGGGCTGCATCCGCGATTCGGTCGCCATCTCCACCATGGCGCTGGGCGTCCTCGCCCTCGCCCTCCATCCCATGAAGACCTTCAAGAAGAATCTCGGCGAGACCGGGGTGACCGTCTGTTTCGCCGGCATCGATTTCGTTCCCGGCGAATGGCTTTATGCCGATGCCGACGGCGTGATCGTTGCAGCAGAACAGCTGCACTGATCCTCGCCAGCAGAACCATAAGCTTCTCCCGAGCAGGAATCAACAAAGTATCAATATTTTCTAACATATGTCTTATATAAGACACTTGTTGCTTTGCAAAAAGATCGTTATAGTCCGCTCCATCTAAACGCCCCCTGCATACCATCTAGAGAGGACTCCAACATGACCGATCGCCAAGCTCAAATCGCCGCCCTCGAAAAAGACTGGGCCACCAACCCCCGCTGGAAAAACGTCAAGCGCGGTTATTCCGCCGCCGACGTCGTTCGTCTGCGCGGCTCCGTGCCAATCGAATACACGCTCGCCAAGCGCGGCGCCGAAAAGCTCTGGCGCCTGGTGAATGGCGAGGCGAAAAAGGGCTATGTGAACGCCTTCGGCGCGATCACCGCCGGCCAGGCCATGCAGCAGGCGAAGGCCGGCCTCGAGGCCGTCTATCTGTCCGGCTGGCAGGTCGCCGCCGACGGCAACACCTCCGAGACCATGTATCCGGACCAGTCGCTCTATGCCTACGACTCCGTGCCGACCATGGTCCGCCGCATCAACAACACCTTCAAGCGCGCCGACGAGATCCAGTGGGGCCGCGGCATCGGCCCCGGCGACAAGGACTACATCGACTTCTTCCTGCCGATCGTGGCCGACGCCGAAGCCGGCTTTGGTGGCGTGCTGAATGCCTTCGAACTGATGAAGAACATGATCGCCGCGGGCGCCGCCGGCGTGCACTTCGAGGACCAGCTCGCCGCCGTCAAGAAGTGCGGCCACATGGGCGGCAAGGTGCTCGTGCCGACCCAGGAAGCCATCGAGAAGCTGATCGCCGCGCGCTTCGCCGCCGACGTGATGGGCGTGCCGACCATCGTGCTGGCGCGCACCGACGCCGAAGCCGCCAACCTGCTGACCTCCGACTACGATGCCAACGACCGCCCGTTCATCACCGGCGAGAGGACCCAGGAAGGCTTCTACCGCGTCAAGAACGGCCTCGAGCAGTCGATTTCACGTGGTGTGGCTTATGCGCCCTACGCCGACCTGGTGTGGTGCGAAACGGGCAAGCCCGACCTCGGCTTCGCGCGCGAGTTTGCCCAGGCCGTGCTCAAGGCCTGCCCCGGCAAGCTCCTGTCCTACAACTGCTCGCCCTCGTTCAACTGGAAGAAGAACCTCGACGACAAGACCATCGCCAAATTCCAGGACGAGCTTTCCGCCATGGGCTACAAGTACCAGTTCATCACGCTGGCCGGCATCCACATCAACTGGTACAACACCTTCCAGTTCGCCCAGGCCTACGCCAAGGGCGAGGGCATGAAGCACTACGTTGAAATGGTGCAGGAGCCCGAATTCAAAGCGCGCGAGCAGGGCTACACCTTCGTCTCGCACCAGCAGGAAGTCGGCGTCGGCTACTTCGACGACGTCACCACCGTCATCCAGGGGGGTTCGTCCAGCGTCAAGGCACTGACAGGATCGACGGAAGAGGAACAATTCCACTGAAGTGGATTGACTGATCCCTCGATACAGGGGGAGTGGAGCGAAGCAGGCCGGCACTCGCGAGGGTGCCGGCTTTTGCTTTGCCAAAAGTCAGCGCTGGCGGGACGGCAATAACCGGGCCGCCGCGTTGATGGGGACGGCACCTATTCCGCCTTGTCCCAGTAATCCGGCCGGCCGTAGTTGTCCTTCAGCAGGTCGATGAACAAGCGCACCCGCAACGGCAGGTGACGGCGCTGCGGGAACACCGCGTGGATGCCCACTGGTGCGGTCGCGTACTCATCGAGCACCGGTACCAGCCGTCCCCAGCGCAGGTCGTCGCCGACCTCCCACAGCGAGCGCCACGCCAACCCCATGCCGGCCAGCGCCCACTCGTGCAGCACGGCCCCGTCGTTGCAGGCGAACCGGCCCGGCGGCTTGAACAGCAAGGTCTGCCCGCCATCGACGAAATCCCACCCTGACTGGGTGGCGAGCGCAAGGCAGTCATGGTGCGCGAGGTCGCCGAGGCTGCGCGGCACGCCGCGCTGCTGGAGATAGGCCGGACTGCCGACCACGACGCGCCTCATTTCGCCCAGCCGCACCGCGACCAGGCTCGAATCGACCAGACCGCCGAGGCGCACCGCGCAGTCGATGCCCTCGCTGACCAGGTCCACGGTACGATCGGCGAGGTCGAGGCTGGCGCTGACCTCGGGATGGTCGCGCATGAACTCCTGCAGCAGCGGCGCGACATGCTTGCGACCGAACCCGGCCGGCGCCGTGACCTTTAGGTGGCCGCTGGCGCGCGCGCTGCCCTGCGCGACGCCCGCCTCGGCGTCGCCGATGTCGCGCAGGATGCGCTGGCAGGCTTCCAGATAGGCGCTGCCCTCGAAGGTCAGCGTCACCTTGCGCGTCGTGCGCACTAGAAGCTTCACGCCAAGGCGCTCTTCCAGCGCATCCATGCGCCGGCTGACCACGGCGGGGGCAATGCCCTCCGCATTGGCGGCTGCCGTGAGACTGCCCTTCATCGCCACGGCGACGAAGGTTTCGATTTGCTTGAGTCGATCCATCGCCCATCCATTCCAAAAGTGCTTTTGCTTATTTTGCAATAATTGTTTGCTATAGATGATGTTTTTTTACCTTGTTTGACCCTGTACGCTTCAGCCATCAAAAGTCCAACTGAATGAGGAGAACCAAGATGGCAAAAATGCGTGCGGTAGACGCAGCCGCCCACATCCTGAAGAAGGAAGGCATCGACACTGCCTTCGGGGTGCCGGGAGCGGCGATCAACCCCTTTTACTCCGCCCTGAAGAAGAACGGCGGCTTCAGGCACTACCTCGCGCGCCACGTCGAGGGCGCCGCGCACATGGCCGAGGGCTACACGCGGGCCAAGGCCGGCAATATCGGTGTCTGCATCGGCACCTCGGGCCCGGCCGGCACCGACATGATCACCGGCCTCTACTCGGCCTCCGCCGACTCCATTCCCATCCTCTGCATCACCGGCCAGGCGCCGCGCGCCCGCCTTTACAAGGAGGACTTCCAGGCCGTCGACATCGAGTCCATCGCCAAGCCGGTAACCAAGTGGTCGGTCACGGTGCGCGAACCCGCGCTGGTACCCAGCGTCTTCCAGCAGGCCTTCCACATCATGCGTTCGGGCCGCCCCGGCCCGGTACTGATCGACCTGCCCTTCGACGTGCAGGTCGCCGAGATCGAGTTCGATCCCGACACCTACGCCCCGCTGCAGGCCTACAAGCCTGCCGCCACCCGCGCCCAGTGCGAGAAGGCGATGCGCATGCTCAACGAGGCGGAGAAACCCTTGATCGTCGCCGGCGGCGGCATCTTCAACGCCGATGCCGACAAGCTGCTGGTCGAATTCGCCGAACTGACCGGTGTGCCGGTGATCCCGACGCTGATGGGTTGGGGCGCAATCCCTGACGACCATCCGCTGATGGCCGGCATGGTCGGCCTGCAGACCTCGCACCGCTACGGCAACGCGACGATGCTCGCCTCTGATTTCGTCATGGGCATCGGCAACCGCTGGGCAAATAGGCATACCGGCTCGGTCGACGTCTATACGCAGGGCCGCAAGTTCGTGCATATCGACATCGAGCCGACGCAGATCGGCCGCGTCTTCGGCCCCGACCTTGGCATCGCCTCGGATGCCAAGGCCGCGCTGGAGCAGCTGATCGCGGTGGCGAAGGATATGAAGGCCGCCGGCACGCTCAAGTCGTGCCAGGCCTGGGTTGCCGACTGCCAGAGCCGCAAGGCGACCATGCTGCGCAAGTCCGACTTCGACGATGCACCGATGAAGCCGCACCGCGTCTGGCACGAGATGAATGCCTACTTCGGCCGCGATGCCCGCTATGTCACGACCATCGGCCTCTCCCAGATCTCGGCCGCGCAGTTCCTCAAGGTCAACAAGCCCCGCCACTGGATCAACGCCGGCCAGGCCGGCCCGCTCGGCTGGACGCTGCCGGCGGCGATCGGCGCCAAGGTGGCCGATCCGGCCGCCGATGTGGTGGCCATCTCGGGCGACTATGACTTCCAGTTCATGATCGAGGAACTGGCGGTGGCCGCGCAATTCAAGGTGCCCTTCATCCACGTCGTGGTGAACAACTCCTACCTCGGCCTGATCCGCCAGGCGCAGATGAACTTCGACATGGACTACTGCGTGCAGCTCGCCTTCGACAACATCAATTCGCCCGAGACGCGCGGCTACGGCGTCGATCACGTCAAGGTCGCCGAGGGCCTCGGCTGCAAAGCCATCCGTGTCGAGCATCCCGCGGACATCGCCCCGGCCTTCGAGCGTGCCCGGGCCCTGATGGCCGAGCACTCGGTGCCGGTGGTGGTCGAGTGCATCCTCGAGCGCGTGACCAACATCGCCATGGGGACGGAAATCAATGCCGTGCGAGAATGGGAGCCCGTTATCGACCTGCCGCCGGCAACAAGAAAAATGCAGCCGGCCGCCGCCCAGCTCGCCCTGGAGGAGGTGTGATCATGCCGCGTTTCGCAGCCAACCTGACCATGCTGTTCAACGAAGTGCCCTTTCTCGAGCGCTTCGAACGGGCCGCGCAAGCCGGCTTCAAGGCCGTCGAATTCCTCTTCCCCTACGACTATCCAGCCGAGCAACTCAAGCAACTGCTGACGCAGCACGGCCTGCAGTTGGTGCTTCACAACCTGCCGGCCGGCGACTGGGCTGCTGGCGAGCGCGGCATCGGCTGCCATCCCGGCCGCGCCGCGGAATTCCGTGCCGGCGTCGACAAGGCCATCGCCTACGCCACGACGCTGGGCGTGAAGCAGATCAACTGCCTCGCCGGCATCAAGCCCGCCGGCGTGTCCGAGGCCGATGCGCGCAGGACGCTCGTCGACAACCTCAAGTTCGCCGCACCGAAACTCAAGGCCGCCGGCATCAAGCTGCTGATCGAGCCGATCAACACCTTCGACATCCCCGGCTTCTTCCTCAGCCGCACCCAGCAGGCGCTCGACATCATCGTCGACACAGGTTCCGACAACATTTTCGTCCAGTACGACATCTACCACATGCAGCGCATGGAGGGCGAGCTGGCGAAGACCATCGAGAAGAACCTCGGCAAGATCGCCCACCTGCAGCTCGCCGACAATCCGGGCCGCAACGAACCGGGCACGGGCGAGATCAATTATCCTTTCCTTTTCGCCTTCCTCGACAGGATCGGCTATCAAGGCTGGATCGGCTGCGAGTACAAGCCGGCCGCCGCCACCGAGACCGGCCTGGGTTGGGCACAGACTTACCTCAAACAATAAGGGAGACTGACATGAACATCGGATTCATCGGCCTCGGCATCATGGGCAAGCCCATGGCCGGCCACCTGATCGCCGGCGGCCACACCGCCTATCTCTACAGCCGCTCGGGCGTCGCCAAGGAACTGCTCGATGCCGGCGGCAAGAGTTGCACCTCCCCGGCTGAAGTGGCGAAGAACGCCGACGTCATCTTCACCATGGTGCCGGACACGCCCGACGTCGAGAAAGTGTTGTTCGGCAAGGACGGCGTGGCCGCAGGCCTCGCGCCGGGCAAGCTCGTCGTCGACATGAGCTCGATCTCGCCGATCGAGACCAAGAAGTTCGCGGCGCGGATCAACGAACAGAAGTGCGACTACGTCGACGCGCCGGTCTCCGGCGGCGAGGTCGGCGCCAGGAACGCGGCGCTGACGATCATGTGCGGCGGAACGGAGGCGGCTTTCAACCGCGTCAAGCCGCTGCTCGAGCTGATGGGCAAGAACATCACCCTGGTCGGCGGCAACGGCGACGGCCAGACCTGCAAGGTCGCCAACCAGATCATCGTCGCGCTGACCATCGAGGCGGTCGGCGAGGCGCTGCTGTTCGCCTCCAAGGCCGGCGCCGATCCGGCCAAGGTGCGCCAGGCGCTGATGGGCGGCTTCGCCAACTCGCGCATCCTCGAGGTGCATGGCGAGCGCATGGTCAAGCGTACCTTCAACCCGGGCTTCCGCATCGAACTGCACCAGAAGGACCTCAACCTGGCGCTCTCCGGCGCCCGCGCGCTCGGCGTCTCGCTGCCGAACACCGCCACCGCGCAGGAGCTGTTCAATTCCTGCGTCGCCCACGGCGGTGCCGGCTGGGATCATTCGGCCATGGTTCGGGCGCTGGAGATGATGGCCAATCACGACGTGGCCAAGGCGGAGTAAGCCCACGGCATGAGCGCCACCCTCGCCGATCCGCAAACCTTCCTGCGCGGGCTGTTCGACACCGCGGTCGCAGCGGTGAGCCCGGCTCTCTGCTTACCGCCCCACCTGCCTCCGCCCCCGCGCGGCAAGACGGTGGTGATCGGTGCCGGCAAGGCCGCCGCGGCGATGGCGGCGGCCGTCGAGGCACACTGGCCGGCCGACGCGCCGCTTTCCGGCATGGTCGTCACGCGCTACGGCCACGGCGCGCCGACGACGCGCATTCGGGTCGTCGAAGCCGCCCACCCGGTGCCCGACGCCGCGGGCGAGCAGGCGGCGCGCGCGATGTTCGAGCTAGTGAAAGGGCTGACGGCGGACGACCTGGTCCTCTGCCTGATTTCCGGCGGCGGCTCGGCGCTGCTGGCGCTGCCGGCCGCAGGCTTGACGCTCGCAGACAAGCAGGCGGTCAACAAGGCGCTTCTGAGGAGCGGCGCCAACATCCATGAGATGAACTGTGTCCGCAAACATCTCTCGGCGATCAAGGGTGGGCGGCTCGCGCTGGCTTGCGCCCCCGCGCGTGTCGTCACGCTGGGCATCTCGGACATTCCCGGTGACGACGCCTCGGTCATAGCTTCCGGACCCACGGTCGCCGATCCGACGACGCGCGAACAGGCGCTGGCCATCCTCGCCAAGTACCGTATCGACATCACGCCGAACGTGCGCGCCCGGCTCGAGTTGCCCGACTGCGAGACCCCCAAGCCCGGCGACCCGCGCCTGGCCAACTGTGAAACGCATGTGATCGCCACCGCCCAGCAGGCGCTGCAGGCGGCGGCGGCATTCGCGCGCCGCAAT
>JAJZSW010000045.1 GCA_021849505.1 Pseudomonadota bacterium
GGCGCGCTTTCTGGTGGCCATGCCGGCGAGCAACATCGGCACGCGCGACGTGCGTCGCTCGTCGGCTATCGACCCCGGCGTGAAGGCGCGTTACGAGGCCGGTATCCTGGGGTTGCTGAAAGATCGGCCGAACTACGCGGTCGAGCCGCAGCGGATCGAATTCACCGACCCGGCGCGCGAAGCATGGTTCGACTTCGCCGACGAAATTGAGCGCGAACAGGGCGACGGCCGACGTTTCGAATCGGTGCGCGACTGGACCGGCAAGCTGCCCGGCCAGGTGGCGCGCATCGCGGCGCTGATCGAGCTGGCGGATGGCGGGCGCGTCGAGGATGGTGTGAGCCTGCAATCGGTGGAGCGCGCTATCGAGATCGGCCGGCGCCTGATCGAACACGCCATGAGCATGTTCGGCATGATCGGCGCGAACGAGCGCGACGCGGACGCGTTGGCCGTGCTGCGCTGGATCAGGGCTGACCCGACCGGGCGGCGCGTGTTCGACCGTACGACCCTCTACAACGCCCACGAGGCACGCTTCGGCGGCAACACCGACCGGGCCACCGAGGCGATGAAGCGCCTCGCCTCCTGGGGTGCGATCCGGCACGAACGGCAGAAACCCGGCGCGAAGGGCGGTAGGCCGCGCGAGATGTATATCGTCAATCCGAGGGTTTTTCCTGCGAAGTGAGTTATTCCATATAAGCAAATTTAGACCTTTTATTTATTTATCAACACCATATGAGACAGACAACACATACCTACGGAATAACCGGATTAACTGGATTAACCATGCAACGCGGCAGCTTTGGGTTTCTCTGGTTAATCCGGTTATTCCATGAGGTGGGAGTGTTTGGGCATGCGATACCTGTGGCATTGGATGTTTGTCTGTCTGGGCTACGGGTCCTCCCTACCGGTCTCGTCAAGGGCAATTCGTACCCCGATTTCGCAGTAGTGCCTGGGGTTCGGCGGAGTCGTCATTGTGGGTGTCATCAGGGAGCGGTAGTCACATGAAAGGAGTAGTCGCATGAAGATCAGCGTCACAAGCAATTTCCAGCGGGCGCTCGCTCATCTCGGGAAGATCGAAAAGCAGGCCCGCTTCGCAGCTGCCCGCGCCCTCAATGCTGCGGCCTACAAGGCCGCCCAGGAGACTGGCAAGGAAATGGCCAAGGTCTTCGACCGGCCAACACCATGGGTATTGAAGTCGGTCCGTTACACGAAGGCCACGACCGCCAAACTACAGGCCAAGGTCGACTTCGACGCCTGGGGGAACAAGCAGTCCGTCACCGCCGGGCATGTGCTGCGCGCCCAGATAGCCGGCGGCCGGCGCAAGCTCAAGCGGCACGAGGTTGCCCTGCAGCGAGCGGGCATTCTTCCTGCCGGACACGCGATTGTGCCAGGCGCAGGCGCCCAGATCGATCGGCACGGCAACATGAGTGCCGGACAGATCGTGCAGATCATGTCCTGGTTCAAATCATTCGGGGAGCAGGGCTACAGCGCCAATATGCGGGACGGCGGCCGGCGCCTCGGTCGCGACAACAAGCGCACGGGCGCCCGTGGCTTTGCCTACTTCGTGCTCAAAAAGAAACACGGCAAGCTGCCGCCGGGTGTCTATCAGCGCTTCAAGCTCGGGTTCGGTTCGGCAGTCAGGCCGGTCATGATCTTTGTGAGGATCCCGGAGTATCGCCGGCGACTCGATTTTTATGGTGTAGCTGAGCGCGCCGCCGTCGCCGAGTTCAAGGCGCAGTTCCCGAAGATGTTGTCCGAAGCATTGAGGACAGCACGGTGATCCGGGTCCTCCTGGAAGCGTCTGCCACGGGTAATTCGCACCCCGTAAATTCGCTAGTTATGAGAGTCCATAAGGGGGTTCCGGTTTATGGCTATGTCTGAATCCATCCTGACACAAAGCGAGATCGCCGAGCATCTCGACCTATCCGAGCGGTCGGTACGTGAGTTCCTTGACGCTTCCGGTATCGATCACAAGCGGGCGAAGTTGTCTGATATCCGCATCGCCTACATTCGCCGGTTGCGCGAGCAAGCCGCCGGCCGGGCGACAAACGGCGACCTGGCCCTGGCGACCGAGCGGGCCGGGCTCGCCCGGGCGCAGCGGGTGCGGATCGAAATGGAAAACGCCCGCGAGCAGCACCTGCTGGTACGCGTCGAGGAGATCGAGCCGAGGATGAAGGCGGCTGCCGTCTACGCTCGCGTCCGCTGGTTGGAGGCGGTGCCGCGCCTAGCGCGCGAGCTTCCGGACGATCCGATCCGGCGCGAGGAGGTGCTGCAGGTGGAGTTCGAGGCATTCCTTCATCGCTTGGCGGACTGGGCGCACGCCGGGCATGGCGAAGACGGGATCGATGACTGACGCGCGGATCGATGGGCGCCAATAGCCTGCAGATTGCGCATCAGATCGCCGCCGGCGACGGCGAGGATATTCCTCATGGCGCGGTGGAATGGCTGCGCGCAGGCCTGCGCCGCTACCTGGCGGGACAGGCGCCGCTGGAGGTTGCCCTCGGCCTGGGCGGCGCCGCGCGGATCGCGGCGCGTAATCTCGCCCTGCGAGATGCGGCGCGGATCCTCGATGATGGGCAAAACGCCCCGCCCTGGGAAATCGCCGGCGCGCTGGCGCAGGCGGTTGTCCACTTCGAATGCGGTGCGCTGAAGCGCTGCCGCGCGGGCGAAACGCATGACCTCTCCCCGCTGCAGGCCGCTCTTTGGCAGTCCTTCCAGTCTGGCGCGACACCCCTGCGCACGCGGCGCTCCCTGTACGAATTGCTGCGCTGAAAAGCCCGCCATCGAGCGGGCTTTTTGTTGACTTGCCTTTTGCTTGCACATATTATTCGCAAGCACACATGCTAACGGAGGTAATATGCAAGCAAAAGACGCGTCAAAGCAAGTAGGAGGAAACGCAAGGAGTGCGGCCCTGACACCAGAAACCCGCTCAAAAATTGCCGCAAAAGCCGCGCTAAAAAAGGCCGGATACCCCAGTGCAACACATGCTGGATCAATCAACATCGGCGGGGCAGTAATACCGTGCGCCGTGCTCGAGACTGGCCAGCGCGTGGTTTGGCAGCGAGAGGTTGTTGGCCTGCTGACTGGAAACAAAAAAGGTGGTTTGTCGCGCTACCTGACTGCCGCAAATCTCGAACCATATGCCCCTGAAAAATTCAAAGATGGCGACTTTGACGAAACCGCCATCGTCTTTGAAATGGACGGCCGCAAGGCACACGGCTTCGAGGCCGAGGACATTGTCGACATCTGTCGAATGTACATGACTGCCCGGCGCGCGGAAGCACTGCTGCCGAGCCAAATCCACCTGGCAGCACAGGCGGAAGTCATTGTCTTGTCGCTGGCGAAGATCGGCATCACCGCGCTGATCGACGAGGCCACCGGATATCAGGAAGTGCGCGACCGCAAAGCATTGCAGGCGCTGCTCGATACCTATCTGCGCAAAGAACATGCGGCCTGGGCCAAACGCTTCCCTGACGAGTTTTACCGGGAGCTGTTTCGCTTGCGCGACTGGGCCTACCCGACCGTATCCGGCGCGCGCCCAGGCGTGGTGGGCAAATACACCGTGAATCTGGTTTATGAGCGCCTGGCACCCGGGCTGGTGCAGGAACTGGAGCAGCGCAATCCGAAAGGCGAGAACGGCCAGCGCAAAACCAAGCACCACCAGTGGATGACCGATGACGTTGGGCACCCTGCCCTGACGGCCCACATCCATTCCGTCATGGGCTTTATGCGGGCCTGCGATTCATGGGATCAATTCATGACCATGATGGATCGAGCATTCCCAAAGAAGGGCGCGCAGATACCACTGCTGCTTGAAGAATAGCCGTCTCGCCAGCGCCGCTTGCACGATGCGCTGCGCATGGCGGCGGCGTTGAGTTCTTCGGAGCGCAGGCGCTTGTTGTCGATGGCGACGACCTTTTTCTGCGCGGTCTTGTTGAGCCTGGAGATGCCAGTGGCTTCGTGGATAGTCATGGTGCTTTCCTTAAGTTTTTCGATCACTTCCGGGATTGCCGCCTTGACGATCTTGGCGGCGGCGTCGACGGTCTTGCCGGAGATGTGCATGCGCTCGCCGGCCTTGTCGCGGGCGTCCTTGTTTGCTTCCGGAAAATTTTCCGGAAGCGTTTTGCCTGGGGATGTCAGTCCATGTGCCTGCCGCTTCTTCGCCTCGGCCTTCTCGTAGTCGTAAAATCCCAGCGCGATCAGGGCGCGCTGGGCAGTGGTAAGGTTGCGATGACAGCACGAGCTGGCGACGTATCCGGCCGGGTCGTTGCCGCCATAGGTGGTGTAGCGCGGCTCGACTCCGGTTTCGATGCAGGCGCGATACCGATGCCGGCCGTCGAGGATCTCCGGAAAGTTCCCCGAGGCAAAGATCGCAGCGGCGCTCGACCATCTATCCCCTGACTGCGGTTATGGCGATTGGCTCCGCATTGGCGTGGCTATTCATGCGGTGATGGGGGATCTGGGATTCGTACTGTTGGTCGCGTGGTCCGCCAAGTCAGGGAAGTACTCCGGCGAGCTGGAGATGCGCGTTGCGGGTGCGGCTGATGCCAACACCTCACCCACCCCGAAAAAATCGCCCAGCGGCGATTCTGGCGCAAGTTCCGCCGATGATCTGGTATGGCCCGATCCGATTCTGCCAGGCAGCCGGCAGACGCCGGAGATCCCCGCGAACATCTTGCCGGGAATTTTGGCGAGCATGCGGCGGCCGTCGCCGAGTCGACGCAAACGCCCCCGGCCTTGGCAACGATGTTCACTATCAGCGTGTTGGGGTGCGCCCTGCAGGGCCGTTTCGAGGTTGCGCCCTTCGGCGACGATTACCGCGAACCCCTGCCGATATGGACCAATAACTGCTATCCGGTGGGCGGGCGCAAGACGGCCGTGTTTTCGGCTTGCACCGCCCCCCTGGTGCGCCATGAGAAGCTGGCTGGGGATCGCGCCAGGTCGGAAATCTATCGCCGTTTCGCCGCGCGCGAGGTGGCCACCAAGCGGATCGAGAAGCTTAAACAGGATGCCGCCCGCGAGGACAATGTCGACCGCCGCGCCAAGATCGAGGACGAAATCCGCCGCACACGCGAGGAGATGCCCGACGAGCTGAAGCCGCCGCGCATCTTCACGACCAATGCGACCCCCGAGCGTTGCGAGAGCTTGCTGGCGGAACAGGGCGGGAAGCGCGTCTCGACCGCCCGTGCCTGAGCATGGGGCTGATCGTACAGCCGGAGTCGTTTCAGGAGCTTGCCAGCAGGCCGTCGCCTGCGCGCGACGGGCCTGCTGGCGCGTTACCTGTATGCCCTGCAGAAATCCAATATCGGGCAGCGCGACGTGCGGCAGCGGCGGCCGGTTCCGCCCGCGATTGCAGACGCATGCATGGATGCCGTCCTGCACCTGCTTGAAGGATACGAGGAGCGCGGCCGCCGGAACATCTCAGACTTCGCCCGCGTTGGACTCCAACTTAAGAAGAAGGTAAACATCGCCAGGAGGGCGAAGGAACAGCAAATTCGCAAAACCGGCTGATTCTGTTTTGGCGAATTCGCCAGAACAAAAGCTCATCAACCCCCGCGAAGAGATCGCCAAGCCAGCCGGGTAGGCCCTGGCAATAGGGATCAAGTCTGTGACGGATAATCTGTTGTATATATACATAGAAGCTGTTCAGTACTGCAAATAGATCAAATTGCCGCTTGATTTTTGTTAGTCTTGTATATACATTGGAGACATGCCGACGATCATTATCTCTTCATCAATCAAGGAAAAGCTTGCAAACAAGCATGGAGTGACGGGTCGCGAGGTTGAGCAGTGCTTTGAAAACCGAGTCGGCCTGTTTGTTGAGGATGATAGAGAAGAGCATCGCACTGACCCCGCGACATTATGGTTTGTCTCAAAGACCAATTGCAATCGAACACTTAAAGTAGTCTTTGTCCCTATTGACGGCAACATTCATATCAAAACAGCTTTCGAACCCAGTGTTGAGGTAATAGCACTCTACGAGGCGGTCGGTCGATAGACATCAACCAGGAGTAACAATGAGCGAAAACACGAAGATTCCCGGCACGGACGAGGCTTGGGAATCAGGTCAACTCGGCAATGACCCGCAGCATGCGCGGGCCGTTGGCAAGGAAACAGCAGACCACATCGATGAAGCACTTGGTCTGCAAATGATATCGATCCGTCTCGACAAGAGCCTGATCGACTCGTTCAAGCTGTTGGGCGAGTTCCATGGCGTTGGATATCAGCCTCTGATGCGCGATGCGCTCAGGCGCTTTGCCGAGACTGAGATGAAAGCCATAGTGAATGGCATGGTTGAGTCGCAGCGAAAGACTCATCCGAACGGCATGCCAGCAAGGCCAGTTAAGCAGAAAAAAGCTGCTTGAGCGGTCGGCGACTGATGAGAAGCCCGCTGCGGCGGGCTTTTTTGTCTGCTGCGCTAGAAAACAAAGCCACGGCATCAACCTGACCATGAGCAGCCGCGAGATCGCGGAATTGACGGGGAAGGATCACAAAACGTCCTGGTTGACCCGCGCAAGATGCTGGAAGAGCTGTGGCAAGCCGCGGCTGATCTTTCAGCCACAGCACATATCCGAGGACCGAACAACTCAACACGCAATGTGAAGGTGTTCCATGATGGCGGTGCCGTTGTCGTCGTCGATGGTCTCCTCGGGCATACCCCTGCGCGCCCTGCGCCTGTGCTGCCGCTGGATCGCCGAGCGCGCCACATCATTACATATCCCAGTCGTCGTCAGCCGCGCCGGCCGACCACGGCTCCATCCTGCTGCTCGAAAGGGTGACCGAATGATGAGCCGCGATCCCTACTTCACCACCATCTTTGGCGCCATCATCGATGAAGAAAACGCCGGCGCGCTGGCGCAGGCGGTTGTCCACTTCGAATGCGGTGCGCTGAAGCGCTGCCGCGCGGGCGATACACATGACCTATCCCCGCTGCAGGCCGCTCTTTGGCAGTCCTTCCAGTCTGGCGCGACACCCCTGCGCACGCGGCGCTCCCAAAGTGGGAACAATGTTCCCACCTTCAGGATGCGCGACACCCCTGCGCACGCGGCGCTCCCTGTACGAATTGCTGCGCTGAAAAGCCTGCCGGGATTTTTCAGCGGCGGCTCGCTACGATGAGACCGTCATCACTAAAGCGAGGAATTGAAATGAACCCAAAAGACCACCAAGCCGCATTGCGCGACGCGCTCCTGATCCGCGCTGGCGCCCTCAGCCCGAACTCTCATTCCTGTCATCCCCTGGCCTCCGGCTTCGCCAAGTGCGAGGAGAATCTCCTGCGTGCTCTCGCCGAGAGCTATTGCCCGCCGGCCGGAGCGGGCCGCTCTACGCCCAGCGCCGTACTGGCGAGTGGCTTGACAAATTCCGACTTCAAGAGCTCGCTCGCTGCGGTATTCAAGGTTGTCACCGGTCGCACATTCGAGGTGCACGCTGGGCATTTGAAAATCGCCAAGACTATCGAGCTGCCCAATTTCAAGGTTCATGAGGTTTCATCCATCGATGTCGACTTCGCTCTCGAAGAAATCGGCGAGGGCGGTGAAATAACGGCCCTCAGCACCACCGAAGAGTCCGTCGGTCTGCCGGCTCAAATCAGGTCATTCGGTCGCACTGTTCTTCTGTCCCGCGAGCTTTTCGTCAACGACAACATTAATTTGATGGCGGAGCTGTTCCGCCAGGCGGGCGCTGCTGCTGCGCGCCTCGAAGCGGCCATGGTCTATTCGCTGATCGAGTCAAACCCGACGCTCGGCGACGGCGGGCCGATGTTTCATGGCGACCACGGCAACGTGCAGGCGTCTGCACTGGACGAAAGCAGCTTGGGTGCCGCCATGGGCAAGCTTCGGCTCATGAAAACCCCGTCGGGTGATCCCGCCAATCTCGCTGCCGCCGTGCTGGTCGTTGCCCCCGACCTCGAGCTGGCAGCGCAAAAAATGGTGCACCAATGCAACCTCGCTATGGCGGTTGTCGGCGGCGCCTGGTTGCCCCTAGGCCGTTGGTACTTGGCCGCAGACCCCGAGCTGTCGCCATGCGTCGGCCTGCTGCATCTTCCCGGTAGCGAGAACGGCGTGCTGGTGGGGCCTTCTCGGAAAAAATTCCAGCAGGACGGTGTTCCGCTTTTCGTCCGGCTGGATTCCGGTGTGACCGCCCTTGGGCGCGTCGGGATCGTTCGCGGCGGCGCATAGGGCAAGTGACCCGCGCCGGCGAGAGAAGCGCACCCATAGCCGGCGCGGCTATTCAGGCATGGTACATGGGCGCGCACGGGCGGTCGATTCGGCCGGGCAGCTCTCCCGGCACCACCTTTGGCGCGACGAGCGTTTCCGATTCACTTCCTGACAGGAGCATGCAATGGCTGGCGACAACGTCGAACAACTGATCATCGATGGCGAGATATCGCCTCTGCGGCAAAAACTGCGCGAAGCCGCGGCCGACCTGAAGAAGTTCGGCCAGGAGGGCGGCCAGGCGGTTTCGGGCATGGCCGGGCCGCTGGAAATGTTGCGGACCAAGTTCGTCGCCATCGGCGCGGCTCTAACGGCGGGCGGCATGGCGGTCTTCATTCAGCGCGCCATCGACGCGGCGGACAACCTCGGCAAGCTCTCGCAGAAGATCGGCGTGTCCGTCGAGGACCTGGCGGGCTTCCAGCATGCCGCGAATCTGTCCGATCTCACCCTCGAGCAGTTTTCGCAGGGCGTCAAGCAGCTTTCGAAGTACATGACCGAGCATGGCGACAAGCTCCGTGCTGCCGGCATTACCGCGACCGATACCAAGGGCGCGCTGATTCAGTTGGCCGACGCCTTCCAGCAGATGCGAGACGGTCCGCAAAAGACCGCGATCGCCATGGAGCTGCTCGGCAAGCAGGGCGCGGAACTGATTCCGATGCTGAACGGCGGCGGCGCCGCTCTGCGCGGGATGATTGAGGAAGGCCAGCGCTTCAATCCCGTCACCGAGGAGATGGCGAAGCGCGCCGAGGAATTCAATGATTCCATGACGCGCATGCAGACCAGGGCCGGCGCGGTGGGGGTTGCCATCGCCAGCGATCTACTGCCCCATCTCAATAGATTTTTCGACAGGCTGCAGCAGGCTACGGAGTCCGGCTTTATCGACGGCTTCATGTCGCGCTGGAAGGCGGCGTTCATGGGGCTCGCTGCCGCCATCAACGAGGCGATGGCGTCCGTTGAGGAATTCCTGGCCAAGATCACGTTCGGCTCGGTCGCTGAAAACCACATGAAGCAGGCCATATCCCTGCGCGAATCAGCGCGCCGCCTCTATCAGGAAATGGCGGCCATGGCGCCCGTTCAAAAACAGGAAGCATCCCGGAGCGGAAAAGAGGATAAGCCTGCCAAGACCAATCTGGCGAGTCTGCTGGGTGGCGGAAAGGGCGCCAGCGTCGAGGCCAAGGACCCCAGCTTCATGCAGTACTACGAAGCCGAGCTGGCCCTGCGCAAGGCCACCTTCGAGCAGGAAAACACCCTGCGCCAGTTCAGCAAGGAGCAGGAGCTGGCCTACTGGCGCGAGGTGCAGCAGAACCTCGAGCTGACCAGCAAGGACCGCCTGGCCATCGCCAAGCGCACCGCGACGCTGGAACTGGAGATCCGCCGCCAGTCCGCCAAGGAACAGCGCGATCTCGACAGCGTGATGGTCGACAGCCGCCGCGCGTCCGCGCTGGCGCAGATCCAGTACGAGGAGCAGCAGGCCAACTTCGCGCGCGAGAACGGCGAGATGACCAAGCGCGAGCTGCTGGTGCTCGAGGAGCAGTTCGCCCGCCGCCGTTTCGAGATCGAATACCAGGCGCTGATCGAACGGCTGGAGCTGGCGAAGAGCGATCCGAATGCCTCGCCGGCCGAGCTGGCGCGCATCAAGGAGCAGCTGCTCGAAATCGAGCGCAACTACCAGCTGCGGCGCGGCGAGATCATGCAGGGCAAGAAGAAGGAAGAGGGCGGCGGCGGATTCTTCGATGGCATCGGCGATTCCTTTGGTCAGGCGGCCAACGCAATACTGACCCAGGCGACCACGCTGCGGCAGGCGCTAGGCACAATTTTCCAGGGCATCTATCAAAGTTTTGTTGCGAACCTAATCAGCAAGCCGCTGGGCGAGTGGGCTGCTGGCCTGGCCAGGATGTTGGCCATCAAGCTGGGATTCCTTGCCGAGGAGAAAACGGCCGATGCGACCGCCATGGTTGCGTCCAGGCTCGCCAAGAAAGCGGAAGGTTTTACTGGCGTGCAGGCCAATGCTGCCGTGGCGGCGACCGGCGCTGCGGCCTCGCAGGCCTCGATACCGATTGTGGGGCCGATGCTCGCAATGGCGGCGATGGCGCAGACGTTTGCCCAGGTCTCAGCATTTGGCAATGGCATGCTGGCGGTGGCTGCAAAAGGCTATGACGTTCCCAAGGGCCTCAACCCGCTCACTCAGTTGCACGAAGAGGAAATGGTGTTGCCGAAGCACCTGGCCAATGCCGTGCGCGGCATGGCCAGCGGCGAGGCGGGCGATAGGGGGGGGGGAATTCATCATCACCATGAATACAAAATTACTGCCATGGATACGCGCTCGTTCCGCGACTACCTCGATAGAAATAGTTCCGCGCTAGCTTCCGGGTTGCACCGGGTAAAGCGCAGTTACACGCCAGTGGGGCGGTGGCGATGAGCAAGGAACTTGAATTACTGAAGGACGCCGGGTTCGCGTGGCAAATGGCATCGCGCGGATTGGGTGGGGCCTTGTCATCTTTTGGCGTCGATCAGGAGGTTGTTGATCTCGTGCTATCCGATATCAAGCCAATATTCCATGCGGCTTGGAATGAACATAGGTGTGAGATCGTGTCTCTTGATGGCAACGATGATGTCGATAGGGCGAATGCGAGCATCGTAAAAATAGTCATGTACCTGCTTGTAGAGATTGCGCGGTGTAAATGCGAACTGCGACGGCTGAATCTTGAGCTGCAGCAATTCGTGACGTCGAGGTGATATGCACCCTCTTGACATCACTGACGTTAGCGAGTGTAATGATCTGACATTTACGGCTCGCGCAGCCTCTCACGGCGGCGCGTAGATCGCGGACAAGGTAAGGCATGACAAGGCAAGGGCGGTTTTCTGGGTTGCCCGTAAATGTTCCAGAAACCCGCAACACCATCTCGCGCGTCACCAGCGAGACGCCTATATACCTTTTCAGGAGTCAATCATGTCCGTGAATCAAATTACCACTAGCAATCTCGCAACGTCAGGCCGTCATAAGCAAGGTCAAGCCCTGTGCTATGAAGCGCTGGAGCGATTAAATCAATATTTAATCCGCGACGCGGAGCGGCGCAACGCCGAGCATGCTGCTTGCTCTAGCAAGAAGCGGGGCGACCCAGATTGGGAGCTGCTGAGGACGTGCTAGTCTGCCTGCGCCACCATGACTGCGGCATGGTGGCGCAGTGCCAAGAGTGCGCTGGCCTTTGACGTACCAGTAACGGGCAGCGGATTTTTTTGCAGGGAGTCCGTGTGGCCTTTGGATGTCCGAAGGCCCGCCCAATCTTCATGCGGTACGATTAACAACACAAAGAAACGCGGAATTGATACAATGCGCCTCGATTCCCGTGGTGCGATATGTTTCGACGTGCAAAATCGGCCTTGCCAAGGTTGAGGTCGCGAGTTCGAGACTCGTCTCCCGCTCCAGGTTTCCGGGAAAGCCCCAGCTTTCCCGCCTGTAGTTCACCGACAGGCAACGGCGCGATAGCAAAGCGGTTATGCACCGGATTGCAAATCCGTGTAGGTCGGTTCGACTCCGGCTCGCGCCTCCATCCCACTCTAGAAAATCTCGCTGCCCAGGCCCGCGATCGCGGCATCGCCGGCCTTGATGCTCGCGGCCAGCCCGGCTGCACGCGGGAGCTGGTGGTCGGCGTAGAAGCGCGCCGTCGCGATCTTGGCGCTGAAGAAGGATTGGTCGCCGTCGCCGCTGTCTAGGTGCCGCGCCGCGGCGAGCGCGGCGCGGCCCATCATCCAGCCGCCGCACACCGTCGCCGCGAGATCGAGGTAGGGCACAGCGCCCGTGAGCACTGCCGACAGGGCCGTCTTGGCGTTGGCCGCCAGCCATTCGGTCGCGCCGATCCAGTCTTGCAGCGCCGTGCCGAGCTTCCGGCCCATCGCCTGCAACTCGGGGCGTGACGAGGTGCCGAGGGCCTCGGCCGTCGCCGCCACTTCGCCGAACACCACCTGCGCCGTCGCGCCCTGGTCGCGCATCAGCTTGCGGAACAGCAGGTCGTTGGCCTGGATGCCGGTGGTGCCCTCGTAGATGGTGGTGATGCGCGAATCGCGCCAGTGCTGCGCGGCGCCGGTCTCCTCGATGAAGCCCATGCCGCCGTGGATCTGGATGCCGAGCGAGGCGACCTCGATGCCCATCTCCGTACTCCCGCCCTTGACGATCGGGATCATGAACTCGGCGAGGTAGAGGGCGCGCTTCCTGGCCTCCTCGTCCGCAGCCGCGTAGGCGCGATCGAGCAGGCCCGAGGTGTAGTAGGCGGTCGCGCGGCAGGCCTCGATGCGTGACTTCATCGTCATCAGCATACGGCGGATGTCCGGGTGCTGGTCGATGGTCACCAGCGCCTCGCCGGTCACCGCGTTACGGCCCTGCTTGCGCTCGCGCGCATAGGCGCGCGCCTGCTGGTAGGCACGTTCGGCGATGGCCACGCCCTGCAGGCCGACGCTCTGGCGCGCCTCGTTCATCATGATGAACATGTACTCGAGGCCGCGGTTCGGCGCGCCGAGCAGATAGCCGACAGCCCCGCCATTGTCACCGAACGCCATCACGCAGGTCGGGCTGGCGTGAATGCCCAGCTTGTGTTCGAGCGACACGCACACCGCGTCGTTGCGCGCGCCGAGCGAGCCATCGGCATTGACGAGGAATTTCGGCACCAGGAACATCGAGATGCCCTTCACGCCGGGCGGCGCGTCGGGCAGGCGGGCGAGCACGAGGTGCACGATGTTCTCCGTCATGTCGTGGTCGCCGTAGGTGATGAATATCTTCTGGCCGAAAACGCGGTAGCTGCCGTCGGCCTGCGGCTCGGCGCGCGAACGGATCAGCGCCAGGTCGGAGCCGGCCTGCGGCTCGGTCAGGTTCATCGTGCCGGTCCAGGCGCCGGTGACCATCTTTTCGAGGTAGATGGCTTTCAGTTCGTCACTGGCGCAGGTCAGCAGGGCTGACACGGCACCCGAGGTCAATAACGGGCCGAGGGAGAAGGACATGTTCGCCGACTGCGCCATCTCCATCACGGCGATGCCCAGCACTTCCGGTAGACCCTGGCCACCGAAGGCCTGCGGCTGGGTGATGCCGCTCCAGCCGGCTTCGCAGTACTGGCGGTAGGCTTCCTTCCAGCCCGGCGGGGTGACGACACCGCCGGCGCCCAGGGTGCAGCCCTCCTTGTCGCCGACCCGATTGAGCGGCGCCAGCACCTCGCCGGAGAACTTGGCGGCTTCCTCGACGATGGCGTCGGCGACGTCCGGCGTTGCCTCCTCGAAGCCCGGCAGTTGACAGATCTCCGGCAGGCCGGCCAGTTCGTCCATGACGAAGCGCATGTCCTTGACGGGCGCGCGATAGTCGCTCATTTCCAGTTTCCTTTCGTATCAGAACGGGTTGCTGCAAAGCGCCGCCTTGGCGGCTCGATATTCTTCCTTCAGGCGGGCGACCAGCGTGGCAGTGGGCATGACTTCGTCAATGCCGCCGACGCCCTGCCCCGCGCCCCAGATGTCGCGCCAGGCCTTGGCGCCGGATGCCGCGGCAGCGCCGAAGTCCATCGCGCTCTTGTCGCGCACCGGCAGGCTGTTCGGATCGAGGCCGGCGGCGACGATGCTCTGCTTCAGGTAGTTGCCATGCACGCCGGTGAAGTACGGCGTATAGACGATGTCGGCGGCGGCCGCATCGACCAGGGCCTGTTTGTAGGCCGGTGCCGCATTCGCCTCCGTGGTGGCGATGAAGCGTGTGCCGATGTAGGCGAGGTCGGCACCCATGGCCTGAGCGGCAAGGATGGCGCCGCCGCCGGCGATCGCGCCGGACAGCGCGATCGGACCAGCGTAGAACCTGCGGATCTCGCCGACCAGCGCGAACGGGCTGAGCGTGCCGGCGTGGCCGCCGGCGCCGGCGCAGACCAGGATCAGGCCGTCGACGCCAGCCTCCAGCGCCTTCTCGGCATGGCGCACGCTGATCACGTCGTGGAACACCAGGCCGCCGTAAGCATGCACCCGCGGCACCACCGCAGTCGGCGCCGCCAGGCTGGTGATGATCAGCGGCACCTCGTGCTTCACGCACAGCGCCAGGTCGAACTCCAGTCGCGTATTGGACGGATGGATGATCTGGTTGACCGCGTAGGGCGCGGCCTGCGGATCGGCCGCCAGCGCCGCCTTGATGCGCACGAGCCATTCGTCGAGCGTCGCCTCGGGACGGGCGTTGAGTGCCGGAAAGGCGCCGATCACGCCGCTTTTGCACTGCGCGATGACCAGTTCAGGGCCGGAGACGATGAACATCGGCGCGCCGATCGCCGGCAGCGCAAGGTTCCTGCCGAGCGCGGCGGGAATCGGCATCAGTTCGTCTCCTTGAGGGCGCGCCGCAGGATCTTGCCGACATTGGTCTTCGGCAGGTCGTCGCGGAACTCGACGTGCTTGGGCACCTTGTAGCCGGTGAGCACTGTGCGGCAGTGGTCGATGAGGGCATGCTCGTTCAGCGCCGCATCCTTGCGCACCACGAAGATCTTAACCGTCTCGCCGGAATGCTCGTCCGGCACGCCGATCGCCGCCACTTCCAGCACGCCGGGATGCAGGGCGACCGCCTCCTCTACCTCGTTCGGATAGACGTTGAAACCGGAGACCAGAATCATGTCCTTCTTGCGATCCACCAGGAAAACGAAGCCCTGCTTGTCCATGTAACCCATGTCGCCGGTGCGCAGGAAGCCGTCGGCGCCGAGCACCGCCGCGGTTTCATCCGGGCGCTGCCAGTAGCCCTTCATCACCTGCGGACCGCGAATGCAGATCTCGCCGACCTGCATCAGCGGCACCTCGTGGCCGCTGTCGTCGCGGATCGACACATCGGTGGACGAGATCGGCAAGCCGATCGCGCCGTTGAATTCCTTCATGTCGAGCGGATTGATGGTCGCCGCGGGCGAAGTCTCGGTCAGGCCGTAGGCCTGCAGCAGCGGCACCCCGGTCACCTGCTTCCAGCGCTCGGCCACCGGTGCCTGGACCGCCATGCCGCCGCCGAGCGTGATATTCATCGTCGAGAAATCGAGTTTGGCGAACTCGGGATGGTTGAGCAGCGCGTTGAACAGCGTGTTCACGCCGGTCACCACGCTGACGGGGTACTTGCTCCACTGCTTGATGAAGTTGGGCAGGTCGCGCGGGTTGGCGATCAGCAGGTTGCGTGCGCCGACCATCAGGAAGGTCAGGCAGTTCGCCGTCAGCGCGAAGATGTGGTAGAGCGGCAGCGCGGTGACGATGAACTCGCCGCCCACGCGAA
Source organism: Pseudomonadota bacterium (assembly GCA_021849505.1). Classification (GTDB taxonomy): domain Bacteria; phylum Pseudomonadota; class Gammaproteobacteria; order Burkholderiales; family Rhodocyclaceae; genus Sulfuricystis. The sequence continues at coordinate 15,460 of JAJZSW010000045.1, forward strand.
TCTGCGGCTTGATCCAGTTGTAGGCCTGCACCACGTTGGCGCAGATGTTGCCGTGGCTCAGTATCGCGCCCTTCGACACGCCGGTCGTGCCGCCGGTGTATTGCAGGAAGGCGATGTCGTCATGGCCGAGCGGCGCAGGCGTGAAGCCGTTGCGGTCTCCTGCCGTCAGCGTGGCGGCGAAGCTGAGCGAACCGGGCAGGTTCCAGGCGGGCACCATTTTCTTGACGCGCCGGACCACAAAATTCACCAATGCGCCCTTCAGGCCGCCAAGCATTTCACCCATGGGAGTGACCACGACGTGCCTGACCGCAGTTTTGGCAACCGACTTCTCGAGCACATGGGCAAAGTTCTCGACGATGACGATCGCCACCGCACCGGAATCCCTGAGCTGGTACTCCAGTTCGCGCGGAGTGAACAGCGGGTTGCAGTTAACCACCACGCCGCCGGCGCGCAGCGTGCCGAACAGCGCCACCGGGTATTGCAGCAGATTGGGCATCATCAGCGCGACACGGTCGCCCTTCCGTATGCCCAGCGACTGCAGCCAGCCGGCGAAGGCGCGGCTTTTTTCATCGAGCTGACGGAACGTCATCTCCTTGCCCATGCTGATATAGGCGACCTGGTCGCCGAAATCGGCGCAGGCCTTCTCGAACAGCGCCACCAGCGAAGATACGTTGTCGATGCCGATGTCGGCGGGAATTTCCTTCGGGTAACTCTGCAGCCAGACTTTTTCCATATCGCCTCCTCCTGTCATTATTCTTAGCCGCCCAGCAGCGCCTTCTTCAGCGATGCGTCCGCCGGCTGTTCGCCGAGCCAGACTCTCAGCAGCGCCTTGCCGAAGGCTGCGCCATCGACCTTGCCGCGCGGCTTGCCGTTCAGACCGACCTCTATGCCCGCGGCGCCGAAGTCGATGGTAATGCTATCGCCCTCCTTCACCGTGCCGATGCTTTTCATGATCGCCCCGAGCTGCTCGGCCTGCGGCTTCAGCTCAGCCATCTCGACGGACGTCAGGTTGTTGCGCAGGCCTTCGTCCAGTGCGCCGTAGAGGGCATCCGCGCCCATCTCGCGCAGCATGCGCAACGTCATGCGGCGCGGCGCGGCACTGTCGTAGATCGTCGCCGGAGCCGTGGTCTTCTGGTCGACGTAGAGGGCGCCGACATAGACCTTGATGAAGAACCTGGTGCGCAGCCCGGCACCATTGAGAACCAGTTCCTGGCCTCCGACCTGGACCTTGTCATCGACCTTGATGCCGGCCACCTCGGCCGCGTGGACGGCGAAGGCCGCCAGCCAGACAGCCAGCAGCATGGCAAGACGGCTGCCGCGCGATGCTCTCATGTTTCCCCTCCTCGTTATTGGTTTTTCAGACGCGCTCGAAAATACCGGCTGCCCCCATGCCGGTGCCGATGCACATTGTCACCATACCGTATTTGCCGCCGGTGCGGCGCAACCCATGCACGACGGTTGCCGTGCGGATCGTGCCGGTGGCGCCGAGTGGATGGCCGAGGGCGATCGCGCCACCGAGCGGGTTGACCCTGGCCGGATCGAGCCCCAGTTCCTGAATCACCGCCAGAGACTGTGCGGCGAAGGCCTCGTTGAGCTCGATCCAGTCGAGGTCTCCCTGCCGGATGCCGACCTGCGCCAGCACGCGCGGAATCGCCGCCACCGGGCCGATCCCCATGATCTCCGGCGCCACGCCGCCGACGGCATAGCCGGCGAAGCGGGCCAGCGGATCGAGACCGCATTCCTTGAGCGCCCTTTCCGACATCAGCAACACCGCGCCGGCGCCGTCGGACATCTGGGACGAATTGCCGGCCGTGACCGAACCCTTGGCATGAAACACCGGCCTGAGCTTCGCCAGCTTCTCTACGCTCGAGTCCGGGCGCGGCCCCTCGTCGGTGTCGGCGGTGCACTCGCGCACGCGCACCTCGCCGCTCTTCAGGTCGGGCAGGTGCTCACGGATCGGATAGGGCGTCGTCTCGGCCTTGAAGTGGCCGGCCGCGATGGCCGCAACGGCACGCCGGTGCGACTCGACGGCGAAGGCGTCCTGCGCCTCGCGCGTGATCTGCCATTGCGCCGCGACCTTCTCCGCCGTCAGGCCCATGCCGTAGGCGATGCCAAGGTTCTCCTCCTTCGCGAAGATCGCCGGGTTCATCGCCATCTTGTTGCCCATGATCTGCGGCATGATGGTCATCGACTCTGTGCCGGCGGCGACCATCACGTCGGCCAGCCCCAGGCGAATCTGGTTGGCGGCATCCGCCACCGCCTGCACCCCGGAGGAGCAGAAGCGGTTGATGGTCATCCCCGGCACGGTGTTGGGCAGGCCGGCCAGCAGGAGGCCGATGCGTGCGACGTTCATGCCCTGCTCGGCTTCCGGCATCGCGCAGCCGACGATCACGTCGCCGATGCGGGCCGGATCGAGGCCCGGCGCCTGCGCGAGCACCGCCTTGATGGCGTGGGCCAGCATGTCGTCGGGCCGCACATGGCGGAACATGCCATTCTTCTTGGCGACGGGCAGGCGCGTCGCGGCGACGATGTAGGCGTCCTGAATCTGTGTGTTCATGTCGATCAGTTCCTCAAGGGCTTGCCGGTTTCCATCATGTGGGCGATCCGGGCCTGGGTTTCGGGGGTCTTCAGCAGTTCGACGAACAGGCGGCGCTCGACGGTGATCAGCCACTCCTCGTCGACGCGGCTGCCACCCTCCACCTCGCCGCCGCACAGCGCGATGGCTGCAGCCTTGGCGACACGATAGTCATGCGCCGAGATCATGCCACCCTCCTTCATGTTGACCAGCATCATCTCCAGCGTGGCGATGCCGGTGCGACCGGCGACAGGGATGTCGCGCGCCGGCTGCGGCGGCGCGTAGCCCGCGTCCGCCAGGTTGCGCGCCTCGCGGAGAGCAACCCACAGCAGTTCGTCGGCGTTGAACAGGACGGTGTCGGAGGACCGCGCGAAGCCGAAGTCGATCGCCTCCAGCGCGCTGCCGGCGACCTTGGCCATGGCAATGGTCTGGAACGCCGGCTGCAGGAAGTCGAACAGCTCGCCCGGCGTCGCCGACTGCGCGGCCCACGCGGCGGCGCGAACCGCGAACTCCTTGCAGCCCCCGCCGGCGGGAATCAGTCCGACGCCGGCCTCGACCAGGCCGACGTAGCTCTCGAGCGCCATGACGCGCTTGGCGCAATGCATCAGGAACTCGCAGCCACCGCCGAGCGCCATGCCCTGCACCGCCGCGACCACCGGCACCTGGGCGTACTTGAGGATCTGCGAGGTGCGCTGGAACTTCTCGACCGTCTGCTCGATCAGCTCGAACTGCCCGGCAGCGCAGGCCTCGCTCACCTGCTTGAGGTTGGCGCCCACGGCGAACGGAGCCGGGTGCCAGATCACCAGGCCATCGAGCGTCGTTTCAGCCTGTTGCACCGCGGCGAGAATGCCATCCAGCACCTCGTTGCCGAGGGTATGATTCTTCGAGATCACCGAGAGGATGCCGATGCCGGCGTCGATTTCGGGCAGGCGCCACAGCCGCACGCCTTCGTTGCGGTAGAGCGTCTCGCCCGCCTGCTCGGGTGCCGTCCCGCCAGCGCCGAGTATCTGTTCGGGGAACAGCTGGCGCCGATAGACCGGCAGCGCCGAGCGCGGCACGTAGGCATGCTTGCTGGCCGACCAGGAGCCGGCCGGAGCATGGACGCCGCCACGGCCGTCCGTCACCCAGGCCGGCAGCGGCGCGGCGCTCATCGACTTGCCGGCCGCAATGTCGGCGGCGATCGCCGCCGCGATCTCCTGCCAGCCGGCGGCCTGCCAGGTTTCGAATGGTCCCTGCGCCCAGCCGAAACCCCAGCGCATGGCGAAATCGATGTCGCGCGCGTTGTCGGCGATGTGCTCGAGCTGCACCGCGCAGTAGTGGAACACGTCGCGGAAGATCGCCCAGAGGAACTGGGCCTGCGGATGGTTTGCTGCGCGCAGCGCGGCGAACTTCTCGGCCGGGTTGCGGTTCTTGAGGATCGCGGCGACCTCGTCGGCGACCGTGCCCGTCGACGCCCGGTAGTCCTTGAGCGCCGGGTCAAGTACCTGGATTTCCTTGCCCTGCTTGCGGAAGATGCCGCACTTGGTCTTCTGGCCCAATGCGCCCTGCGCGATCAATGCCGCCAGCCAGTCGGGCGTCATGAAGAAGGTATGCCAGGGATCGTCGGGCAGCGTGTCCTGCATCGTCTTGACCACGTGGGCCAGCGTGTCGAGGCCGACCACGTCGGCGGTGCGGTAGGTGGCGCTCTTGGGCCGGCCGATCTGCGGACCGGTCAGCGCATCGACCTCGTCGAAGCCGAGCTTGAAGGCCTCCGTGTGGTGCATCACCGCCAGGATCGAGAACACGCCGACGCGGTTGGCGACGAAATTCGGCGTGTCGAGCGCGCGGATCACGCCCTTGCCGAGCCGCGAGGTCAGCCAGGTCTCGAGCGCGTCGAGCACGCCGGCGTCCGTGTCGCGCGTGGCGATGATCTCCACGAGCCGCATGTAGCGCGGCGGGTTGAAGAAGTGGATGCCGCAGAAGTTCGGCCGCAGCGCAGCCGGCATGCCCTGCGCCAGGAGATTGATCGACAGGCCGGAGGTATTCGAGGCGACGACGGCGTGCGCGGACAGATGCGGTGAAAGCTTCGCGTAGAGCTCGTTCTTCCAGTCCATGCGCTCGGCGATCGCCTCGATGACGAGATCGCATTCGGCGAGCAACGGCAGATGCTCCTCGTAGTTCGCCGCTGCGATGAACTTGAGCTTGCTCTTGCTCGCCAGCGGCGCCGGGCTGAGCTTCTTCAGGGCGTCGAGCGCCTTGTTCACCACGCCGTTCCTGGCGCCTTCCTGGGCTGGAAGATCGAACAGCACCACCGGCACGTCGGCATTCGCGAGATGGGCGGCGATCTGCGCTCCCATCACGCCGGCGCCGAGCACGGCCGCCTTCCTTACGATCAGCTTGTTCAAGTGCCTCTCCTTTCCTGGTTTTCCTTGTTCTTCAGATAATTCAGCGGCCCGCCGGTGAAGGGCGCGAAGCCGGTGCCGAAGATTACGCCGGCGTCGGCCAGGTCGGCATCGGCGACGATGCCGTCCGCGACCAGCCTTGCCGTGCGCGCAATCAATGGCGCAATCAGACTTCCGGCCAGTTCCGCATCGCCTCGTGCCATTCCGCCAGCGCCGACTTTCAGCGGCTTGCCGGCTTCCCAGCGATAGAAGCCCTGCCCCGTTTTCTTGCCGAGATAATTTTGCGCAACGCGCTCGAGCAGGCAACGCGGCGCGGCACTGCCATCGGCGAGTTGCTTGCCTGCCGCCATGGCGATGTCGAGGCCGACCGTGTCGGCCAGCTCGATCGGCCCCATCGGCATGCCGAAGCCGAGCATCGCGGCATCCACGGCTTCCGGCGCGGCACCGGCGTCGACCGCGCGCATCGCCGCCAGGAGGTAGGGCGCGAGCACGGCATTGACGAGGAAGCCCGGTGCGGACTTCACCGGCAGCGGCAGCTTGTCGATCTGCCTGACGAAGGCGCAGGCGGCCTGCACCGCGGCGGGGTCGGCGCCCTCGGCCTCGACGACTTCGACCAGCGGCATCAGCGCCACCGGGTTGAAGAAGTGGATGCCGACGAGACGCTCGGGCTGCGCCAGCACGGTACGCAGCTCCTCGAGGCGCAGGCTGGAGGTGTTGGTGGCCAGGACGGCACCCGCCTTCATCCGCGGCTCGAGCACCCTGAACAGCGCGTGCTTGGCTTCGAGGTTCTCGAAGATCGCCTCGATCACCACGTCGGCATGCGCCACGCCATCTCCCTGCGGATCGGGAATCAACCGGTCGCGCGCATCGCGCACCCGCAGCGGCGCGCGCAGCCGCTTCTCGAACAGCGCATTGGCCCGCGCCAGTGCCGGGGCGATGCGGCCCAGATCCTGGTCCTGCAGCGTCACGGTCATGCCGCGCAGCGCGCACCAGGCCGCGATGTCGCCGCCCATCACGCCCGCCCCGATGACATGCACGCGGCGCGCCTTGAAATCGGATGACTTGCCGAAGCCCTTCAGCCGTTCCTGCAGGAAGAAGACGCGCACGAGATTCCGCGCCGTCGGCGAACCGACGATGCGGTCGATGATCTTCGGCGCGGCCAGCGCGTTGCCGTTGTGCTTCGCCCAGAGGTCGATGATCGCGTAGGGTGCCGGATAGTGCTCGGGGCGCGCCTTACGTGCCACCTGCTTGCGCGCACCGTTGGCGACGAAGATTTTCAGCGGGCCATTCAGCAGCTTTTGCAGCAAGGGCAGCGGACGCCGCGGCGCATTCGACAGCACCAGCTGCTGCGCGGCCGGTGCCATGATGCGCGGTGGCACGCAGTCGTCGGCCAGCCCCATGCGCTTCGCCCGCCTGGCATCGAGCGTCTTGCCGGTGAGCATCAGGTCGAGCGCGGCGGCCGGCCCGATGCGCTGCGGCAACCGCAGCATGCCGCCCCAGCCGGGGAAAATGCCCAGTATCACTTCCGGCAGGCCCAGCTTCGTTTCGGGTTCGTCGACGACCAGCAGGTAGCGGCACGCCAGCGCAAGTTCCAGCCCGCCGCCGAGGCAGTGGCCGCGCACCAGCGCCAGCGTCGGATACGGTACCGCAGCCAGGCGATTGAACAGT
>JAJZSW010000046.1 GCA_021849505.1 Pseudomonadota bacterium
AGCTTCGCGGCACCTGCGACCCCCTCCACTCCGGGCCCGGCGGCCGAAGGACCGGCAACATGACACACAAGCTGCTTATCGTCGACGATTCGAACATCATTCGCAACAAGATCGCCCGGGCGATGGAAGCGTACGGTCTCGAAATCGCGGGAATGGCTCCGAACGGGGAAAAAGCGCTCCAGTGCTTCCAGGAAACCCGGCCGCAGATAGTCACCATGGACCTGACCATGCCCGAAATGGATGGTATCGAGTGCATTCGCAAACTGCACGCCCTCGACCCCGCGGTGCGCATCCTCGTCGTCTCGGCTCTCGCCGACAAGGCGACCGCCATCCAGGCCCTCAAGGAGGGCGCACAAGGATTTCTTTGCAAACCATTCACGGCGGACGAACTCACCGAAGCGATCGGCGAGCTGCTCGACAAGGAAGATCATGACTGAAGCGGAATTGCGCGTCTTCGTAGCCATCGTCAAACACTATTTCGAACAGCAAACAGGCATTGCGGCGGAAATCTACACCCCCTACCTGGCCGAACCCAACGCCCTGCCGGTGTTCGACTACACCGGGGTCATCGGCATCTCCGGCGTCCGGCAGGGCTGCGTCTATTTCACCGCTCCTGCGGAACTGCTCCGCCAGATCCTGTCGCGCAGTGGCGAAACCGACCTGTCGTCGAGAAATCTTGCGGATCTGGCCGGCGAAATCGGCAACACGATTTCCGGCAATGCCCGCCGGCAGTTCGGCAACGAGTTCCTGATTTCGGTCCCATTGGTCGTCCAGGGGCGGGATCAGGTCATCTCCCTGCCGAAGGGGGTCAAGGCCTACATCATCCCGTTTTGCTGGCAGGACCAGGATGCATCGCTCGTCGTGAGCGTCGTGTAGGCGTCTGGCGCAGGACGCGCCGGCTGGATTTGCCCGTATACTTCCATTCCGAATGCGTGCAACCTGCCTCTTGAGTACTCCTCATGTCCAATAAAGCCTGGTCCGGCCGATTTTCCGAACCCGTTTCCGATCTCGTCAAACGCTACACCGCCTCGGTATTCTTCGACCGCCGTATGGCCGCGCAGGACATCCGCGGTTCACTTGCCCATGCGAAGATGCTGGCCCGCCAAGGCATCATTGCGGCCGCTGATCTATCCGCAATCGAGCGCGGCATGGCGCAGATCGCCGGCGAGATCGAGCGCGGCGAATTCAACTGGAACCTCGACGACGAGGACGTGCACCTCAACATCGAAAAGCGCCTCACCGCTCTGATCGGCGATGCCGGCAAGCGGCTGCACACTGGCCGCTCGCGCAACGACCAGGTGGCCACCGACATCCGCCTCTGGCTGCGCGACACGATCGACCTGCTGGACGGCCTCTTTGCCACCCTCAGCCACGCCTTGCTGGATGTCGCCGAGGCGCATGCGGAAACGCCGCTGCCTGGCTTTACCCACCTCCAGGTCGCCCAGCCGGTCACTTTCGGCCATCACCTGCTGGCCTATGTCGAGATGTTCGCGCGTGACCGGGAGCGCTTCGCCGACTGCCGCAAGCGCGTCAACCGGCTGCCGCTCGGCGCGGCCGCGCTGGCCGGCACCACCTTCCCGATCGACCGCGAGTTCGTCGCCCGCGAACTCGGCTTTGACGGCGTCTGCGCCAACTCGCTCGACGCCGTATCCGATCGCGATTTCGCGATCGAATTCTGTTCCGCCGCGTCGCTGACGATGGTGCATGTCTCGCGCTTCTCCGAGGAGCTGATTCTCTGGATGAGCCCGCGCGTCGGTTTCATCGACCTCGCCGACCGCTTCTGCACCGGTTCGTCGATCATGCCGCAGAAGAAGAACCCCGACGTCCCGGAACTGGCGCGCGGCAAGAGCGGCCGCGTCTTCGGGCACCTGATGGGGCTGCTCACGTTGATGAAGGGCCAGCCGCTCGCTTACAACAAGGATAACCAAGAAGACAAGGAGCCGCTGTTCGACACGGCCGACACGCTGATCGACACGCTGCGCATCTTTGCCGACATGGTGCCCGGCATCCGCGTCAAGCCGGAGGCGATGGCCGCCGCCTTGCGCCAAGGTTTCGCCACCGCGACCGATCTTGCCGACTACCTCGTCAGGAAGGGCCTGCCCTTCCGCGACGCCCACGAGGCGGTGGCCCGTGCCGTGCGCGCGGCCGAGACGAAGGGCTGTGACCTGCCCGACCTGACGCTCGCCGAGTTGCAGGCCTTCTCTGCGCTGATCGGCGCGGACGTATTCGGCGTGCTCACCGTTCCCGGCTCCCTCGCCGCGCGCAATCACATCGGCGGGACCGCGCCCGATCAGGTCAAGGCCGCGATCGCGCGTCTGCGCGCCATGCGCTAAGCCGCGCATGGAAACGATCGGCGGCAAATACGAGATCTTTCGCAAGCTCGGCGAGGGCGCGACTTCGACGGTCTATCTCTGCTTCGATCCATTTACCGAACACGAAGTCGCGGTCAAGCGCATTTACCCCGAAGTCCTGAAGGAAGGCAAGCGCGGCAAGCAGTTCCGTCACCTGCTGATGAACGAGGCTTCGCTTGCCGGCAGGCTGGTGCACCCCCACATCGTCCAGATCTTCGATGCCGTGATCGGCGAGGATGAAAGCTTCATCGTCATGGAGTACGTCCGGGGTGGCACGCTCGAGCCCTATTGCGTTCCCGAGTCATTGCTGCCCATCGAACGGGTCGTCGAAATCATCTTCAAATGCACGCACGCGCTCGAGTACGCCAATCGGCTCGGCATTACCCACCGCGACATCAAGCCGGCCAACATCCTGCTTGTCCAGCCCGTCGGGCCAAACGGTCAGGCGGACGGCGAAATCAAGATCTCCGACTTTGGCGCCTGCATCCAGGCCGGCTCCGAGCAGACCCAGACGCAGGTCACGGGCGTCGGCTCGCCGGCTTACATGTCGCCGCAGCAGCTGCGCGAGGAAACCCTCAACCACCAGACCGACATTTATTCGCTCGGCGTGGTGATGTTCCAGCTGCTGACCGGCCGGCTGCCGTTCCAGGCGAGCAGCAATTACGGCATGATCTACCAGATCTGCAACATCGAACCGCCGCTGCCTTCAGCCTTCCGCCCCGACCTGCCGCCCGCCCTCGACGCGATCGTCCGGCGCGCGATGCAGAAGGAACTTGACCAGCGCTACACGACCTGGCAGGAATTCGCCCACGACCTCGCCCAAGCCTTTCGCAATCAGGGGTTGATGGCCAGGCAGCAGGAAATCCCCGACAGCGAAAAGTTCGAAACGCTGCGGGGGCTACATTTTTTCGACGAGTTTTCCGACATCGAGATCTGGGAGATCGTGCGCTTCGCGCGCTGGGAAATCGCGGCGTCCGGCACGCGCCTGATGCGCGATGGCGACCCCGGCGACCATCTGCTCTTCATCATCGAAGGCATGGTGCAGGTCAGCAAGGAAGGCCACCTCCTCGGCCAGCTTGGAGTCGGCGAGGTGATCGGCGAAATCGCCGTGATCGACCGCCGCCATCCGCGCCGCGTCGCCGATGTCGTCGCCCTGAGCGATATCCGCTTCATCGTCATCAACGGCCAGGCGTTGCGGCAGGCATCGGATGCCTGCCGCATGCACTTCTACCAGGGCTTCCTGCTCGTGCTGTCGGAACGGCTGGCGCGTACCAACGCCCTGCTCGCCCACGCCTGATGCCGGCGCAACGCGCATTCAGGAAATCCGGCCCGGCCGAGCGGCTGGCGATGTTCGAAGCGGAGGTCGACGGACTCGCAGCCTTGCGCGACACAAAAGCGGTTCGGGTACCCGCAGCCTTAGGCGCCGGACTGACGGATAGCGGGCAGGCCTGGATCGAGCTCGAGTTGCTCGACTTGCGCGGACTCGGCGACCGGGCCGGTTCGCAACTGGGCGAACAGCTCGCCACACTCCACCGACTTACCGGAGAACAGCCGGATGCCGTCTACGGCTGGCCGCGCGACAACTTCATCGGCGCGACGCCCCAATCGAACCAGTCGCATTGCACCTGGGCCGGCTTTTTCGCCGCCGAGCGGCTGCGGCCGCAGCTCACCCTGGCTTTCCGCAATGGGATGTCACGGCCGCTGCGCGAGCAGGGCGAACGTGTTGCCGATAGCCTCGGCGCCTTTTTCCTCGATTACCGTCCGCTGCCGAGCCTGCTCCACGGCGATCTGTGGTCAGGCAATGTCGGACAACTGCCGGACGGTACGCCGGTGATTTTCGATCCTGCCGTGTATCGCGGCGACCGCGAGGCGGACCTTGCCATGGCGGAACTGTTCGGCGGCTTCCCCGCATCCTTTTACGCCGCCTACCGCGCAACATGGCCGCTGGATGGAGGTTTCGAGACGCGCAAGACGCTCTACAACCTTTACCACATCCTCAACCACTACAACATGTTCGGCGCCGGCTACCTCAATCAGGCAAGGCGCATGATCGAGCGGCTCGCCGCCGAACTCAGGGGATGACCGAGAAGTTGATCAGGCAGTCGCCTGCATCAGGTCGCCGAGCTTTTCCTGCAGCTCGCCGGCCTGGTACATCTCGGTCATGATGTCGCAGCCGCCAATGAATTCGCCGCGAATGTAAAGGACCGGGATGGTCGGCCAATTGGCGACCTCGCGCAACGCCGGCACGGTTTCCTCGTCGCTCAGCACGTTGATGTCCACGAAATCGACATTGCACAGCTTGAGGATCTGCGCGGCGCGGCCGGAGAAGCCGCAGCGCGGAAACTGCTTCGTGCCTTTCATGAAAAGCACCACGGGATTTTGCGTGACAACCTGGCGGATCTGTTCCTGGTTCATGTCGGATTCCTTTAAACAATAGTTGATGTATTTTGTCGGGTAATTTTAGTGGCCGGAAGAAGTCCGGTCAAGCGCCCTGTCAGCGTGCACTCAGGAACTGTTCGAAACTGCTTTTCTGCCAATGGCCTTCCGCAACATAGCGCCCGAGCGCCATGAATGTCGCGGGATCGCGGGTTGCCCCCGTGTAGCGCGCCATTTCGCGACCATCGGTAGCGAAGAAATGGAAGCTGGGCGTGCCCTTGAACTTCAGGCCGCGCACGAAAGCCTTCTCGGTCTGCTCCTTGCCGTCGAAATCCGTGACCGTCACGCTGCCATTGATATCGACCGAGAACACGCTGAAGTGGCGGCGGAAGTATTGCTGCACCTCGGGGCGACTCAGTACCTGTTCCCGCATGCGCTTGCAGAATGGGCAGCCTTCGGCCTCGAGGACCAGCAGGATGCCCTGCTTGCCCTGTTGCTGCGCCACCTTGAGTTCGGCCTTGTAGTCGCCCAGCGTGGTGTCGAAGAAGGCATCGCCCGGCGCGGCATGCGCCAGGGTCAGGGTCAGGGTGGCAAGCCAGATCATCACAAGGCGCAGCAAAGACAGCATTGGCGCTTCCTCCGAAAAATGCCGATAGGGATTGTACTTTCTCACTTGCGCGTCACGTCCGGCAACTCGGCTGTGCTGAGCGCACCGACGAGAATCACCGTCCACGACAGATAGAGCCAAAGCAGGAAGATGGGCACGGCGGCGAAAGCGCCATAAATCAGGGTGTAGGTCGGCAGCTTGACGACATACAGGGCAAACAGCCGCTGCATGCCGACGAAGGTCAGCGCCGCCAGGCTGCCACTGAATGCGGCATGCCAGCGCGACACCGGCCGGTTGGGCAGCGCCCAGTAGAGCAGGCTGAAGAGCAGGGCCAGGAAGATCAGGGGGAGGGCTTCCGAGAAGGCGATGCGCACCCAGCGCGCTTCATCGACGAGGCCAAACGAGGCCGTCGCCAGGAAGGTGGTGCTCGCCAGCGCCCCGCCGAATACCAGGGGGCCGAGCAACAGGGCCAGCAGATGCAGGCCCAGGCGCTTGATCCAGGGCCGCTGCTTGCGCACCTTCCAGATCGCGTCGAAAGCGCGTTCGATGGTCAGCATCTGCAGTATTGCAGTCGCGCCCAGGACGGCGAGGCCGATCCAGGTCACGCGCTCGGCGCGCTGGGCGAACTGGCCGAGATATTTGGCGATGACCACGCCCGCCTTGTCCGGCAGAAGGGTGGCGAGCAGGAACTGCTCAAGCGCGGCGGAGAGTTTGATGCCGAAAGGCAGTAACTCGATCAGGGCCGCCCCGACGACGAGCATGGGCACCAATCCGAGCAGGGTGGCGAACGACAAGGCTGCCGCTGTCTGGGCATAGCGCTCGGCGCGGAACCGGCGCACGACATTGACGACGAGTTGGAAGGGAACGAGCAGCATGGCGGGAAACCTATAATCGGCTAATTCTAACCAACCGTCCGCTTGCCTCCATGGAGTGCCGTCCCGCCAGTGCCGACTTTCAGCGCATCCGCATCGCGCAGCTCACCGCCAGCCTGAGCCTGATCGCGCTGATCGCGCTGTGCCTCGCGTGGGAACTGTGGCTTGCGCCGCTGCGCCCCGGTGGCTCCTGGCTCGCGCTCAAGGCATTGCCTCTGCTCTTGCCGCTGTTCGGCATCCTGCGCGGCCGACGTTATGCCTATCAATGGTCGACACTGCTGATCCAGCTCTACCTGCTCGAAGGCCTGGCGCGTGCCACCTCCGACAGCGGCCTGATGCAGTGGCTGGCCGCTACCGAAGTGGCACTCGCCGTCAGTTTCTTCGTCGCCGCGCTGATTTACGCGCGGCTGACGGCGCCTTCCAGACTCAAGGCAACAACTACAGCTGCGGATTGACGCGCTCCGGCCCGGCGTGCAGCTTGTTGAGCGCGTTCAGGTAGGCCTTCGCGGAGGCGACGATGATGTCGGTATCGGCACCCTGGCCATTCACGATGCGGCCATCCTTCGACAGGCGTACAGTAACCTCGCCCTGCGCATCGGTACCGGTCGTGATCGCATTCACCGAGTAAAGGAGCAAGTCGGAACCGCTGCCGGCGACGCTCTCGATCGCCTTGAAGGAAGCATCGACAGGCCCGCTGCCCGTCGATTTTGCTCGCTTTTCCGCACCGCCGACCGCGAGGGTGAGTTCGGCGACCGGCTCCTCTCCGGTTTCCGAGTGGAAGCGGGAAGACACCAGTTTGTAGTGCTCGATTTCGGGCGTGACGAGCTCGTCGGAGACGATGGCCTGCAAGTCTTCGTCGAAGATCTCGCGCTTCTTGTCGGCGAGTTCCTTGAACTTGGCGAAGGCGACATTCAAGGCTTCCTCGCTCGCAAGCTCGATGCCGAGTTCTGCAAGCTTGGTCTTGAATGCGTTGCGGCCGGAGAGCTTGCCGAGGGAAAGCTTGTTGGCGTTCCAGCCCACGTCTTCGGCGCGCATGATCTCGTAGGTCTCGCGGTGCTTGAGCACGCCGTCCTGGTGAATGCCGGACTCGTGTGCGAAGGCGTTGGCTCCGACGATGGCCTTGTTCGGCTGCACGACATAGCCGGTGATCTGCGAGACCAGCCGCGAGGCCGGCAGGATCTGCGTCGTATCGATGCGCGTCTCGACCGGGAAGAGATCCTTGCGCGTGCGCACCGCCATGACGATCTCTTCCAGGGAGGCATTGCCGGCCCGCTCACCGAGGCCGTTGATCGTGCATTCGACCTGGCGCGCGCCATTCAGGACGGCGGCGAGGGAGTTCGCCGAGGCCATGCCGAGGTCGTTGTGGCAGTGGGTCGACCAGATCACCTGGTCGGCATTCGGCACGTGCTCGATGAGCTGCCGCATGCGCTCTCCCCATTGCACCGGGATGCTGTAGCCGACGGTGTCCGGCACGTTGATGGTCTTGGCGCCGGCCTTGATCACGGCATCGAAGACGCGGCAAAGAAAATCGAAATCCGAGCGTACCGCGTCTTCCGCCGAGAACTCGACGTCGTCGGTGTATTCCAGCGCCCACTTGACTGCCTGCACCGCCGCCGCGACGACTTCGTCCGGCTGCATGCGCAGCTTCTTCTCCATGTGGATCGGCGAAGTCGCGATGAAGGTATGGATGCGGCCGCGGGCCGCAGGCTTGATCGCCTCGCCGGCGCGGCGCACGTCCTTTTCGTTGGCGCGGGCAAGCGAGCAGACGGTCGAATCCTTGATCACCTCCGCAATGGAACGGATCGACTCGAAGTCACCCGGACTCGCGGCGGCAAAGCCGGCCTCGATGATGTCGACGCGCATCTTCTCGAGCTGGCGGGCGATGCGCATTTTCTCTTCACGCGTCATCGCCGCACCCGGACTCTGCTCGCCGTCGCGCAAGGTGGTATCGAAAATCAACAACTGGGGTTTGCTCATGTTCATTCTCCGTTGGGAATACCTGCGGAAATCACTACCCGTCGCCAGCAGGCGACGGATGACGAAACTCGGATTGTGGGTGTGGGTTGTTTAGCGCGCGCGGCGCAGCAGCGGACGCAGCTTGGTGCGCAACAGATCGCGCGCCACCAGCAGGGCAGTCAGGCTGAGGAAAACGGCAGAAAGGAGAAGCATCGTCGCAGTCATGCGGCAAATATAACAAACTATTCGCCGCGCGCAAATTTTTTGCGCCTATTGAACCAATCGCTTACGGCTATGACGTAGCCGGACAACGCATAGGCGAGGAACAACGCGAACAGCACGCCGGGCGGATAGCTCGACACCAGAGCGAAGGCCAGCGCGAAGGCCACGACCATCATGAAGGGCACGCTCTTCCTCAGATTGATGTCCTTGCCCGAGTAGTAGCGCAGATTGGTCACCATTGTCACCCCGGCGAAGATGGTCAGCACGCAGGCATACCAGCGTGCTTCATAACCCGTCCATTCGTTGTCGATCAGAACCCAGACCAGCCCGGCAACCAGCGCGGCAGCGGCCGGGCTGGGCAGTCCCTGGAAGTAGCGCTTGTCGACCACCTCGATGTTGGTGTTGAAGCGTGCCAGCCGCAGGGCGGCGCCCACACAGTAGATGAAGGCGGCAATCCAGCCGAGCTTGCCCATGTCCTTGAGCGCCCAGACGTAGATCACCAGCGCCGGAGCGGCACCGAAAGACACCATGTCGGACAGGGAATCGTATTCGGCGCCGAAGGCACTTTGCGTGTGCGTCAGCCGCGCGACGCGGCCATCCAGGCCGTCGAAGACCATGGCAATGAAGATCGCCACCGCGGCGATCTCGAACTTGCCGTTCATCGCCTGCACGATGGCGAAGAAACCCGAGAACAGCGCGGCCGTGGTGAACAGGTTCGGCAGGATGTAGATGCCGCGGCGGCGCAGCTCCGGGTTTAGCAGGGTCTTGCGGGGACGGTAATCGGGCATGTCAGTGCGGGCTACAATGGCAACAACTCATTGTAGCCCTGCAGGTCGATTACGGGAGTTCGGCGAGGATGGTGGTCGTTGCCCGGACTTTTTGCCCCACCGCGACTTTGACGCGGACGTCCTTGGGCAGGTAGAGATCGACCCGCGAGCCGAAGCGGATGAAGCCATAGCGCTGACCGCGCACAAGCTTGACACCGGGTTCGACATAACAAAGGATGCGCCGCGCGATGAGGCCGGCGACCTGCACGCAGGTGATGTCCTGCCCGTCGGGGGTTCTCAGGTGCAGCGCGTTGCGCTCGTTTTCGGTCGACGCCTTGTCGAGATCCGCATTGATGAATTTTCCCGGGTGATACCAGCGCCCCATGACCTCACAGTCGATCGGGCTGCGGTTCGAATGGGCATTGAAAAGGTTCATGAACACGCTGATCTTCAGCGTCTCGCGCTTCAGCCAGGGGTCCTGTGCCGGCTCGATGACGACGATGCGGCCATCGGCGGGCGAGAGCACGCTCCTCGCATCGCCCGGCACCTCGCGCGCCGGATCGCGGAAAAACTGCAACACGAACAACGCAACCAGCCAGAACGGGATCGACCAGGCCAAGCCACCACCGCCGAATGTCACCAACAGGGCCAAGGCAACGGCCCCCCCCAGGAAGGGCCAACCCTCCCTGGCAATGATAGGGTGCGGGTAATTCACCGGATCAGTTCTTCGACTTGTCGACCAGCGCCTTGGCGTTGATCCACGGCATCATGTCGCGCAGCTTGGCGCCCACCTGCTCGATCGAATGATCGGCCGTCAGGCGACGGCGGGCGGTCATCTCGGGATAGTTGGTACGCCCTTCCAGGATGAAGCGCTTGGCGTACTCGCCGTTCTGAATATTGGCCAGGGCCTCCTTCATCGCGGCACGGGCCTCGGGGCCGATGACGCGCGGGCCGGTCACATACTCGCCGTATTCCGCGTTGTTGGAGATCGAGTAGTTCATGTTGGCGATGCCGCCCTGGAAGATCAGGTCGACGATCAGCTTCACTTCGTGCAGGCACTCGAAGTAGGCCATTTCCGGGGCGTAGCCGGCGTCGGTCAGTGTCTCGTACCCGGCCTTGATCAGTTCGACCAGGCCACCGCACAGCACGGCCTGCTCGCCGAACAGGTCGGTCTCGGTCTCTTCGCGGAAATTGGTCTCGATCACGCCACCCTTGGTACCGCCGTTGGCAGCGGCGTAGGACAAGGCGATGTCTTTCGCCTTGCCAGATTTATCCTGGTAGACAGCGATCAGCGAAGGCACACCGCCGCCGCGCTGGTACTCGGAACGCACGGTGTGGCCGGGACCTTTCGGGGCAATCATGATCACATCGACGTCATTACGCGGCACGACCTGGTTGTAATGGACGTTGAAGCCGTGCGCGAAAGCCAGCGCGGCACCTTTTTTCATGTTCGGCTCGACATCGGCGTAATACACGGACGGGATGGTTTCGTCCGGCAGGAGCATCATGACGACATCGGCGTCCTTGACTGCCTTGGCGACTTCCTCGACCCTCAGGCCGGCCTTTTTGGCCTTGTCCCATGAAGCGCCGTTCTTGCGCAGGCCAACCGTGACCTTGACGCCGGAGTCCTTGAGGTTTTGTGCATGGGCATGGCCTTGCGAGCCATAACCCACGATGGTGACTTTCCTGCCCTTGATGAGGGAAAGGTCGGCGTCCTTGTCGTAATAGACTTTCATGGTTTTCCTTTGATTTTGGTAGACGAGATCAGACTTTGAGAATGCGGTCGCCACGACCGATGCCGCACACGCCGGTACGGACGGTTTCGAGAATCAGCGAGCGGTCGATGGCATCGAGAAAGGCGTCGAGCTTGGCGCCATTGCCGGTCAGTTCGATGACGTAGGAGGATTCGGTGACGTCGATGATGTGGCCGCGGAAGATGTCGGCGACGCGTTTCATCTCCTCGCGATCCTTGCCGGTGGCGCGCACTTTCACGAGCATCAGTTCGCGCTCGATATGCGCGGCCTCGGACAGATCGACCACCTTGACGATGTCGATCAGCTTGTTGAGCTGCTTGGTGATCTGCTCGATGATGTCGTCGGAGCCGATGCTGACGATCGTCATGCGCGACAGCGAGGGGTCTTCGGTCGGGGCGACGGTCAGGGAGTCGATGTTGTAGCCGCGGGCGGAGAACAGTCCGGAAACGCGCGACAGGGCACCGGATTCGTTTTCGATGAGGATGGAAATGATGTGGCGCATGATCAGAGTTCCTCCGCCAGGATCATTTCGGACAGGCCCTTGCCCGCCGCGATCATCGGGAAGACGTTGGCGGTCTTGTCGGTCAGGAAGTCGAGGAACACGAGTTCGTTCTTGTGCTTGACGAAGGCCTCCTTCAGCGCGGGCTCGACATCGGCAGGCTGGGTGGCGCGGATGCCGACATGCCCGTAGGCCTCGGCCAGCTTGACGAAATCGGGCAGCGCATCGACGTAGGACTCGGCATAGCGGTTGCCGTGGAACATCTGCTGCCACTGGCGCACCATGCCGAGATAGCCGTTGTTGAGGCAGAGGATCTTGACCGGCAGGTGGAACTGCTTGCAGGTCGAGAGTTCCTGGATGTTCATCTGGATCGAACCTTCACCGGTGATGCAGGCGACCGTGGCTTTCGGATTGGCAAAGCGCACGCCCATCGCGGCCGGCAGGCCGAAGCCCATCGTGCCGAGGCCGCCGGAGTTGATCCAGCGGCGCGGCTTATCGAATTTGTAGTACTGCGCGGCCCACATCTGGTGCTGGCCGACATCGGAGGTCACGAAGGCTTCGCCGCCGGTGATCTCGTAAAGCTTCTCGACGACGTACTGGGGCATGATCAGGTCGCTGCCCATCTTGTACTTGAGCGAATCCTTCTTGCGCCATTCCTCGATCTGCTTCCACCAGGACGCGAGGTGCTTCGCATCGGGCTTGCCCTCGCTGGCTTCAAGCTGCTTGATGATTTCGTCGAGAACGTCGGGCACATTGCCGACGATCGGCACGTCGACGCGCACCCGCTTGGAGATCGAAGACGGGTCGATATCGACATGGATGATCTTGCGGGCGACCCGACTGAAGTGATCCGGATTGCCGATCACGCGGTCATCGAAACGTGCGCCGATGGCCACCAACACGTCGCATTCCTGCATCGCCATGTTGGCCTCGTAGGTGCCGTGCATGCCGAGCATGCCGAGAAAGAGACGGTCGGTGGCCGGATAGGCGCCCAGTCCCATCAGGGTCTGGGTAATCGGGTAGCCGAGCATGCGCGTCAGCTTGGTCAGCTTCTCGGCGGCGTCGGACAGGATCACGCCCCCACCGGTGTAGATCATCGGGCGCTTGGCATCGAGCAACAGCTGCACCGCTTTCTTGATCTGGCCGGTATGGCCCTTGACCACCGGATTGTAGGAGCGCATCGCAACCGATTTCGGGTAATGGAAATCGGTCTTATGGATCGTGATGTCCTTCGGGATATCCACCAGCACCGGGCCGGGGCGGCCGGTCTTCGCCAGATAGAAGGCCTTCTTGATCGTGACGGCGAGATCCTTGACGTCCTTGACGAGGAAATTGTGCTTGACGCAGGGGCGGGTAATGCCCACCGTGTCGGCTTCCTGGAAGGCATCCTGGCCGATGTAGGCCGTCGGCACCTGACCGGTGATGATCACCAGCGGAATCGAATCGCAATAGGCGGTGGCGATGCCGGTCACCGCATTGGTGACTCCCGGACCGGAGGTCACCATGCAGACGCCGACCTTGTTGGACGACCGCGAATAGGCATCGGCCGCGTGTACGGCTGCCTGCTCATGACGGACCAGGATGTGCTTGATCTGGTCCTGCTTGAACATTTCATCGTAAATGAACAACACCGAGCCGCCAGGGTAGCCGAACACGTGTTCGACCTTTTCTTCCTGAAGGCACCTGATTACAATTTCCGCGCCTGTGAGTTGCATGCTTTTCGATCCATCGTTGCCGGTCTTTAAACCCGAAACGTGCAACAATACTTGACTGTCCTGCTTGTGGTCAAGACTTCCCGCCACCGTCCGTCAATAGAGTAAGCATTCTCTTGGCTTCCCGCGCCGAGCTTTCCAATTTCCTAGCCGAAGTCGAGCGGCGTGCCTTCAAGCAGGCGCTCTTCGCCGTGCGCAACGAGGATTCCGCCCTGGATATCGTGCAGGACAGCATGATGCGACTGGCCGAGAAATATGGCGACAAGCCGGCCGACGAACTCCCGCCGATCTTCCAGCGCATCCTGCAGAACGCCATCCGCGACTATTACCGGCGTTCGCGCACCAAATCGGAGCGTTTCACCTCCCTTTCGGCGCTGGAAGGCGATGGCGACGACCCGTCAGATCCCCTGGAAGCCATTGAATTGGATGAGGAATCCAATCCGTTTGCGACCCCGCATGCGGCCCTATTGCAGACTGAAACCCTTGCCCTTGTGGAGGAAGCTTTGCAGAACCTGCCCCCGCGTCAACGTGAAGCCTTCCTGCTGCGTTATTGGGAAGGATTGGACATCGCCGAAACCGCCGCCGTCATGGGCTGCACGGAAGGCAGTGTCAAAACCCATTGTTCGCGCGCCACCCATACCCTGGCGGTCGCGCTCGAGTCAAAAGGAATCAGACCATGAGTCGCGAAGAACAGTTTGCCCGACAGGTTTGTCGCGTGCTCGAGCGGGGCACGGAAGAGCTTGATCATGCCATCGCCGAACGTCTGCGCGCCGCCCGCGAGCGCGCCTTGCAGCATCAGCACGTCGCAGCGCTCAGTCCCGCAATAGTCGGCGCTGGCGGGACGGCACTGCTGAACGGCGACGAAGCGAAGCATCCGCTGCGCACCGCTCTCGCCATCCTGGCACTGCTGCTGGGTGTGAGCCTGTCCTACTACTGGAACGGCTTCAGCCAGGCGAATGAAAATGAGGCAATCGATAGCGCCCTGCTTGCCGACGACCTGCCGCCCAACGCGTACCTGGACAAAGGTTTTCAGGCATGGCTCGAAAAACAAGACGCGCCGGCCGGGGAATAATCGGGGCTCTCCTCGCCTCATGTGCCGTCCTGCTGAGCGGGCAGGCTCAAGCTGATCTGCCCCAGTTCGAACAGCCCGGCTGGACAGCGCTGACGCCTGAGCAGAAAACCATCCTTGCCCCGCTCGAAAAGGAATGGGCGCAAATGGATGCGTTCCGTCGCAAGAAGTGGATCGGCATCGCCCAGCGCTTTCCGGACATGATGCCCCTCGAGCAGGCGAGCATGCAGCGCAACATGCGCGAATGGGCAAAACTGGCCCCCGAGGAGCGCAGGATCGCGCGCGAGAAATACAAGTCGCTCAAGCGCATCTCCCCTGAGCAGCGCCAGCTCGTCAAGCAGAAATGGGAGGAGTACTCGACCCTGACGGAAGAAGAAAAGGAGCGCCTCCGCAGCAAGGCGCCGAAGCAGCCCAAAGTCAAAACGCCGGCCAAGCCACCCGCAGCCACCGCTCCCGACCGGCGCGTGGCGACGCCCACGGTACCGGCACCAAGCTCTCCCATTTCGCCGCGCAAAACACCTCAAAGTCCGCTGGCTCCCCTTGCACCGGAAGCGCCCAAGCCCCCACCCGCCAGCGAGCCACCCGTCCACCCATCGTCCGATCAACCCTACCGCGGGTGAGTACGGCCCATCCCTTCGAACTGGCAGGGCTCCGCCGCCGCCTCGCCAGCATGCTCTACGAGTCGCTGCTGCTGCTTGGCGTGCTTTCGGTCACATTCATGCTGCCCCATCTGGCGCTCGGCATGGCTTACGGCATCGTGCTGCCCGGTCCGGTCCTGTTCGTCCATGTGTTTGCCGTGATCGGCATCTATTTCGTCTGGTACTGGCGCCATGGCGGGCAGACGCTGGCCATGCAGACCTGGCGCCTGAAGATCGTCGGCGTCGATGGCAATCCGCCCCAACTCAGGCAGTTGATCCTGCGCTACGTATTGAGCTGGCCCAGCCTGCTGTTCTACGGCGTCGGCCTGCTCTGGGCCATTTTCGACCGCGACCGCCAGTTCCTGCACGAACGGCTGTCGGGCACGCGCATCATCTTCGCTCCACCCACCACAGCAGCGAAGCCGCCGCCAGCAGGAACATGACGCTGGGCGTCACGGCGGACACCAGAGGGATCCAGCTGTTGATGACGCCAAGATGGGAAAACATGCCGTTCAGCATATGGAAGAAGATACCCAGCATCACGCCGATGAAAACCTTGACGCTCACCACCGCCATGCGGTCGTGCGCGTAAGCGAAGGGCAGGGCCAGCGCCATCATCACCAGCGTCGCCAGCGGGTAGACCAGCTTCTTCCAGAGCGCGATCTCGTAACGCTGCGTCTTCTGCTGGTTGTCGCTCAAGTGGCGGATGTACTGGTAGAGGTTAAGAAGCGACATGCGTTCCGGCACCACGAGCAGGACGGAGAGGATGTCCGGGTTGAGCGCGGAACGCCATTCGAGCTGATCCTCACGGGCCACGGTCGCCTTGTCGAGTTCGAAATAGGTATGCGCCACGTTGTTCAATTGCCAGTGCCCGGAGGGCACGTAGCTGCCCCGCTCCGCTTCGCTGATCGAGCGCAGTCGATAATCTTCGTCGAAGGCATAGACGCGCACCCCCCGCAGACTGGCATCGGGCAGGACCTCGCGCACGTTGATGAACGAGTGGCCATCCTTGACCCAGAGGCCGGAACGGAACTCCTGGCCGACCAGCTTGCTCTTGGCGGTGAGTTGCAGTTGCTGCGCCATGCGCTCGGTCTGGGGGGCGACGAACTCGCCGATCAGGAAAGTCATCACGACGAACACGCTGCCAATTTTCGCCAGGGTCAGCAGCAGTTCCCCGGTCGCCAGGCCCGAAGCCCGCAGGACCGTGATCTCCGAATGACGTGCCAGCAGGGTCAGGGCGTAGAGGGTGCCGATCAGCACGGCGATCGGCAGGATTTCGTAGGCGCGGCCCGGCAGGGTCAGCGCGACGAAGCCGAGGGCATGGTGAATCTCGTAGCCGCCCCTGCCGACCGACTCCAACTCGTGGATCAGGTCGAAAAACGCGAACAGGCCCAGAAATGCCGCCAGAACGAGCAGCGTGTCGCCGTAGATCTCGCGGGCAAGATGACGCTCGTAAACTTTCACGTCATGCCTTCCTGCGTGCGATACGCCAAGGAGAAAAAACGGCCAGCCGCTTCCAGAACATCAGCAGCAGCACGACCAGCATCAGGGCATGGACCGCCCAGACACCGACAGAGAAAGGCAAGCGCCCCTGGGCCACCCAAGCCTGGCTGACCGACAGCAGGTTGCTGTAGATCATGAAGGTCAGCAACGCAAAGATCAGGTTGTTGGTGCGGCCGGCACGCGGATTCACGAAAGACAGCGGGATCGCCAGCAGGGCGAGCAGCAAGGCAGACAGCGGAACGCCGATGCGCCAGAGCAGTTCGCCCTTGTTGAGATCCGTGGGCTCCTGCAGCAGCTCCCAGGTAGAAAGGCTCCTGGCGGTTTTTTCCGCGCCACTGCCTTCGAAGGTTTCGATGCGCATCGCGTAGCTGTCGAATTCCATCACCCGATACTCCGCCGATCCGGCAATGCCTTCATAACGCCGGCCGTTGGTCAGGACGATGAACTTGTCGCCGTTTTCCGCAACCTCCGTATGGCCCTGTGCCGCCGCGATCACGCCCAGTTTCCCCTGCTGCATGGAGTTGATGAAAATATTCCTGACCCGGTCCTGGCCGGTGGCATCCGGCACCGATTCGACGAAAAACACGCGGTCTCCCCGCGAAGACTCGTTGAAGGCGCCAGGGGTCACCCGTGCCACATCGTCGCGCTGATCCATGCGCTGCTGGTATTCGGCACGCTTGTTGAGCGCCCAGGGCGCGAGAAACAGCGCCAGCACGGCGATCGCGAGAACGACCGGCAAGGCGAAGCGCAGCACGGGCTTCATCCAGGCCGTGAGGGATACGCCCGAAGAAAACCAGATCGCCATTTCGGAATCGCGATAAACCCGCGACAGCGACAACAAAATGGAAACGAACAGGGTCAGCGACAGCAAGACGGGAAGATAGTTGAGCGCCGCAAAGCCGAGCAAGGCGGCGACGGCCTCCGAAGCGGTCGATCCGGTCGCGGCTTTTCCCAGCAGACGAATCAGCTGGGTGGTCAGCAGAATGGCGAAAAGGGCAACAAATACCGCAATGGCAGTCTGCGCAAACTCGCGCTGGGCGGCACGCTGAAAGATCATCGATCGGGTCTGGCGTAGAAAAGTTTGCGGAATTTCAACCCGAGTGAAGATTGTGGCCGAAAAATGCTTAAACTGCGATTTTCGTTCATCTTCAAGGAGCTGGCGGTGGAATTTAGCATAAAGAGCGGAAGCCCTGAAAAGCAGCGGACCGCCTGCGTCGTGGTCGGCGTCTTCGAATCCCGCAAGCTTTCGCTACCTGCGGAACTCCTCGACAATGCGGCGCGCGGCTATCTCTCCGAACTGTTGCGGCGGGGCGACATGGAAGGCAAGGCGGGCAATACGCTCCTGCTGCACAAGGTGCCTGGCACCGAGGCGGACCGCATCCTGCTGGTGGGTCTCGGCAAGGAGCGCGAGTTCCGGGAAAAGGACTATCGTGCCGCCATCGTCGCGGCCGTGCGCACGCTGAACGAAACCGGCGGCTTCGACGGCACGCTCTATCTGACAGAACTGCCGGTCAAGAAACGCGATATCGCGTGGCGGGTGCGCCAGGCCGTTATCGTGGCCGAGGAAACCCTCTATCGCTTCGATCAGATGAAGTCGAAAAAGGACGACGTGCGGCGTCCACTGCGCAAGCTGACTTTCTGCGTCGAGCGGCGCAACGAACTCGCCGCCGCCGAACAGGCGCTGGTGGAAGGCCAAGCCATCGCCGCCGGCATGAACACCATGAAGAACCTGGCCAACCTGCCGGGCAACATCTGCACCCCGACCTATCTCGCCGAACAGGCGCGTGCGCTGGCCGCCGAATATGGACTCGCGGCGGAAATCCTCGGTCGTGAAGAAATGGAGCAGCTGGGCATGAACACCCTGCTGGCCGTCGCCAGGGGTTCGCACCAGCCGCCACAGTTCATCGTCCTGAAATATCAGGGCGGCAAGGCTGGCGAGAAACCGATCGTGCTGGTTGGCAAGGGCGTCACCTTCGACACGGGCGGCATCTCCCTCAAGCCCCCGCCCGAGATGGACGAGATGAAGTTCGACATGTCCGGCGCCGCCAGCGTGCTGGCCGCGCTCAAGGCCGCCGCCCTGATGAAGCTGCCGCTCAATATCATCGCCGTCGTGCCGGCCGTCGAGAACATGCCCGGCGGCAGCGCGACGCGTCCCGGCGACATCGTCACCTCGATGTCCGGCCAGACCGTCGAGATTCTCAACACCGATGCCGAGGGCCGGCTGATCCTCTGCGATGCGCTGACCTATGTCGAGCGCTTCGAACCCGACTGCGTCATCGATGTCGCCACGCTGACCGGCGCCTGCGTAATCGCGCTCGGCCATGTCGTCAGCGGTCTGCTCGCCAACGACGACGGCCTCGCCCGCGAGTTGCTGGATGCCGGCAATGCGAGCTGGGATCGCGCCTGGCAGATGCCGCTGTTCGAGGACTACCAGGAGCAACTGCAGAGCAACTTCGCCGACATGGGCAACATCGGCGGACGCCCCGCCGGCACGATCACTGCGGCCTGCTTCCTGTCGCGCTTCACCAAGAAGTACGAGTGGGCGCATCTCGACATCGCCGGCACCGCCTACAAGTCGGGCAAGGACAAGGGCTCGACCGGCCGGCCCGTGCCCCTGCTGACCCATTTCCTCATCGAGCGCGCGTCGAAAGTCGGCGCTGGCGGGACGGCATCGAAGTAAGCCATGACGCGCATTTCCTTCCTGCACGGCGCGCCCGACCGCATCCAGTCCGCTGCCCAGTGGCTGCAGCGGGCCTGGAGCGAACGCCAGGGGGCTCATTTCGGCGTACTTGTTTATGTGCCGGATGCCGAGCAGGCAACCCGCCTGGATCGCATGCTCTGGACCCAGCCGGCCCTGTCGTTCCTGCCGCATTGCCGGGCCGATTCGGCGCAGGCGGGGGAAACGCCGATCCTGCTGACCGACCGGCTGGACACCCCGCCGCAGGAAGACTGCCTGCTCAACCTGAGCAACGAACTGCCGCCGACCTTTTCGCGTTTCGAGCTGCTGGTCGAAATCGTCAGCACCGACGATGCCGATCGCCTGCCGGCGCGCGAGCGCTTCAAGTTCTATCGCGACCGCGGCTATGCCATCGAAAGCCGCGACATATCAGGAGGATCGTGATGTCGATCGACACTGACGTGCAAGATCATGCCGACCTGTCAACGCGACGCTATCGCAGTTTTGTCGCGCGCCAGATCATGGCGGTCCCGGTCGGCGAACGGCCCATGTCCGGCGACGACCTGCCCGTGCTCACCGAGATCGTCACCCCGGCCAGCGTGGCGTCCACGGTTCCCGCCATTGACCCTGCCGCGCTGCGCGCCGCGCTCGAAGAATCGCTGTGCCGTTGGCTCGACGCAGCGTTGCCGCAATTGCTTGAGAAACTAGAACATGGAACTCGCCAAGAGCTTTGAGCCCGCCGACATCGAGCGGCGCTGGTATCCCATCTGGGAGTCGAACGGCTATTTCGCCGCCGGTCTCGACCGTGACAAGACCGACAACTTCTGCATCCTGCTGCCGCCGCCGAACGTCACCGGCACGCTGCACATGGGCCATGGCTTCAATCAGGCGATCATGGATGCGCTGACGCGCTATCACCGCATGCGCGGCGCCAACACCCTGTGGCAGCCGGGCACCGATCACGCCGGCATCGCCACGCAGATCGTCGTCGAACGCCAGCTCGATGCGCAAGGCGTGTCGCGCCACGATCTCGGCCGCGAGAAGTTCCTCGAAAAGGTGTGGGAATGGAGGGAGTATTCCGGCGGCACGATCACGCGCCAGATGCGCCGCCTCGGCACCTCCCCGGACTGGACGCGCGAGCGCTTCACGATGGATGCCGGCCTGTCGAAGATCGTCACCGAGACCTTCGTCCGGCTCTACCAGGAAGGCCTGATCTACCGCGGCAAGCGCCTCGTCAATTGGGACCCGAAGCTGCTCACCGCCGTCTCCGACCTCGAGGTGGTCAGCGAAGAGGAGGACGGCTTCATGTGGGAGATCCAGTATCCCTTTGCCTGCGGCAATGGCTCGCTCACCGTCGCGACGACGCGGCCGGAAACCATGCTCGGCGACGTCGCGGTCGCCGTGAATCCCGAGGACGAGCGCTACCAGCACCTCATCGGCAAGCACGTCCAGCTGCCGCTCACCGGCCGCACCATCCCGGTCATCGCCGACGCCTATGTCGACAAGGCATTCGGCACTGGCTGCGTCAAGATCACGCCGGCGCACGACTTCAACGACTGGCAGATCGGTCACCGGCACGGCCTCGCGCCGATCTCGATCTTCACCCTCGACGCGCGCATCAACGAGCATGCCCCGGAGAAGTATCGCGGCATGGACCGCTACGATGCCCGCAAGGCCGTCGTCGACGATCTCGAAGCGGCAGGCCTGCTGGTCGCCACCAAGCCGCACAAGCTGATGGTGCCGCGCGGCGACCGCACCGGCGTCGTCATCGAACCGATGCTCACCGACCAGTGGTTCGTCGCGATGTCCAAGCCCGGTGCCGATGGCAAAAGCATCGCGGGCAAAGCATTGGAATGCGTGGCCTCGGGCGAGATCAAGTTCGTGCCCGAGAACTGGGTCAATACCTACAACCAGTGGCTCAACAACATCCAGGACTGGTGCATCTCCCGCCAGCTGTGGTGGGGCCATCAGATTCCCGCCTGGTACAGCGACGACGGCCGCTGCTACGTCGCCCATGACGAGGCCGAGTCCTACGCCCTGGCGCAGAAGGATGGCTACACCGGCGGGCTGGAGCGCGATCCGGACGTGCTCGACACCTGGTACTCCTCCGCGCTCTGGCCGTTCTCGACGCTCGACTGGACGCCCGAGTGGCCCGCCAAGTCGAACCCCGCGCTCGATCTCTACCTGCCTTCGACGGTGCTGGTCACCGGCTTCGACATCATCTTCTTCTGGGTCGCGCGCATGGTCATGATGACCAGGCACATCACCGGCAAGATCCCGTTCAAGCACGTCTACGTGCACGGACTGATCCGCGATGCCGAAGGCCAGAAGATGTCGAAGTCCAAGGGCAACGTGCTCGACCCGATCGACCTGATCGACGGCATCGATCTCGACGCCTTGGTCGCCAAGCGCACCACCGGCCTGATGAACCCCAAGCAGGCGGCGCAGATCGAGAAACGCACCCGCAAAGAATACCCGAACGGCATTCCGGGCTTCGGCACCGACGCGCTGCGCTTCACCTTCCTGTCGCTCGCCAGCCCGGGCCGCGACATCAAGTTCGACATGCAGCGCTGCGAAGGCTATCGAAACTTCTGCAACAAGTTGTGGAACGCCTCGCGCTTCGTGCTGATGAACTGCGAGGGCAAGGACTGCGGACTGGAGGCGCACGACAACTCCGCCTGCCATGGCGAGTACCTCGACTTCTCGCCCGCCGACCGCTGGATCGTCAGCCTGCTGCAGCGCGTCGAGGCGGAAGTGGCGAAGCATTTCGCCGACTACCGTTTCGACCTGCTCGCCAAGACGATCTACGAGTTCGTCTGGGACGAATATTGCGACTGGTACGTCGAACTCGCCAAGGTCCAGATGCAGCAAGGCAATGAAGCGCAGCAACGGGCCACGCG
>JAJZSW010000130.1 GCA_021849505.1 Pseudomonadota bacterium
TGATGTTCATCTTCGGCTCGATGGTGATCGGCCTGGCCTTCACCAAGTCCGGCCTGACCAAGCGCATCGCCTACGGCATGCTCGCCTTCGTCGGCGAGAACACGCGCACCATCCTGCTCGGCTGCCTCGTCGTCACCGCGCTGCTGACGCATGTGATGGCGCACACTGCCGTCGCGGCGACGATGTTCCCCATCCTGCTCGCCGTCATGGCGCTGTACAAGGAGGGCGGCGGGCCCTCGAACTTCGGCAAGGGACTGTTCATCGGCATGGCCTGGGCGGCGGGCGCGGGCAGCATCATCACCCTGCTCGGCGCCGCGCGCGGCCCGGCGGCGGCGGCCATGTTCCAGGAATTCACCGGCCGGCAGGTCGATTTCTTCGATTTCACCCTCTACATGGGCCTGATCGGCTGGGCCATGGTCTTCGTGATCTGGTTCTATCTCTCCATTGTCTTCAAGCCCTCCAAGGCCAGCATTCCCGGCCTGCGCCAGAAGGTCGCCAAGCTGTCGCGCACGCTGGGGCCGATCACCCGCAACGAAATCTTCGTGCTGTTCTGTGTCGCGCTGGTCGTTACCCTGACGGCGCTGCAATCCTTCGTGCCGGCCCTGAAGGTCATCGACCGCGCCGCGCTGATGCTCACCTCGACGCTGCTGTTCTTCATCTTCGGCGTGCTCAAGGTGCAGGATCTCGAGGAAATGCCCTGGAACATCATCCTGCTGTTCTCGGGCGCGATGAGCATCGGCTTCTGCCTCTGGAAGACCGGCGCCGCCGAATGGATGGCGGTGAACTTCCTCACTGCGCTTCTGGGCGCACATTGGTGGGTGTTCGTCATGGGCGTTTCCGCCTTCGTTCTGCTGATGACCAACTTCATCATGAACGTGGCCGCCATCGCCATCGCCCTGCCGGTCTCGCTGGTGATGGCCCGCTACCTCGGCGTCGCGCCCGACGTGATCTTCTTCGCCTCACTGGTCACCGCCGGCATGCCCTTCGTACTTCTGATCGGTGCCGCACCGAACGCGATCGCCTACGAGTCGAAGCAGTTCACGCCCGGCGAGTTCTTCAAGCACGGTCTGGTGATGAGCGCCATCCTGCTCGTCATCCTGGGCATTGCGCTGGTCACCATCTGGCCGCTGTTCGGCATGCCGATCCTCGCCAAATAGCCCGAAAGTCGGCGCTGGCGGGACGGCATCCCGCGCAGGCGTAGAATAAGCGGCGACTGACGTTCAGTCGCCGCTGATTCGATGAGTCCCACCTTCCTAACTCTTCGCAAACTTTTCCCCTTCCTGCTTTGGTGGCCGCTGGTCACGCGCCGCACCGTGCGCGACGACCTCGTCGCCGGCCTTACCGGCGCGCTGATCGTCCTGCCGCAGGGCGTCGCCTTCGCGACCATCGCCGGCCTGCCGCCGCAGTACGGCCTTTACGCCGCGATGGTGCCGGCGATCATCGCCGCGCTGTTCGGCTCCAGCCTGCACCTCGTTTCCGGCCCGACCACGGCGATCTCGATCGCCATCTTCGCCGCCCTGTCGCACCAGGCCGATCCCGGCTCGCCGCAGTACATCCAGCTCGTTCTGACCCTCACCTTCCTGGTCGGCCTGTTCCAGCTGATCCTCGGCCTCGCGCGCATGGGTGCGCTGGTGAACTTCATCTCGCACACGGTAGTGATCGGCTTCACCGCCGGCGCGGCGATCCTCATCGCCGCCAGCCAGGTGAAGAACTTCTTCGGCATCGAGATACCCCGCGGCACGCCCTTCTACGAGATCGTGCATCAGCTCTGGGTGCAGTTCTTCGCCATCAATCCCTGGGTGCTGTCCGTCAGCCTCGTCACGCTCGCCGCCGGCATCCTGACGCGGCGCTACCTCAAGAAGGTACCCTACATGATCGCGGCGATGATCGTCGGCAGTCTGTTCGCCGAGGCACTCCTGCTGCTGGAAGGCTTCGACAAAACGCACATCGTCACCGTCGGTGCGCTGCCGGCGCACCTGCCGCCGCTATCGCTGCCCGATTTCTCGCTGCCGGCCCTGAAAGCCACCCTCGGCCCCGCGCTCGTCATCACCATGCTGGCGCTGACCGAAGCCGTGTCGATCGGCCGGGCCATCGCCGTGCGCTCGGAGCAGCGCATCGACGGCAACCAGGAGTTCGTCGGCCAGGGCCTGTCGAACATCTTCGGCAGTTTCTTCTCCGGCTACGCGGCCTCGGGTTCCTTCAACCGCAGCGGCGTGAACTACGAGGCCGGGGCCAAGACGCCGCTTTCCTCGGTGTTCGCCTCGCTGTTCCTCGTCGTCGTGCTGCTCGTCGTGGCGCCGCTTGCCGCCTACCTGCCCAACGCGGCCATGGCCGGCATCCTGTTCCTCGTCGCCTGGGGCCTGATCGATTTCCACCACATCAGGCACATCTGGCACACCAGCAAGATCGAGTCGGCCATCCTCGCCGCCACGCTGGTCGGCACCCTGTTCAACCTCGAACTCGGCATCTTCCTCGGCGTCTTCCTCTCGTTGATCCACTACCTCTACCGCACCTCCAAGCCCGAGATCGTCCCGGTCGTGCCCGCCCCCGAGGAAGGCGCCTACCATTTCGTGCGCGCCAAAGGCCGGCCGGAATGCCCGCAACTGCGCATCGTGCGCATCAACGGCTCGGTCTACTTCGGCGCGGCCAGCTACGTGCAGGCCGCCCTGCAGCAGATCGACGAGGAAAACCCGCAGCAGAAATCGGTGCTGATCGCCGCGGCCAGCCTGAGCTACGTCGACATCGCCGGTGCCGAAGTGCTCGCCCAGGAAGCCCGCCGCCGCCGGCGCCTCGGCGGCGGCCTGTATTTCTATCGCCTCAATGCCGGCGTCCAGCAGTTCCTGCGCCAGGGCGGCTATACCCACGACATCGGCGCAGGCGCCTTCTTCCCGGTGATGACCGACGTGACGCGCGCCCTCTACTGGACGCTCAATCCCGACATCTGCCGCAACTGCAAGACGCGCATCTTCAAGGAGTGCAATAAGGGCATCCTGCCCGACGGCTTCCGCCGCGAACGGCTGATGTTCGCGACCGACGGCAGCGAGTTCAGCAACGCGCCTGCCGACGTGGCCATCGCGCTGGCCCAGGGCTTCGGCGTCACGCTCGACATCATGACAGCGGTCGAATCGCCCACCGAGGACGAGATCGCCAGGGTGCGCCTCACCCAGGTCGAGCGCAAGGCGCTCGTCGCGGGCGTGGACTGCGAACAGATCATCCGCTATGGCAAGCAACCCGTGGAAGAAGTGGTCGCCGCCGCCGCCGCCGCGGACAGCCACATCCTCGTCATCGGCCGCCGTCCGCCACGCGGCAACATCAAGGAGCGCCTGGTCGGCGACATCGCGCTGCAGATCATCGTGCGCTCGCCCTGCCACGTGCTGATCGCCAACTGGCCGTCGGAGCCCTGTCGCAAGCGCATTCTCATGGCGACCAACGGTGCGCGCATCAGTGAAACCATGGTTGAGGTCACCGCGGAAATCGCGAAGGCGATGGGCCTCCCGGTCACCGTGCTCGCCGCAGTCCCGCCGGGCGGCAATCGCGCCCAGGCGGAGGAGGATGTCGCCGAGAAGCTCGGCCTGCTGAAGGTCGAAGGCGTCGATTGCACCAGCCTGATCGTCGAGAAGGCCCCGGAGCCGGCGATCATCGAGGCGGCGGCGGAAATCGGCGCCGACCTCGTCGTGATCGGCAACGACCAGCGCAAGGGCCTGTCGCGCAAGCTCGTCGGCCAGACCACCGACCGCATCGTCGGCGGTTTGAAGTGCGCCGTGCTGGTGGTCAAGCTCCCGCCGGAACCCGAAGCGCTGCTCGCCGCGGTGCGCAACCAGGCCTGATCCCGTAAACTGTGCCGTCCCGCCAGCACCGACTTTCCCTATGGGCTACCGACTCTCGAAAATCTACACCCGCACCGGCGACGCCGGCACCACCGGCCTCGGCGACGGCTCGCGCGTCGGCAAGGACGCGCCGCGCATCGCCGCGCTCGGCGATGTCGACGAACTCAACGCCGTGGTCGGCCTGCTGCTCTGCGAGGCCA
>JAJZSW010000131.1 GCA_021849505.1 Pseudomonadota bacterium
CTCGTCGCCGACACGCGCGACATGGTGGCGTGGTACTCCCACCGCAACATCTACCGCAACAACGAGGGCCGCCGCAGCCGCTACTCGATCCACTTCATGTTCGCCAACCACAACATCGTCGAGAACAACCGGTTCTACGACAACGCGGTCGGCGTCTACTTCATGTACTGCGAGGGCGGCGGCATGCGCAACAACGTCGTCTCGCACGCCACGGGCGCCGCCGGCATGGCGATCGGCTTCAAGGAGGCCTCCGACATCTTCATCGAGAACAACGAGATCATCTACAGCGCCGTCGGCGTCGGTTCGGACCTTTCACCCTTCCAGCCCGATACGACGGTCCGCTTCAAGGGCAACCGCTTCGCCTACAACGGCATTGCCGTGCAGCTGACCAGCGAACTGGGCGGCAACTACCTGGACGACAACATTTTCGAGGGCAACCTGACCGACATCTTTCAAGCCGGCCGCGGTTCCGGCGACAAGAACAAATGGACCGGCAATTATTTCGACACCTATCAGGGCTTCGACAAGGACGGCGACGGCTACGGCGATACGCCGCACGAGGACTATGCCTTCGCCGACCAGATCTGGATGGAGATTCCGCCCGCCCGCTTCTTCATGACCTCGCCGGTGCTCGAACTGCTCGATTTCCTCGAGCGGCTCGCGCCGATCTCGTCGCCTGAGCTGCAGGCCCGCGACCCCAGACCGCGCCATGCCAAACCGCAAAGGAATCACGGATGAGCGAAGAAGACAAAGTCGGCGCAGGACCGTCTCAAGCCGACGCCCCCCCTGTGGGGGGCAGCGAGCCGGGGTTGCGAGCGAGGGGGGCCAGTAAAGTCGGCGCTGGCAATACGGCACCTGCCAAACCACCCCTCTCGAAAGAACGCCAGCGGCAGGCACGCCGGCGCGTGCTGCGTACCATCCTGCTCTCGGGCGGTGTGCTCGGCGCCGCCCTGTCGGGCTACCTGCCGCTTGCCTACGCCCGCAAACCGCTGCTGCGTCCGCCCGGCGCGCTCGACGAAAAGGACCTGCTCTCCAGCTGCATCAAATGCGGCCAGTGCGTGCAGGTATGTCCGGTACAGGCGATCAAGCTCGCCGACCTCGACAACGGCTTCGGCATCGGCGTCCCCTACATCGATGCGCGCGCGCAGGCCTGCGATTTTTCCTGCGACGCCGTGCAGTGCATCCTCGCCTGTCCGACCGGCTCGCTGACTTACGACAAGCCCGATTTCCTGCCGGTGCGCCCCGGCGCCCAACTGGCCGCCAAACCGGTGTTCATTCCCAAGCAGAACGACCCGGAACCCACGCTGAACCTCAAGGAACGCATGGGCGTGGCGCGCCTGACGCGGCCCGGCACCTGCCTCGCCATGCAGGGCAAAGGCTTCAAGGGCCAGGCGCGCGGTCCCGGGTTCGAAGGCATGATGCGCTACATGGCGGTGGACCGCTGGAAGCCGATCCCCATCCGCGACCATCCCTACGATGTCGAGGAATGCGACCTGTGCGTGCGCGAATGCCCGATCAAGGGCGCTATTTCCATCGAGGTCGTTTTCATGCCCAACGGCACGCAGCGCAAATCGCCGGTCGTGCATGAGCCCTGCGTCGGCTGCGGCGTCTGCGAAATGATCTGCCCGGTCGAGCCGACCGCCATCGAAATCGTCGCGCGCGAGGTATGGAAATCATGACCACTCCGCTCCAGCGCCGCTATGTCGACCAGATCCTCGTCATGCTCGGCAAGGAGCCCGCGAAGCCCCGGCAGGCCGGGGAATTCACCGCGCGCGCGATCAAGGTCCACGAACTCAAGCGCATGACCAACAAGGCGGATATCGAGGCCGCCAAGGAGGCGCACCGGGCGAACGAGCGCAACCACAAATGGCGCAACCGCCGCTGGGCGACGCTGATCTTCGCCAACCTGCTGTTCGTCGTGTCGTTCTACTTCGACATCCAGATCCTCGAAGGCGCCCTCACCGCCTCGCGCTTCGTCGGTTTCCACCTGATCGACCTCAACTCCGCGCTGCAGGTGATGCTCGCCCACAAGCACATCATCACCAACCTGCTGATCGGCACCGGCACGGTGCTGGTGCTGTGGATTCTCGTCGGCGGGCGCAGCTTCTGCTCCTGGATCTGTCCCTATCACCTGCTCGCCGAGTGGGCGGAAAACATCCATCTCTGGCTGGTGAAGAAGAAGCTCGTCACCGACACGCCGATCGACCGCCGCCTGCGTACCGTGTTCTGGATCGTCTTCGCCCTGCTGGCAATCGTCACCGGCTACACGGTGTATGAGTCGATCTCGCCCACCGGCATCATTTCGCGCGCCCTGATATACGGCGGCAGCGCGCTCGCCCTGCTCTGGGTGCTGGCGCTGCTGGTGTTCGAGGTCTTCTTCGTGCGCCGCGCATGGTGCCGCTACGCCTGCCCGATCGGCCTGACCTACGGCGTGGTCGGCATCGTCACTCCGCTGCGCATCAAGTACACGGTGGAAGGCTGTTTCCACGAAGGGGACTGCCGCAAGGTCTGTCTCGTGCCGCATGTGCTCGACACGGTGATCAAGGGCCGCGCTGTCGACACCGAAGTACCCATCGGCCCGGACTGCACGCGCTGCGGCCTGTGCGTAGACACCTGCCCGACCGGCTCTCTCCAGTTCGATGTCAAGGGACTTGCCAAATTGATGTAGCCCGACGAATAGTGGGTAGGGCCCGCAAATGCCGGGCCTTGCCCAATAAAATCCAGACATGATCCGCTGCGAAAACCTCTCCAAGTCCTTCAAGCGCGCCTGCGTGCTCGACGGCATCAACCTCGACATCGCGCTCGGCGAGCGCATCGCCCTGATCGGGTCGAACGGTGCCGGCAAGACCACGCTGATCCGCTGCCTGCTCGGCGAGTACGTGCATGACGGCAGGGTGACCATCGACGGCCGTTCGCCGCGCACCGACCGTACCGTCGTGCTGGGCAGCATCGGCTTCGTGCCGCAACTGCCGCCGCCGCTGAAAATGCCGGTCGGCCAGCTCATCGAATTCTCGGCGGCGCTCTCGGGCGCCGACCCGCGGCAGATCGACGCCATCGCCGGTCGCCTCGGCCTCGCCGTTGACGGCATCCGCGCGCGGCCCTTCATCAAGCTCTCGGGCGGCATGAAGCAGAAGCTGCTGATCGCCATCGCGCTCGGCCGCGACGCAAAGCTGCTGATCATGGACGAGCCGGCCGCCAACCTCGATCCGGAAGCGCGCAGGATCTTCTTCGACCTGCTCGCCGAGCGGCAGGAAAAGGCGACGATGCTCATCTCCAGCCACCGCATCGACGAGGTCGCCGCGCTGGTGAATCGCGTCATCGAGATGGACATGGGCAAGGTGGTGCTCGACGACAAGGTCGCCGACGACGTCTCGCTCTCGGGCCGCTTCACCTGCCGGCTCGTCGCACGCCGCGGCGACGCCGCTTTGGCGAATTCACTCGGCCGCTGGCAGTTCGCCAGCGATGAAGCCGGCCTGGTCTGGACCGGCGAAGTTGCCGGCCCCGACCGCCTGCGCTTCATCGGCATGCTGTCGCGTTACGTCGCGCTGATCGCCGACCTGTCGCTCTCGGAAGTCAGCGCTGGTACTACGGCACGATGAGCGGCACCACGGGCATGAATCGCCGCCGCTTCCTCGGTTCCGCTTTCGCGCTGACACCCATTGCGGCCGCGCTATCCGCCTGCGGCAAGGACGCAGGCTGGCCGGAAGGCATGCAGCCGATCAAGTGGGACCGCGATACCTGCATCGTCTGCAACATGGCGATTTCCGACCGCCGCTTCGCCGGCCAGATGCGCGGCGGGCCGAAGAACACCGTCTTCAAGTTCGACGACCCCGGCTGCATCGCCCTGTGCATGCACGACATGGCGGGGAAGTTTCCCTGGGTGCGCGACCCGGCGACGAAGATCTGGGTGATGGACTCGACCGTGCGCGGCAACGACATGCGCTGGCTCGACGCCCGCACCGCCCAATACGCTGCCAAGTTCTCGCCGATGGGCTACAACTTCGGTGCCGTTGCCTACCCGCAA
>JAJZSW010000132.1 GCA_021849505.1 Pseudomonadota bacterium
GACGATGACGAGGCTGCTGCCGAGCGCGGAGAACTCGTTGACCACGTAGCGGCGCGCACCGTCGCCGAGCGCCGTGAGCACCACCACGGCGGCGACGCCGATGCTCATCGCCAGCACCATCAGGAAGGTGCGCAGCGGATAGCCCAGCGCGGCGCGCATGGCGAAGCGCAGGGTGTCAGGCGGCTTCATGGCGCAGTGTCGTCGGCGATCTTCCGGCCGTCCTCCATGACGATGCGCCGGCGGGCGTGGGCGCCGAGGGCGGCGTCGTGCGTCACCATGATCAGCGTGACGCCGCCGGCATTCAGCGTTTCGAGCAGGCGCACGACCTCTTCGCCGGTGGCGCGGTCGAGGTTGCCGGTCGGCTCGTCGGCGAGGATCACCGCCGGCTGCATGATCGTCGCGCGCGCGATGGCGACGCGCTGGCGCTGGCCGCCGGAGAGCTGGTCGGGGCGGTGGTCGGCGCGGTTGGCAAGGCCGAAGTCCTCCAGCGCCTTGCCGACGCGGCGCCTGCGCTCGGCGGGATCGATGCCGGCCAGCATCAGCGGCAGCGCGACGTTCTCGGCGGCCGTCAGCCGCGGCACGAGGTGGAAGCTCTGGAACACGAAGCCGATGCGCTCGCGGCGCACACGCGCCTGCTCGTCGGCGCTGAGCGTCGTTACGTCGCGGCCCTCGAGCCGGTAGGTTCCGGCATCCGGGCGGTCGAGCAGGCCGAGCAGGTTGAGCAGGGTCGACTTGCCCGAGCCCGAGGCGCCCATCACCGCAACGTATTCGCCGGCCGCGATGCTCAGATCGAGATCCGCCAGCGCATGCACCGCGCTGTCGCCGAGCGTGAAGACCCGCTCGATGCCGGTCAATTCAATGAGCGGCATTTACTTTTTTTCGCTCTTGTCTTCAATGGCCCTGGCACCGGGCTTGACGCCTTCCTTCTCGAGCGAGAGCACGATGCGGTCGCCCGCCGCCAGCCCTTCGAGCACTTCGGTCCATTCCCAGTTGGCCAGCCCCGGCTTGACCTGCCGCGCCTCCAGCCGGCCGTCGGTGCCGAGCAGCAGCACGCGGTTGCCTTCCTGCAGCGTCGCGGTCGGGATGCGCGTCACGTCGTCGCGCGCCTCGAGCAGGATCTCGACGTCGGCGCTGTAGCCGACCAGCAGGCCGCGCGCCTCGTCCGGCGCGACGAAGTCGACCTCGACATCGACGGTGCGTGCCTGCTTTTCGACCGCCGTGACATAAGGCGCGACGCGCTTCACCTTGCCTGCGAACACGCGGTTCGCGTAGGCATCGAGCCGGATGCGCACGCTCTGCCCCGGATGGATCTTCGGTGCGTCGAGTTCGTCCATCGGCGCCTTGACGTAGAGGCAGGAATCGTCGATCAGGTCGATCGCCGGAGGGGTCGGCACGCCGGGCGGCGAGGGCGTCGAGTATTCGCCCACCTCGCCGACGATCTTGGCGACCGTGCCGGCGAACGGCGCGACGATCACGGTGCGGCCCAGATCGGCACGCGCGGCGGCAAGCTGCCGTTCGCTGGTCTGGATATCCTTGCGCGCACTGGCGCAGGCGGTGCGCCGCGCGGCGGCATCGGTGCGCGCCGCATCGACGCGCGAAGCGGAGATGAAGCCCCTGGCGGCGAGCGCTTCCTGGCGCTGCGCTTCGCGCTCGGCGCTGTCGGCGACGGTGCAGGCTTCGTGGGCACGGCTTTGCGCGGTTGCCGTCTGTGCCTCGGCCACGCGGACACGGGCGCTCAGGTCGTCATGCCACAAGCGCATCAGCACTCGGCCGGCCTCGACCCGGTCACCCTCCTTGACGCCGAGATACTCGATGCGGCCGCCAAGAATGGTCGAGAGCTTGGTGCGCTGGCAGGCCTCGACCGTGCCCGCGCGCGTGTTGGAAAGGGTGGCCTCGACCTTCCCCGCCGCGACGGTATGCAAACGCACGGCGACCGGCTTGGGACGGGTGAACCACCAGCCGGCAGTCGCCAGCAGGGCAAGCACCACCAGTGCAACGAGGAGACGGCGCAACAGAGGAGACATGTTCGAACCCTGGAAATAAATATTTGAGAGTCGGCGCTGGCGGGACGGCAGCCGGGGGAGCGTTATCAGGCCGGCGCTGCCCGACTCTGCCAGCGGGCGAGGAATTCGTCCGCCGGCTGCGGCTTGCCGAAGTAGTAGCCCTGGATCTCGTCGCAACCGATCGCCTTGAGGTAGTCGAGCTGCTGCTGGCTGTCGACGCCCTCGGCGACGGTGGTCAGGCCGAGGCTGCGCGCCAGCGACATGATGGTATCGATGATCGCCTCGTCGCCGGCATTGCTGCCGATGCCGACGACGAAGGCGCGGTCGATCTTGAGCGTGTGGACCGGCAGCTTCTTGAGGTAGGACAGCGAGGAATAGCCGGTGCCGAAGTCGTCGATGGCAAGATGCACGCCGAGCCGGTGCAGGTTTTCGAGGATCGTCAGCGCATCCTCGATGTTCATGATCGCCGACTCGGTGATTTCCAGTTCGAGCGCGGCCGGTTCGAGTCCCGTTTCGGCGAGGGCCGACTCCACCAGCGCGACGATGTCGATGCGCTCGATCTGCTTGACCGAGAGGTTGACCGAGACCTTCGGCACCCGCAGGCCGGCCGCGCGCCAGGCGACCATCTGGCGGCAGACCTGGCGCAGGATCCATTCGCCGAGCGGGACGATGATGCCGGTTTCCTCGGCGAGCGGGATGAAGCGTACCGGCGCGACGCTGCCCAGCTCGGCGCTGTGCCAGCGCAGCAGCGCTTCGGCGCCGGTCGGCCGGCCGTCGGGCGCGACCTTGAGCTGGTAATGCACGGCCAGTTCGTCGGTTTCGATCGCCCGCCGCAGCAGCCCTTCGAGGCGGTTGCGCTCGCGCGCATAGGCCGTCATCTCGGGCGAATAGAAATAGCTGCAGCCGCGGCCGTTGGCCTTGGCCTGGTACATCGCAGTGTCGGCGTTGCGCACCAGCGTATCGACGTCGTCGCCGTCGGCAGCATAGAGGCAGATGCCGATGCTGGCGGAAACGAACAGCTCGTGCTCGAGGATGCTGAACGGCTGGGACAGCAGGCCGATCAGCTTGTCGGCGACGCGGCCGGCTTCGCTGGCATCCTTGATGTCCTCGAGGACGCAGACGAATTCGTCGCCGCCGAGCCGTGCCAGCGTGTCCGAGGTGCGCAGGTGGCCGGCGAGGCGGTGCGTCACCGCGATCAGCAGCTCGTCGCCGACCGCATGGCCGAGCGTGTCGTTCACTTCCTTGAAGCGGTCGAGGTCGATGAACAGCACCGCGAGGTGGCGGTCCCCGCGCGCCGCCAGTGCGATGCTGTGCTTGAGGTTCTCGAGGAACATCAGCCGGTTCGGCAGGCCGGTCAGCGGGTCGTGGTGGGCCAGGTGGTCGAGGCGCGCCTCGGTGTTGCGCCGCTCGACCACCTCGGCCTGCAGTTCGCGGGTGCGCAGCTGCACGCGGTGGTCGAGTTCGCGGTTGGCCTCCTCGAGCGCCGCGCTTTGCTGTTCCAGTATGCCCTGCGCCCGACGCACGACCAGCAGCTGGAAGATGAACAACAGGGTCAAGGCCACCAGCACGGCGTTGCGGATCGTGGTGTTCTCGAAATACGCGCCGACCAGCCCGCTCGCCAGCGCGATGAAGATGAAGGACAGCGTCGAAAAGTAGCGCAACAGGTTGAACGTCGGCGTTGTGCTCATGCCGTGCGCCGTCCCCTCAGCGCCGCGTTTCAGCGGGCGGCGAACACCGCAGCGGCCGCCGCCACGGTCGCCGCGATGTCGGCGTCGCCGTGGGCCGCCGAGACGAAGCCGGCCTCGAAGGCCGAGGGCGCGAGATAGACGCCCTTCTCGAGCATGGCGTGGAAGAAGCGGTTGAAGGCCTCCTTGTCGCACTTCATTACTTCGGCATATGAAGTCGGGCAGGCCGCGGCGAAATAGAGGCCGAACATGCCGCCCACCGCTTGCGCGCTGAAGATCACGCCCTGTTGCTGCGCCGCTGCGGACAGGCCATCGAC
>JAJZSW010000047.1 GCA_021849505.1 Pseudomonadota bacterium
GGCACTTGCCGCATTCGTTCTGCTTGAACAGCAGCTTCGCGGCGTCCGCGTCTACTTCCTGCGCGGCGGCCGGCACGGATAGCGCCAGACCGGCCGAAGCAAAGGCAATCATCAGGGTGCGGGTCAGGGGGGGTGCGGTCTTCATTGCTTCTCCGTTTCTGCTCGGCCTACTGGAAATTGTAGATGTAACGTGCGCCGATGAAGGTGGTGTTCTGACGGGGACTGGCTGTTACCGTCGTGCCATCCGTCGTCGTGCCATAAACAAAGGGTGTACCGTCAGCAAATGACCATGTCCAGTCGTCGGTACGCCAGCGCTCATGAATTACGTCCATTCGAACGCTACTGGACTTGCTCATTTCATATTCGGCAAACAATTTCAAGCGGGTCAATTTATTTTGAATGTCATTCAATGGCGTCAAACCCGCCGTTATCGGATCGGTCAGATCCTGCGAAAAGTGACTTACGCTCTTTACCCATTCGAGATTTGCGCCGAACTTGAGTTTTGAGTTGGGCTGGCCGCGCAATCCAAGGCCGAACGTGTCGCCAACTTCGCGAAGCTGCGTGTCTTTTGTTTCAGTGAGGGCCGTGAATACGCTCAGTTCACGGGCCCTGGCGTCATCACGCGAGTACCAGCCAGTCAGCTGCCAGTTATCGTTGAAGGTATAGGCAGCGTCAATGGTATAAATGTCCGCGCTGCCATCTATCAGGCCAAAGGGGCGACCGGAGGATCCATAGTTGTCCTGTGCCTGATCGAGTGCAAACTGGACCGACAACTTTTCGGTAGGCGACCAATCGAGCATCAAACGCCATTTGTCCCGCTTTCGATCGGCAATGTGCATCGGATTGATCGCATCGCGAGTGGCATTGCCGGTCGAGGTGTATCCGGAACCGCGCCGATCACTGTTCAGGTAGGCAAGCGAGCCATTGATCGTCTCCGAGAGGGAGCGGCGGAACTGAAGCCGATAGGTCGTCTCGTCAATGCTGATTCGGAATGGGACATAGAGGGTGCCAAGCGTCGGCACAGAGCGATCCTGGCTGCTGGTTTCAACGCCCCCGATCAGGCTCATGCCTTCCGGAAGCCGATAATTGGCCTCCAGCCTTCCGGATTTCTTGGTAAAGGAATGTGGGGTGTTGTACCCGCCCGATACATACTGCGCGACTGGCGTCTTGTCCTTGACATCGTGGTAGCGAAGATTGGCAAGCAGCGAAAGTTTGGGCAGCGGGCGCGAGGTCAGGCCTGCCTCGACGAGGGTGGTATCGACCCGGCCATTGAGATTCGATGGCGAACCGGCCAGTGGAACCACATTGAAAGCGACCGGGAGCTGCTCGTCCTGCGTGGCCTTGCCGTAGGACAACTTCAAAGTACCGCGGGTGGTCGGTGTGAAGGCATAACCGCTGTTCAGGAAGAATTGGTGCGCCTGGTTGTCCAGCGGCAAGGAGAGCGATGTGGGCGAAGCCGGGTTACCGCCAGGGGCGCTATCCGCCACACCATTGACGCGACCCAGCACCAGCGAATGCTCGTTGTTGTACCAGCTCCCGTAATACCCTCCCGATATCTGGAATCGCTCGCCCGCGTAGGCGAGGGTGGCTTCCAGCTGACGGGTGGTGCTGTCGATGGGTTCAACCATGAACAGGGCTGCGCTGCCCAGACCCCAATGACGGGTACCCTCCTTCTTTTCGTTCTTGAAGCTGACCTTGAGGTCGAGGTTGGGCAGGACATTCTTGAACAAACCCAATTGCGTCAGGTCGCGGGTCGTGCCCAGCCGGACCTCCCGCATAGGCAGGGCATCCCCGCCCGCACCGCTGATGAGCTGGGTCGTCGTACCGATGCCCTGCAGTCCGGTGCTGAAGGTCAGCGGATTGTCGCGCGTCAGCCGGCTGTATTCCATGGACACGCCGATATCGCCCTGCCGCAGCCATTCGGCTTTGAGTTCGCGCGTATCCAGCCCGAGATTCTGCCCGTTGAGGATGAACCATGTCCCGGTGGCATCGTCGCGCTTGACGAGGTCGATATCCACCAGTCCGTAGGTCTTGCCGTCGCGCATGCCATCATAGATTCCCAGCTGGGGACGGTCGTCGGACCATTGGCCAAGTCCCAGCGAAATGGTGCTTTCGGGCGTGATGAGCCTCTTGATCTCCGCTTCCTGCGCATAAGCCGATCCGAAGGCCATCAACATGGCGGCGGACAGCGTGCTCAGCCTGAATACATGAATATGATTTTTCATTATGATCCCCTGTGCCCATCAACGACGGAAGCGGCCGGCGGTTGCGCTGTTGACAGTGCTGTTGCCCCCGTGGATATTGGTATGGCAGCTGAGACAACCCCTGCCGACCGTGCCCAGTAGTGAAGTATCGGTTGTACGCGCGCCCGGCAAGCCTGCAGCTGCAGTACGATGTCCGAGACTACTGGACGAGTG
Source organism: Pseudomonadota bacterium (assembly GCA_021849505.1). GTDB lineage: Bacteria > Pseudomonadota > Gammaproteobacteria > Burkholderiales > Rhodocyclaceae > Sulfuricystis. The sequence continues at coordinate 2,418 of JAJZSW010000047.1, forward strand.
GCATTCCTGACACAGGAAGGGCGACCGCGTCTTGAGCAGGTTGGCTGCCGTCGTCCCGTGCGGGTTGTGGCAGATGCCGCAATCCTCGGCTACAGGCTGATGGTTATGCACGAAGGGGCCGCGCTTTTCCATGTGGCAGGTGTAGCAGGTGTCGTTGGTACTGCTTTTCACGAGCTGCTTCGGGTTGTCGCCATGCACGTTATGGCAGGACGAGCAGGCCATCTTGCCCTCCGGCACCGGATGACGGGATGGCTTGTTGAACTGCGTGCGCTGCTCCTTGTGGCAGGTGACGCAAACTTCGGTTTGCGTGCTCTTGTCGCGCACCTTGTCCTTCTTCGCATGCACGTTGTGGCAGGAGTTGCAGGCGACGTCACCGCTCGCGTGGGCGCTGGATTGCCAGTGGATGCGATTGCCGCCTTGGTGGCAGCTGATGCAGGCTTCGTTGCGCACCGTCGCTGAAGACTGGCCGACCTTGCCGAACACGCGATCGGGCAGGGGCGGCTTGCCGCCGCCCTTGTGATTGTTGTGCTTTTCGCTCGCGCCGTGGCAATCGGTGCAGGTGGGCGTGCGGCCGTCGGCATTGGTGCCGTGCCGGGTCTTGCCGATGGAGAGAACGCTCGGCCGCAGTTCGAGCATGGTGGGCACCGGCTCGTCGCCCTCGTCGTGACAGCCGGTGCATTTCCCGTCGCCCTTGAGAATCAGGTCCTTGGCGCTTTCATCTTTTTTCAACTCCGCCATCGCCGGGCTGACGAAGCCGAGCAGCCCGAATACTGCCAGCACAAGGCCGGCTTGTCGCAAGACTTTCACTTCCATAGCATTCCCCCCGAACCATTCCGGCAAACAGGAAGGTTTGCCGGGCACTGCGGCGGATTTTCCGCACCGGACAGGACTATGGATATAGGCGGCGGATGAAACCGGCCTTAAGAAATTTCTTAAGGTGGCAGAAGGAATTACTCGGGATTGGTGTCCAGCAGGCCATGCTCGATGGCATAGCGAACCAGTTCGACCTGGCTGGATAGTCCCATCTTTTCAATGATATGGGACTTGTGGGAGCTGACGGTCTTGACGCTGAGCGAAAGGTCGGCAGCGATGTCGGCCGGGCTGACACCCTTGACGATGCGCATGAAGATGTCGAATTCGCGATCGGTCAGCCGCAAATGGGGCAGGTTGGCGGCAGGCTTCGATACGTCGGCAGCCAGCAGTGCCATGACCTTCTGGCTGAAATACACGCCCCCCTCCGCCACCTTGCGTATCGCCGGCAGGAGCAGGTCGCTGTCGCTTTCCTTCGTCAGATAACCCGAGGCCCCGGAACGAATCGCACGTACGGCGAATTGCTCCTCGGAATGCATGCTGAACACGAGGATCGGCAGCTTGGGCCGCTCCGAGCGGATCAGGCGGATCAACTCGAGGCCGTTGCGTCCCGGCATCGAGAGATCGAGAACGACGACGCTCCAGTCGCGCGCGCGTACCTGCTCCAAAGTTTCAACGCCGTTGGTTGCCTCGCCCGCAACGACCATGTCGTCGGTGTCGGCCAGAATTTTTTTCAGGCCGTCGCGGATGATGGCATGGTCATCCGCGACCAGCACCTCGATATTCATTTTTCGATTTCCCTCTTCACCCGGGGTTGCCGTGGAAAACAGGCCTCGATGGCAAACCCCTGGCCCGGCAAGCAGGTGACATTGAACTCTCCGCCAAGTCCCGCAACACGTTCGCGCATGCTGACCAGACCGATCCCTCCCTTGCGCTGCTCGGCGTCGGACCCCTTGCCGTCATCCCGCACGGTCAGGACCAGTCTGTCATTGTTCGCTTCCAGCCGGATCAGGACTTGCGATGCTTCGGCATGGCGGATGATGTTGGTCAGCGCCTCCTGGACGATGCGATACATGCATGTGGCCAGAGTGCAGTCCTCGACGAGCTGCCCGCCCGGAAGGTCGGTGACTATGACGAGTCCGCTGCGTTTTTCGGTTTCTTCCTTCAGCCAGCGTACGGCCTCGCAGAATCCGAGATCGTCGAGCACGGGGGGGCGCAGGTCGCTGGAAATGCGGCGCACCGATGCGATGACGTTGTCGAGCAGCTGGCGCATCGCGACTATCCGTTCGAACTCCACGTGCCGCCCATCCCGGATGCGGGCTGAAAGCCAGGTCAGATCGAGTTTGAGGCCGGTGAGCTGCTGCCCCAGCTCGTCGTGCAATTCGCGGGATATGTGCGTGCGCTCTTCTTCCCGCACATCCTGCAGGGCAGCGGACAGCGTCCGCAACTGCAGGTTGGCCTGGCGCAGATTTTCTTCCGCCTGGCGTCGCTCGGTGATGTCGCGCAGTACTGCCGTCATCTGGACCTGGCCGTCATGTTCCATCCGGGATATTGTCGCTTCGATCGGGAATTGCTCGCCGTTCGAGCGCCGGCCGAAGATTTCCCGACTCGGCGCCATCATTTCCGAAGTGCGGGTCGAATCCAGAAAGGCTGCAACATGCTGCTGAACCTCCTCGCGCAGGTTCGCGGGGATCAGGATCGTCAGCGGATGGCCAATCGCGGCATCCGCGGACATGCCGAACATCCGCTCCGCGGCCGGGTTGAAAAGAATGATGTGCTGCTTGTCGTCTATGGCAATGATGGCATCCATGACCGATGTCACGGTATGCCGGTGACGCTCGTCAGCCGCCGCCAGGGCGTGTTGCAGCGACTCTTCCTTTATCAGCTCCCTTCTCAACCATATCGTGATGCCGACAATCGCAAGACAGGCCAGCAGCGCGCCCATGGCGATCGGGGTGGCCATTTCCCGCCAGTGAGCCAAGGCACCATCTTCATCAGTGGCAACCTTGACGTACATCGGAAAGCCGTCGATCGTGCGCAACGCCACCGGGTCAGCGGAATCTCTTCCCGGCGTTTCACCAGATTGCTGCGAGGTTCGGTTCCCGATGAGCCCCTCATTGTGCGGCTGACTGGCGATCAAGGTATCGTCCGTCAGATGCAGCGACATCTCGCGCTGCGCACCCAGTCGCAGTGCCTCGAAAAGTCCTTCGAACCTGGCCGGGGGCACGGCCGCCACCAGCACTCCGCGCAGGCTTCCATCTTCCCATCTCAAGGGACGGGAGAAATACAGCGTCCACTTGTTGTCGATCCGGTTGCGCAACGGGCGGCTGATGAAAAGTTCGTTGTTGCCTTCATCCGCGAAGGCCTTGAAGTAATCGCGATCCGCAACATGCAAGCGATTGGGGGGGTAGCCCAATGACGTATTGACGATGGTTCCGGTCGCATCCACTATGAACATCGAACTGGTCGGTTCCGATGCGGCAGCCCGTGCGCCCAGCAATAGAAATACTTCGGGGCTGTCCAGGACGAGACGGGCGCCGTAGGTACTTTCCATCCGCTCCTGGACAACCTTCAGCACCAGCGAGATGCTGTTCAGGTCATGCTTCATCTGCTTGACGAACAGGTCGGCAACCGCATCGCGCTCCGCCACTGCCTGCTCCAGTTCCTTCCTCCGCGAATCCCAGAGCAGGATGATCGTCGTTGCGATGACAACCAGGATGGCCAGCATTGCCAACACGACAACGGCCCGAGCCGAATGCAGTTTTATGCGCATGATGGACGATTCTGCCGGAAACCACCGACCTCAGGGCGGGCTCACTTCTCCTTGAACTCCCGGTGGCAGGACTGGCACAGGTCATAGACCTTGAAATACGCCTTGCGCGCCGCCTCGGCTTCGCGTCCTTGGGCGGCCACCAGCAGCTCGTCCGTCGCGGCGAAAAACGCCTGGCGCTCGCGCTCGAAAGCCTCGGATTTCGACCAGACCGTCGGCCTGGCTTTCGTCGGCGGGTAGTTGGTATCCGCCCCGAAGTGCGTCCAGGGCGCGTCGCGCCTGGCGACCAGCTCCACGGCCAGCGCGGCAAAGCGGTCGGCATGGTAGCTGTTGGTGCGCAGCATCGTCCCCATGGGTTCGAAAACCTTCAACATTTCCTTGAAAGCGGTCTGGCGCGTCTTGACCGGCTGGCCGGGACGGGTGTCCTCGACCGGCTGGCCGCAGGCGGACAAGCCAAGCACCAGCGCGGCCAGCATGCAGATGTTTCGAGAATTCATGTATGAACAAACCATTCAGAAAAAATCGCACTTTACTCGCGCGCATTGGCGCCTTCCGCCGGTTCCTTCATCAATTGCACGGCAATCCTGAGGCCGAGGACGAAGTTCGCCAGGGCGAAAGCGGACAACAGCAGCGTGACCGCCACGGGCAGGGTCTGCTTGTGCAATAACCACGAAATTGCCGAAGAAAGCACATTGAGCAATACCAGCAGCCAGAATTGCGGGTTCTTCGGTTGATAGAGGCGCGCGAGTTTCACGGCGAACGGGATGGCGGGAAAGCAAGTCAGGTGCATGTAAGGGGGGTGCAATAGGATAATATCCGCAGCTGTCGTTTTCGCCGCGTCAGCGGGCATGGCAGTGCCTGAGAATGACGGCTCTGAAACAACACTAATACACGCGACTCTCATGCGTTTCGCCACTTTCGTCCTGGCACTTTTTGTGTTCTGGCTGTTGCTGTCCGGAATCTATACGCAGTTTCTTGTCACCGCCGGACTCGGCAGCGCGCTGGCCATCGCCCTGCTGGCCAGGAGGATGAAGTTGCTGGACCGTGAAGGATTTCCGTCGCACCTCCTTGTCAAGGCGCTGTTTTCTTACTGGCCCTGGCTCGGCTGGGAAATCCTCAAGTCGGCGTGGGATGTCAGCCGTCGCATCCTTGATCCGCGCCTGCCGATTTCGCCGACCCTGGTCGAATTTGCCCCGACGCAGCGCACCGATCTCGGCCTCGTCATCCACGCCAACTCGATTACCCTGACGCCCGGCACGATTTCCGTGGAAGTGGCGCCCGGCCGCTTCCTCGTCCATGCCCTGACGCGCGAGGCCGCGGCAGGCCTGGCCGGCAGCGAGATGGATCGCCGCTGCACCGAACTGGAGCAGCCGTGATGCTGGCGGTCGCCACCCTCGCCCTGCTGGTGACGGTCGCGCTGGCGCTGGCGCGCGCCGCGCTCGGACCGACGGTGTTCGACCGCCTGCAGGCCGCCAACACCGTCGGCACTGTCGCCATGCTGCTGCTGGCGCTGTTCGGCTTCCTCAACGGCCGGCCGGAATTTCTCGACCTGGCCTTGGTGTATGGCCTGCTCAACATCATCGGCGTCATCGCGGTGCTCAAGTTCTTCCGCCAGGGGGATCTCGGCGCCACCGAAGGCGGTCAGGCTGGCGAGGAACCCCAATGAGCGTCGTCATCGACATCCTGAGCAGCCTCTGCCTGCTGGTCGGCGCGCTGTTCTGCCTGGTCGGCGCCGTCGGCCTGCTGCGCATGCCGGATTTCTACACCCGCGTGCATGCCGCCAGCGTGGTCGAAACGCTCGGCGCCGGCTTCATCCTGCTGGGCCTGATGCTGCAGGCCGGCTTTACGCTGGTGGCGGCGAAGCTGCTGATCGTCGGCCTGCTGATCTTCTTCGCCAGCCCCACGGCCAGCCATGCGCTCACGCGCGCGGCGATGCTGCGCGGGGTGAAGCCCCACCTCGCCAAAGGAGAGCCAGCATCGAAACCCTGATCGTCGATGTCCTGCTGGTATTGATGGCAATCACCGCGGTGGTGCTCACGCTTCGCCGCAACCTGTTCGCCGTGGTGGTGCTTTCCGGCCTCTACAGCTTCCTGATGGCCACCGTGCTGGTGGCGCTCGACGCGGTCGATGTCGCGATGACCGAAGCCGCCGTCGGCGCGGGCATCTCGACCGTGCTGCTGCTCGGCGCGCTGCATCTGTGCAAGAGCGAGGAGTCCCGGTCAACCCGCAGCCCCTGGCTGCCGCTGGCGCTGGCGTCATCGGTCGGGGTGCTGCTGATCTACGGCGCCCTCGGACTGCCCGACTTCGCCGACCCGAACGCGCCGATCCACCAGCATGTCGTGCCGCGCTACCTGCAGAACGAGGTGGATGTACCCAACGTGGTCACTGCGGTGCTGGCCAGTTTTCGCGGTTATGACACGCTGGGCGAGACCACCGTCGTGTTCACTGCGGGTGCCGGCATCATCGCCCTGCTGAGACGGCGCAAGTCATCGACCGAGAAGAACCGCGATGGAAAATAACCTGGTGCTCCGGGTGGTTGGCAAGCTGCTGATCCCGTTCATCCTACTGTTTGCCGTGTATGTGCAGTTCCATGGGGACTTCGGCCCGGGCGGCGGCTTCCAGGCCGGCGTGATCTTCGCCGCCGGCATCGTCTTCTACGCGATCATCTTCGGCCTCGACCAGGCGCGCAGGATCGTCCCCGACCGCCTCGTCGAGACGATGCTTGCCCTCGGCGTGCTGATCTATGCCGGGGTCGGCGTCGCCGGCCTGTTCCTGGGCGGCAACTTTCTCGACTACTTCGTGCTCGACCGCAACCCGGTGCATGGCCAGCACCGCGGCATCTTCTGGGTCGAAGTCGGCGTCGCCATCACCGTCTGCGGCGTAATGCTGAAGATCTTCTACATGTTCGCCTCGCGCGGACAACGCGAAGAGGACGCATGATCGGCGAACTGTTCGAACATTTCAGCTATCTCGTCACCGTGTTCCTGATGGTAACGGGGCTCTACATCGTCATAGCGCGCGGCAACCTGATCAAGAAGCTGGTCGGCCTGTCGATCTTCCAGACCTCCGTCTACCTGCTCTACATCGCGCCGGGGAAGCTGCTGGGCGGTACCGCGCCGATCCTGGCGCCGCAATACGGCATCTATTCCAATCCGCTGCCGCATGTCCTGATCCTGACCGCGATCGTCGTCGGCGTCGCGACCCTCGCGCTCGGGCTGGCGCTGGCCGTGCGCATCCGCGAGGCTTACGGCACCATCGAGGAAGATGAAATCACCGCGCTCGACAATGCCCGGCAGGACATGGAAAGGGATCCCGACCGATGAGCCTTTCCGCCCATCTGCCGGCCCTGCAGGTCGTCCTGCCGCTGCTGTCGGCGCCGCTGGCCGTGCTGCTGCGCCACGGCGGCCTCGCCTTCGCCATCGTCACGGCGGGCGCCTGGGCGGCCTTCGCCGCGGCGATCGGTCTCTGGCTGCAGGTCGGCGAGGTGGGCACTATTTCCTATCACATCGGCAGCTGGGCGCCGCCCTGGGGCATCGAGTACCGCGTCGACCGGCTCGCCAGCTTCATCCTGCTGCTCGTGTCCGGCACTGCCGCCATCGTGCTGCCCTACAGCCGCGCCAGCATCGAGCGCGAGATTCCGCGCGACCTGCATTATCTGTATTACGCGATGTTCGGGCTGTGCCTCGCCGGGCTGCTCGGCATCACCATCACCGGCGACGCCTTCAACGTCTTCGTCTTCCTCGAAATCTCGTCCTTGTCCACCTACGTGCTGATCGCTCTGGGTCGCGACCGGCGCGCCCTGGCCGCGTCCTATCGCTACCTGATCATGGGCACGATCGGCGCGACCTTCTTCGTCATCGGCATCGGCTTCCTCTACCTGATGACCGGTACGCTGAACATTGTCGACCTGGGCGAGCGGCTGCGCGCGGTGCAAGACTCCCGTCCGGTGCTGGTGGCGCTGGCCTTCATCACCGTCGGCGTTTCGCTCAAGCTGGCCCTGTTCCCCCTGCACCAGTGGCTGCCCAATGCCTACACCTACGCGCCCTCGGCGGTCACCGCCTTCCTTGCCGCCACGGCCACCAAGGTGTCGATCTATGTGCTGATCCGCTTCTGGTTCTCGGTGTTCGGCGAAACCCTGATCTTCCACAAACTGCCGCTGCCGCAGCTCATGCTCGGCCTGTCGCTCGCAGCGATGTTCGCGGCGAGCTTCATCGCCATCTTCCAGGACAACCTCAAGCGCATGTTCGCCTATTCGAGCGTCGGGCAGATCGGCTACATCACGCTCGGTCTGTCGTTCGACTCGGTGCATGGACTGACCGCCTCCATCGTCCATCTGTTCAACCATGGCATGGCCAAGGCTGCCATCTTCCTGCTGATCGGCGGCATGGTGGTCGGTCTGGCGGGCCGGGGTGCCGTCTCGCCAGTGCTGACTTTCGACAAGCTGGCCGGCCTGGCGAAACGCATGCCGCTGACCTGCTTCGGCATCGTCCTCGCCGGCCTGTCGCTGATCGGCGTGCCGGGCACGGCGGGCTTCGTCAGCAAGTGGTACCTGATCGTCGCGGCGCTGGAGCAGGGCCAGTTCTGGATCGTCGGCGCGATCCTGCTGAGTTCGCTGCTGGCCGTCGCCTATGTCTGGCGCTTCGTCGAGGTGGCCTACTTCCATGCCGCGCCCGAAGGCAGCGGAAAACAAGAGGCGCCGCTCGGCCTGCTGATTCCGGCCTGGCTGATGGTGATCGCGACGACCTGGTTCGGCCTCGACACCTCCTTCACGGTCGGATCGGCGCTCGAAGCCGCCCAGCAGCTGGTAAGGGTAGGCAAATGACCGCGCTGCAGCTCGCCTTCGTCATTCCGCTGCTCGGCGCCGTCGGCATCGCGCTGGCCGGAAAATGGCCCAACCTGCGCGAGAGCATCACGCTGGCCACCGCCGTGCTGCTGTTCGGCACGGTGCTGCAGTTGCTCGACCCGGTGCTGGCCGGCGCACGGCCGGAGCTTGTCCTGTTCGAAACTCTCCCCGGCCTGTCGATCGCCTTCAAGGTCGAGCCGCTCGGCATGCTGTTCGGCCTGATCGCCTCCGGCCTGTGGATCGTCAACTCGGTCTATTCGATCGGCTACATGCGCGGCAACCAGGAACAGAACCAGACACGCTTTTACGTCTGCTTCGCGCTCTCGCTCGCGTCGGCCCTGGCCATCGCCTTCGCGGCCAACCTGCTGACGCTGTTCCTCTTCTACGAAGTGCTGACGCTGATGACCTACCCGCTGGTCACCCACGCCGGCACCGACAAGGCGCGCGCGGGCGGGCGGACCTACCTGATCATCCTGATGGGCACCTCCATCCTATTCCTTCTGCCGGCGGTGATCTACGTCTGGCACGTGGCCGGCACCACCGACTTCACCGCCGGCGGCATCCTGCCTGCTGGCATGGACAGCGGCGCGGTGTCGGTACTCCTGGCCTTGTTCATGTTCGGCATCGGCAAGGCCGCGCTGATGCCCTTCCACCGCTGGCTGCCCGCCGCGATGGTCGCGCCGACGCCGGTGTCGGCCCTGCTGCACGCCGTGGCGGTGGTCAAGGCCGGCGTGTTCTCGGTGGTCAAGGTGATCGTCTATGTTTTTGGCCTCGACACCCTTGCCGGGGCGACCGACTGGCTCGTCGCCATTGCCGGCTTCACCATCGTCGCCGCTTCCATCGTCGCCCTGCATGCCGACAACCTCAAGCGCCGTCTCGCCTACTCGACGGTAAGCCAGCTCTCCTACGTCATCCTCGCCGCCGCCATCCTCGCGCCGCTGTCCATCGTCGGCGCGGCGCTGCACATCGCCGCCCACGCCCTCGGCAAGATCACCCTGTTCTTCGCCGCCGGCTCGATCTATACCGCCGCCCACAAGACTGAAGTCAGCCAGCTCGACGGTATCGGTCGGCGCATGCCCTGGACCATGGCCGCCTTCGGCATTGGCGCGCTGTCGATGATCGGCCTGCCGCCGGCCGCCGGCTTCATTTCGAAGTGGTACCTCGTTTCCGGCGCGATGAGCCAGGGCGCCTGGCTGGCCCTGTTCGTGGTCCTGCTGTCCACACTGCTCAATGCCGCCTACTTCCTGCCCATCGTCTATCGCGCCTTCTTCCGGCCGCTTTCCGCCGAGGCCGTCGCTCATCCGCACGGCGAAGCGCCCCTGCCGATCGTGCTGGCGCTGAGCTTCACCGCTTTCGGCACGCTGGCGTTGTTCTTCTTCCCTGACGTGCCGCTGGCGCTGGCCCAGCAGTTGGTGAAATCATGAAATACGAACATTGGCTTGATGATCCGCTGAACGTTCGCAAGCTCTGGCGCGGCTTTCTCGTCGTCCTCGCCCTTACCGTGATCGCCGGCTTCTTCGTCGATCTGCATCCGCATTTCGAGATCGAATCGTGGTTCGGTTTCTATGCCGTCTACGGTTTCATCACCTGCCTGCTGATGATCGTCGGCGCCAAGGCGCTGGGGCTGTTCCTCAAGAAGCCCGACAGCTACTACGCGCAGGATGAACGGGATGAGTAGCGCGTTCATCTTCCATCCCGCCCTGATCCTCATCGCCGGCGCGCTGCTGCTGCCCTTCCTGCGCGGCACGGCGCGCAATGGTGCCGTCCTGCTGGCGCCGACTTTCGCGCTCGTCGCCCTGTGGCTGCTGCCCGAGGGCAAGCTCTGGCAAGTGCAGTGGCTCGACTACCAGCTTGCACCCCTCGCGGTGGACAAGCTCTCGCGCCTGTTCGCCACCATCTTCCTGCTGATGGCCGCCGTCGGCGGGCTGTTCGCGCTGCGCCAGACCAGCAGGCTCGAAGTGCCCGCCGCCTTCCTTTATGCGGGTTCTGCCGTCGGCGTGACGCTGGCCGGCGACCTCGTCACCGTCTTCCTGTTCTGGGAATTCATGGCGGTCGGCTCGACGCTCGTCATCTGGAGCGCCGGCACACCCGGCGCCTGGGCCGCGAGCCGGCGCTACGTCGCCGTGCATCTGGCCGGCGGCGTGATCCTCTTCGCCGGCATCGCCGGCCAGATCGCCATCACCGGCGACGCCAGCTTCCACGCGATGAAGGCCGACTCCATCGCCACCTGGCTGATCCTCATCGGCTTCCTCATCAACGCCGGCGCGCCGCCGCTCTCGGCCTGGCTGCCCGACGCCTACCCGGAGGCCTCGTGGAGCGGCACGGTCTTCCTCTCCGCCTTCACCACCAAGACGGCCGTGTATGTGCTGCTGCGCGGCTTCCCCGGTACCGAGATCCTGGTCTGGGTAGGCATCTTCATGATCTTTTACGGCATCGTCTACGCGCTGCTGGAAAACGACATGCGCCGCATCCTCGCCTACTCGATCGTGAACCAGGTCGGCTTCATGATCACCGGCATCGGCATCGGCACCGAGATGGCCCTCAACGGCGCGGCGGCGCACGCCTTCGCGCACATCATCTACAAGGCGCTGCTGCTGATGTCCGCCGGCGCCGTTCTCGCCGCCACCAACCGGCGCAAGTGCTCCGAACTCGGCGGGCTTTTCCACAGCATGCCGATCACCACGATCTGCGGCACCATCGGCGCGCTGGCGATTTCCTCCTTCCCGCTCACCTCGGGCTTCATTTCCAAGTCGATGGTCACGCAGGCCGCCATCGACGGACACCTGCAGATGGTCTGGCTGTTCCTCGCCGCCGCCTCGGCCGGCGTCTTCCTGCACGCCGGCATCAAGTTCCCGTGGTTCGTCTTCTTCCAGAAGGATTCCGGCCTGCGCCCCGCCGATCCGCCGGCCAGCCTGCGCTGGGCGATGATCTTCTTCGCCTTCCTCTGTATCGCGCTGGGGGTCTGGCCCGATCCGCTCTACGCCATGCTGCCCTACGAGGTGAATTACGCGCCCTACACGGCGGGCCACGTCATCACGCAGCTGCAACTGTTGCTGTTCTCCGGCCTGGCCTTTTTCGTCATGCTCGACTTCCTCAAGCGCACGCCGACCATCACGCTGGACGTCGACTGGCTGTGGCGCGTTGCCGGGCCGGAAGTCGCCAAATCCTTCCGCCTCGCCCTGGCCGAAACCCGCGCCGGTTTCGGCGAAATGATCGAATCCGGCAAGGCGCGCTATTGCATCCTGCTCGCCCGCCATCGCCGCCCCGAAGGCCTCCTGATGCGCTCCTGGCCCACCGGCAGCATGGCGCTGTGGGTGATGGTGATGCTGCTGGCCAATCTGGGCATCTATTACTTTGGCTAGAAGTCAGGGCTGCCGCGCGGGCCGTGGTACCATTCAGCCGCTATTGAAGCGCCGGCCGCACCCGCGGCCGGATAGCCGCAGGCCACGACCGTGGCGTTGCGGCAGGCCGGGTTTCCGTCCGGCCATTGACGCGGGCTTCCCGCCCGCACCTTGTTGGGGTGGCATCGGGGCAGTTTGCCGGATGCGCAACAAAAAGGAGGCAACCATGAAAACACGCATTCGTGTGGGCCTGATCGGCTATGGGCGTGCGGGGAAGGCTGTCGCACGCGTGCTGGCGAAGTCGGATGACATCGACTTGCGCTGGATCGCCAAGCAGAAACCGGCTGAGGAAATCGAGCAGGCCGGCGCCCCGGCCCCGATTCTTTCCGCCGCCTTGCTGCCGACGGGCGAGTTGTTCGAGCGCGAGCCGGTCGATGCGGTGGTGGATTTTTCAACCGCCGCCGCGGTCCGCAAGTACGGCAAGCAGGCTGCGGCGCGTCACGTCGCCATCATTTCGGCGGTATCGAAATATCCGCCGACCACCAAGGCCCTGTTGGAGCGGCTGGCGAAGGAAACGGTCGTGATGTCGTCGCCGAACATCACGCTGGGCATCAACTACCTGCTGGTCGCCGCCGAACTCCTGCAATTCATCGCGCCGTTTACCGACATCGAAATCATCGAGGAACATTTTCGAGACAAGCCCGAGCGTTCCGGCACGGCGCTGCGCATCGCCCAGACACTGGGGCTCGACGAGAGCAAGGTCAATTCGATCCGCGTCGGCGGCATCGTCGGCCGCCACGAGGTGGTCTTCGGCTTTCCGTTCCAGACCGTGCGCCTGTGTCACGACTCGATCAGCCGCGAGGCTTTCGGCACGGGGGCCTTGTTTGCGCTGCGCAAGTTGCACGGGCGCGCCCCGGGGTTCTACGCATACGAAAATATCCTGCGCGATGCGATGATCGAGTCGTTGTTGGGGAAAGGCGCGCAAACGCAGTGAAGCGCAAGCACCTCTCCCGGGGGCGAGCGCATAGAGCGTCGCCGCAACGGGTGGCTTGGTCGAAAGACCGGTTTTCGGCACAATGACGCCATGAGCCTTTTTCTCGCCATCCTTACCCCTTTTTTTGGCGCCCCGCTGGTGGCGTGGCTGGCCCTGCGCGGCCGTCCGCAGGCGGCCTGGGCGGCTGGCGGGGTGACGCTGCTGGCGCTGGTCCAGTTGCTGCCTGCATTCGCGGCGGCGTTTTCCGGCGCGACCACCATCGAGCGGCTCGACTGGATACCGACGGCGGGGCTGGATCTCGCCTTCCGCCTCGACGGACTCGGCCTGTTGTTCGCCCTGCTGATCCTCGGCATCGGCCTGCTGGTGATCCTCTACGCGCATTACTACCTGTCGGCGCAGGACAGTCTCGGTCGCCTTTACGCCTACCTGCTGCTGTTCATGGGCTCGATGCTGGGCGTGGTGCTTTCGGAAAACCTGATCCAGCTGCTGATCTTCTGGGAGCTGACCAGCCTCTCCTCCTTCCTGCTGATCGCCTATTGGCGCAGAAGAGAGGCGGCGCGGCGCGGCGCGCGGCTGGCACTGGCCATCACCGGCGCCGGTGGCCTCGCCATGCTGGCCGGCTTCCTGCTGCTCGGCGAGATGGTCGGCAGCTACGAACTTTCCGTCGTGCTGGCCAGCGGCGACGTCATCCGCGCCCATCCCCTCTATGTGCCGACGCTGGTGCTGATCCTGCTCGGCGCCTTCACCAAGTCGGCGCAGTTTCCCTTCCATTTCTGGCTGCCGCACGCCATGGCGGCACCGACGCCGGTGTCGGCCTATCTGCACTCGGCGACCATGGTGAAGGCTGGCGTGTTCCTTCTGGCGCGGCTGTTCCCGGCGCTTTCCGGTACGCCTGAGTGGACCTGGCTGGTCGGCGGCGTCGGCGTGGCGACGTTGCTGGTCGGCGCGGTGATCGCCCTGTTCAAGCACGACCTCAAGGGTCTGCTGGCCTATTCGACCATCAGCCACCTCGGCCTCGTCACGGCGCTGTTCGGCATCGGCACGCCGCTGGCGGCCGTGGCCGGCGTGTTCCACATCATCAACCACGCCATCTTCAAGGCCGGTCTGTTCATGGCCGCCGGCATCATCGACCACGAATGCGGCACGCGCGACATGCGGCGCATCAACGGCCTGTGGAAATACATGCCGCACACGGCGGTACTGGCCATGGTGGCCTCGGCGGCGATGGCCGGCGTGCCGCTGTTCAACGGCTTCCTGTCCAAGGAAATGTTCTTCGCCGAAGCGCATGCCGCAGCGGCGGATTGGCGGGTCGGCATCTTCCTGCCGGCCGCAGTGACGGTCGCCGGCATCTTTGCCGTCGCCTATTCGCTGCGTTTCATCCACGACGTGTTTTTCAACGGCGAGCCGATCGACCTGCCCAAGACGCCCCACGAGCCTCCGCGCTGGATGAAGGTGCCGGTCGAAATCCTCGTCGTCCTCTGCCTGCTGGTCGGCATGTTTCCGGCGCAAACGGTGGAACCGCTGCTGGCGGTGGCGGCCGGCGCGGTGTTGCAGGGACCGTTGCCCGAGCACGATCTGGCGATCTGGCATGGCGTCAGCCCGGCGTTGTGGATGAGCGTGATCGCCCTGGTCGGCGGCGTGCTGCTGTACCTTGGTCGCCACCCGCTGTATGGGCTGCATGATCACCTCGCCGGCCGGCTCGATGCCCGTGCCATTTACGAGCATGGACTGAGGACGATCATCGACTTCGCCCGGCGCATATTGGCGCGGCTGGAAGCGATCGGCCTGCAGCATCAGGCTGCTGTACTGATCCTGGCCGCGTTCGTGCTGGGCAGCGCCGGCATGCTGGGCGCTGCCGCGCCGCTCACCGGCACGCGGCCGCTGTTGCCGGTCGATGGCGTCAGCCTGCTGGCCGTGCTGACGCTGATCGGCGCCACGCTGGCCGTCACCGTGCTGCATCGTCGGCGCCTCACCGCGCTGATCATCGTCGGCGCGGTCGGCCTGATCGTCGCGCTCGCCTTCATCAAGTTTTCGGCCCCCGACCTGGCCCTGACGCAGCTGTCGGTCGAAGTCGTCACCATCGTCCTGTTGCTGCTGGCGCTCTACTTCCTGCCGCCGGAAACGCCGGCGGAATCCTCGCAAAGTCGGCGCTGGCGGGACGGCACCCTTGCCGTGCTGGCCGGCGGCGGCGCGGCGGCCCTCGCCTGGGCGGTACTGACGCGGCCGACCAGTTCCTTTGCCGACTGGTTCCTCGCCAACAGCGTGACAGGGGGCGGCGGCACCAACGTGGTGAACGTCATCCTCGTCGACTTCCGCGGCTTCGATACCTTCGGCGAGATTACCGTGCTGGCCATTGCCGCTTTGGGCATCTTCGCCCTGCTCGACAACCTGCACCTCCCCGCGCCGGGTCGCGACGCCGCCGGCCGGCCATGGGACAGCGACATCCACCCGCTGATCATGGCCACGTTCGTGCGCCTGCTGTTGCCGCTGGCGCTGCTGGTGTCGGCGTTCATCTTCCTGCGCGGCCACAACCTGCCGGGGGGCGGCTTCATCGCCGGGCTGATCACCGCCATCGCGCTGATCATGCAATATCTCGCCAACGGCGTGACGTGGACCCACGCGCGCCTGCCGGCACATACCCATCCGTGGATTGCCGCCGGTCTCGTCATCGCCCTGCTCACCGGCGTGGCCAGCTGGCTGTTCGGCCGCCCCTTCCTCACCTCGACTTTCGGCCACCCGAGCCTGCCGCTGATCGGCGAGTTGCCACTGGCCTCGGCGATGGCCTTCGACCTCGGCGTCTATCTGGTCGTCGTCGGCGCGACCCTGCTGATCCTCATCAACCTCGGCATGGCGCACTCGGTGAGTCATGAGGAAGACCGCGCCAGGGAGGGCACATGGAAGCCCTGATCGCCCTGTCCATCGGCGTGCTGACCGGCTGCGGCGTGTATCTCGTCCTGCGCGCACGCACCTTCCCCGTGGTGCTGGGGCTGACCTTGCTCTCCTACGCGGTCAATCTCTTCCTGTTCGCCACCGGCCGGTTGGTGGTCGGCCAACCGCCGGTCATTGGCGGCGGCACTTACACCGACCCGCTGCCGCAGGCGCTGGTGCTCACCGCCATCGTCATCGGCTTCGCCATGACCGCCTTCGTCATCATGCTGGCGCTGCGCGCACGTGCCGAACTCGGCAATGACCATGTGGATGGAGAACGATGAACGCGCATCTGCCCATCCTGCCGGTGCTCGCACCCTTCGTTGCGGCTGTGCTGCTGCTCGCAATGCGCGATCTGCCGATGGCGGCGCGGCGCTGGATCGCCGTGATCTCGGTGCTGGCACAGATCGCCATCACCGTCGCGCTGCTGATGGCCGTGGCGGGCGGCGAGATCCTTGTCTACCGCCTCGGCGACTGGCCGGCGCCATGGGGCATCGTGCTGGTTGCCGACCGGCTGGCGGCCTGGCTGATGCTCACCACGACGCTGCTGGCCCTGTTCGCCGTCATCCATGCCGGCGACGGCACCGACCGGCAGGGGCGGCATTTTCACGTGCTGTTCCAGATGCAGTTGTTCGGCATCGCCATGGCCTTTCTCACCGGCGACCTGTTCAACCTGTTCGTCGCGTTTGAAATCCTGCTGATCGCCTCCTATGGCCTGCTGCTGCACGGCGGCGGCCCGGCGCGGGTGCGCGGCGGACTGCATTACGTGATCCTCAACCTCATCGGTTCGACGCTGTTCCTGTTCGCCGCCGGCCTGATCTACGCCAGCCTCGGCACCCTCAACATGGCCGACATCGCCCGCCAGGCGGCGACAGTCGCGCCGGAAAACCTCGGTCTCGCACGCGCCGGCGGGCTGCTGCTGTTTGCCGTGTTCGCGCTCAAGGCGGCGCTGCTGCCGCTGTTCCTCTGGCTGCCGGGCGCGTATGCCAACACCACGGCATCGGTGGCCGCGCTGTTCGCCATCATGACCAAGGTCGGCGCCTATGCGTTGCTGCGCGCAGACACGCTGCTGTTCGGGCCGGATTCCGGCGCACTGGCCGACCTGTACGAAGCCTGGCGGCTACCGCTGGCGCTGGCCACGCTGGCCACCGGCATGATCGGGGCGCTGGCGGCGCCGAATCTTTCGCGGATGGCCGCCTGGCTGGTGATCGCCTCGGTCGGCCTGCTGCTGACCGCTTTCTCGGCAGACACCGCCGGCATCGCCGCCGGCCTCTATTACCTGCCGCACAGCACCTTCGCCGCCGCGCTGCTGTTCCTGCTGGCCGAAGCGTTCAAGCGTCGCCGTCCCGCCAGCGCCGACTTTTTCGCTCCGGAACGCGACCTGTCGCGCCACGCGCTGTGGGGCGGGCTGTTCTTCTTCGCCGCCGTCGCGGCCGCCGGTCTGCCGCCACTCTCGGGTTTTCTCGCCAAGTTGATGATCCTGCGCGCGGCCCAGTGGGAGGTATGGGTGGCTATCCTGCTCGCCGCGCTGTTCGGCACCATCGCTCTGGCGCGTGCCGGCAGCGCGCTGTTCTTCAGCACCCGCACAGTCGAACCGCCGCCGCCCGGGGCGCCGGCCCTGCTGGTCGATCAACGTCCAGGCGAAGCGGCCGATCCGCCCAGCGGGCCGCGCGAACTGGCTGCCATCTTCGGCCTCGTCGGCCTGATCCTGGCGCTGACCCTCGCCGCCGGTCCGGCGGCGCGCTTCGCCGATACCATCGCGCTGCAGCTTTCCACGCCCGAACTGTATATCCACGCCGTACTCGGAGGAAGCGAAAAATGAAGCGCTGGCTGCCGCATCCGCTGCTGACGCCCGTGCTGGCCATGGTCTGGCTGCTGCTCAACAACAGCCTGGAACCCGGACAGATTCTGCTCGGCCTGCTGCTGGGTTGGGCCATTCCGCGCTTCACCCTGCCCTTCTGGCCGGAACGCGTGCGCTTTTATTCGCTACGCGCAGCGGCGCGCTTCGCCGCCGTTTTCCTGCACGACGTGGTGATCGCCAATCTCGCCGTGGCCCGACTGATCCTCGCCGGGCCACGCCGCCTGCGCCCCTGCTTCGTCGCCGTGCCGCTCGACCTGACCAACGATCTGGCGATCAGCGTGCTGGCCAACACCATCTGCCTGACCCCCGGCACCGTGTCGGCGCGGCTGTCGGCAGACCGCCGCAGCCTGCTGGTGCACGCCCTCGATTGCGATGACCCGGCCGCGCTTGTCACCGAGATCAAGCAGCGTTTCGAGACCCCCTTGAAGGAAATACTGGAATGCTGACGTTTTCCCTGAACATCGCCTTCGCGCTGGTGGCGGCGGCCTTCGCCATGAGCTTCCATCGCCTGCTGGCGGGACCCTCGGCGCCCGACCGCATCCTCGCGCTCGACACGCTCTACATCAACGCCATCGCCCTGCTGGTGCTGCTCGGCATCGCCCTCGCCAGCCCGCTCTACTTCGAGGCCGCGCTGCTGATCGCCCTGATGGGCTTCGTCGGCACCGTGGCGTTGTGCAAGTTCCTGTTGCGCGGCGATATTATCGAATGAGCATCGAATGAATACCGCTGTCGAAATCCTGCTGTCCTTCCTCGTGCTCGCCGGGGCGATCTTCACCTTCATCGGCTCGCTGGGTCTCGCCCGCTTCCGGGATTTCTACACGCGCCTGCACGGCC